>DAOUMU010000026.1:0-21199 GCA_034409055.1 Anaerolineae bacterium
GTCCCAACTCCGTGAAACGTGAAGCGTGAAACGTGATGTTTTTACGCCATAAACCCTCACGTTTCACGTTTTACGCTTCACGCCGCCGAAAGTTTTGGGATGATTTAAATTTCGGAACTCCCTAAAAAAATATCTGTCCGTGTTTCTTCCCGTCCTGTAGGTAGAAAGCAAAATGCTTTGGCCAGGGAGTTGAAGACGCTTTTTTTCAATGATGGAACAAGCGTTTGATGTTTCAGCGATCCCGGCTGGGATGGAGGGGGGAGGTAGAATTGGCTGAGGTGCAGGCGAAGATGAGGTGATATTTAGAGGAGTTGGGGCTGTTTAAGGAAAGCATAACGCACCGCTGAGACGCGGAAAACGCGGAGAAATGAGAAGGGGAGATGTAATCACTTAAAAACCCAAAAAGAAGTGGTTCTTCAGGAATTTCCGTGGAATCGCTCAGAGGGGATCGGACAGATCCCCGATATATCGTGGCATAGCCATTTTTTGCCACAAGATGTAGGCCCGGATTTGTCAATCCGGGCCGAGCGCCACGGAAAATCCCAAAGAGCCAAAGAAGTTAACCAATTATCGGAGGTAATGTGTGAGACCGAAAAAAGTGGTACAGGGTTGGAGAAAATGTCGCCTTGGGAACCTATTCCAGATTAAACACGGATATGCGTTCAAGAGCGAATATTTTTCCAACAATGGCCCATATATTTTGTTGACGCCAGGTAACTTTTACGAGGAAGGAGGCTTTAGATTAAAGGGGAATCAAGAAAAATACTACACGGGTGATTTTCCACTGGAATACATCCTGAAGCGTGGAGACTTATTGATTGCAATGACTGAACAAGCCCCAGGACTGTTGGGAAGTTCAATACTTATCCCCGAAGGAAATCTTTACCTCCATAACCAACGGCTCGGTCTAGTCACTAATCTGAATGAGACTGAAGTTAGTAAAAAATTCCTCTATCACCTATTTAACTTTCGCTGCGTCAGGACTCAAATTCATGCAACGGCCAGTGGTACCAAAGTGAGACATACATCTCCATCGCGAATTTATTCAGTCGAAATACTCCTCCCCCCCCTCCCCGAACAGCGTAAAATTGCCGAGATCCTGGGCGCGTGGGACGAGGCCATCACCCTCACCGAAAGGCTCATCCAGGCCCGGCAGCGCCGCAAAAAAGCTCTGATGCAGCAATTGCTCACGGGGAAGGTGAGGTTTGGGAAGTTTATTCAGTCCGAGGCCAAGCAAGAAACGAAATTTGGAGAGCTACCTACGGATTGGGACATAGTTCACATTGAAGATGTAGCCAATGTAAATATCGAAACTTTAAGGGAGAATTCAGATCTAGATCACACCTATTTTTATATTGATTTATCATCGGTAGATAAAGGGACTATCTTGTTTCCTCAAGAACGTCAGAGGTTCGGAGATTTACCGTCGAGAGCTCGTCGCGTTTTGCACAAACACGATGTAATTATGTCTACTGTACGCCCATATTTACTTGGCTTTGCCGTCTGTGATTTTGAGCCGAGAGATGTACTGTGTTCAACTGGGTTTGCCTTGATATCGCCAAAGATACCTTCGGACTCAAATTTCATCTATCAATCTTTATATGGGGATGCGATTTCTCGGCAGGCACAAGCACTTTTGGTCGGTTCTAACTATCCAGCGATAAACTCGTCGGATGTTAAAAAGCTTCAACTTTTTTGGCCTAAAGCCATCGCTGAAAGAGAAAAGATTAGTAATACTTTGCAAACCTGCGATGCAGAAATAGACCTGCTGCAACAAAAACTCGCGGCGCTGCAGTGGCAGAAAAAGGGCTTGATGCAGCAGTTGTTGATGGGCAAGGTGAGAGTGAAAGTAAAGGATGAAGGATGAGGGATGAAGGATGAATGGAAGGTGGCCTGGGGCCGGGCGCTGGCTGCTTCCGGCAGACCCAACTCATGCAGGCCGTGGCTGCCGCCGGTCTCCTCAATCAGGGGGGCGTGGAGAAACAAAGTTTGGGGAAGGGTCAGGTATACCTGCGGAGCAGGGAGAGTCAAAGCGGGGAGGTTTCCCTGACCCTGGCCCTCTCCCTGTGGGCAGGGGCTGAGGGATAGGTTTTGACATAACGCTAGTAACCTGTTATAATCTCTCGCAAGTTAAAAAGAACTAATGTTCCATCAGGTGGTGGGTCCACAAAATGGGATTTGATTTTTCGCCACGAATTGACACTAATTTTCACCAAAGTTTTTACTTGGCCAGTATCCGCACTCCCTGCGGTCGCCGTTACCTATCCGTTTACTGATTTGGAACGCTCCCCCAACGATTACATACGCCCCCTTGTTTCGACGGGGGGCGCTTTAGGCGGGGTGGCATCCCCAGGCCACTGCTGGGGCATGGGGATGCCCCAGCTACCCTAAAATTTGGGGCATGGTGATGCCCCAACTACCCTAAAATTTGGGGTATGGGGATGCCCCAGCTACCCTGATGAAAATTTGGGGCATGGGGATGCCCCAGCTACCCCAAAATTTGGGGCTTAGATCACCGGAGCAAGATCATGGCGACGTCGTTAGCCTTTCGTGAAGAATTGATCTCCCAAATACCGGCCCTGCAATTGCTCATGGCTATGGACTACCGCTACCTCACCCCCGACGAAGCCCTGGCCCGGCGCGGTGGCAAACTGAGCAACGTCATCCTGGAGGAGATTCTGGTCGAGCGGCTGCAAATCTTCAACTGGATTGAGGTCAAGGGCCGGCGCTACGCCTTCTCTCCGGCCAACATCAAGCAGGCCATCGAAACCCTCAAAGGCGAAATGTACGACGGCCTGGTCAGCACCAACGAGCGGCTGTACGAACTGCTGACCCTGGGCACCAGCCTGCGCCAGACCATCGACGGCGATACCAAAAGCTACTCCCTGCGCTACATCGACTGGCAGTACCCGGAGAACAACCTCTACCACGTCACCGACGAGTTTGCCGTGGAAAAACGGCTCAGCAAAGAGACCCGCCGGCCCGACATCGTCTGCTTTGTCAACGGCATCCCCCTGGTCGTCATCGAGTGCAAGCGGCCCGACCTGGACAAACACGGCGACAAAGCCGTGACCGAGGCCATCAGCCAGATGATCCGCAACCAGAAAGCCGACCAAATCCCCAACCTTTTCATCTACTCCCAACTCCTCCTGGCCGTCAGTAAAAACGACGCCCTGTACGCCACCACCGGCACACCCAGGAAATTTTGGTCGGTGTGGCAAGAGGAAGGCCCAGGGCGATGGGCTAAAGCTTCCCTCCCTGTGGGGGGGACTGAGGGGGGGCCAAGGGCTAAAGCTTCCCCCCCTGTGGGGGGGACTGAGGGGGGGCAAGGCCTCGACGCCACCCTCCACCCCCTCATCAACCGCCCCCTCTCCCCAACCGAAAAAGATCGCCTCTACAACCACCGTGACGATGCCGCCGCCATCCGCCGCCACTTTGACGAGCTGGCACAGGCGGGCGAACGGCTGCCCACGGCCCAGGATCGCACCCTCTACAGCCTGCTCCGTCCCGAACGGTTGCTGGAGCTGGTCTACCAATTCATCGTCTACGACGGCGGGGTCAAAAAGATTGCCCGCTACCAGCAATACTTCTCCATCAAAGCCACTCTCAACCGGGTAGCCCACCTCAACCACCAGGGGATGCGCACCGGCGGGGTCATCTGGCACACCACCGGCAGCGGCAAATCGCTAACCATGGTCATGCTGGCCAAAGCCCTGGCCCTGCATCCCAACATCAAAAATCCCCGTATCATCCTGGTCACCGACCGGATTGACCTGGACGACCAGATCTGGGGCACCTTCCGCGCCTGCGGCAAAAAAGCTAAAAAAGCCAAATCCGGTCCCCACCTGGTGAAGCTGGTGCAACAGGGCAACGTGGACATCATCACCACCGTCATCAACAAATTCGAGGCGGCCGCCCGGGAGCGGGTCAAAGATGACAACCCCAACGTCTTTGTGCTGGTGGACGAGAGTCACCGCAGCCAGTACGGAGCCATCCACGCCAAAATGCGGCGGGTCTTCAAAAACGCCTGCTACCTCGGCTTTACCGGCACGCCTCTGCTGAAAAAAGAAAAGGCCACCGTGCGCAAATTTGGCGATTTCATCCACAAATACTCCATGCGCCAGGCCGTGGCCGATGGGGCCGTGGTGCCCCTGCTCTACGAGGGCCGGCTGGTCGAGCAGGAAGTGGACCAGGCCAGCATTGACCGCTGGTTCGAGCGGGTTACCAAAAACCTGACCGGCGAGCAAAAGGCCGACCTGAAGCACAAATTCAGTCGCAGCGAAGAGGTCACCAAAACCGAACAGCGCCTCCGCTTGATTGCCTACGACATTTCTGAGCATTACGTGCAAAACTTCCAGGGCACCGGCTTCAAGGCCCAACTGGCCGCGCCCAGCAAACGTATTGCCCTCAAATACAAGCAGTTTCTGGACGACTTTGGCCAGGTGACCTCGGCAGTGGTCATCTCCCCGCCCGACACCCGCGAAGGTCACGACGAAGTGGACAGCCCCACCGATCCCGAACTGGAAGCCTTCTGGAAGCGCATGATGACTCGCTACAAATCCGAAGAAGCCTACAACCGGGAGATCAAGGCCGATTTCGCCCGCGAGGATGGCCTGGAGATTTTGATTGTGGTGGACAAGCTGCTGACCGGCTTTGACGAACCGCGCAACACCGTACTGTATATTGACAAGCCGCTCAAAGAGCACAGCCTGCTGCAAGCCATTGCCCGGGTTAACCGGCTGTTTGAGGGCAAGGATTTTGGCTACATTGTCGATTACCGGGGCGTGCTGGGCGAACTGAACGAGGCCATGCAAACCTACAACGCCCTGGAAGGCTTCGACGCCGAAGACGTGGCCGGCACCGTGACCGACATGAGCACAGAGGTGGACAGGTTGCCCCAATACCACTCCGACCTGTGGGCCGTCTTTAACCCGGTGCCCAACAAAAAAGACACCGAAGCCCTGGAGCGTTTTCTGGAGCCGGAAGACCGGCGGCAACAGTTCTACGAAGCCCTGGCCAACTTTGCCCGCAGTCTCAAGGTGGCCCTGAGCACGGTGGCCTTTTACGAAACCGTCTCTGAGGGCCAGATCAACAGCTACAAGGCCGATCTGAAATTCTTCCACAATCTGCGCATCTCGGTGAAGCAGCGCTACGCCGAAACCATCGACTACAAAGAGTACGAGGCCAAAGTCCGCAAACTGATGGACAGCCACATCAAGGCCGACGAGGTCAGGACCATCACCGAGCTGGTCAACATCTTTGACGGGGAGAGGTTCGACGCGGAAGTGGCCCGCATCGAAGGTTCTGCCGCCCGGGCCGACACCATCGCCCACCGCATCAAAAAGACCGCCACCGAGCATATGGAAAAAGATCCGGCCTTCTACAAACGCTTCTCCAGGCTGATCGATGAAACGATTGAAGATTATCGGGCCGGGCGATTGAGTGAGTTGGCCTATTTGGAACAGGTCACCCAAATCATGCACAACATGCGCGCCGGCCAGGACGAGACCACCCCGGAAAAGCTGCGCCGCTACAAACACGCTCCGGCCTATCACGGCGTCATCCGCGACCCGCTGGTCCAATACACCACCAACACCGAGGCGTTAGGCATTGAAGAATTGGCGGCGGATGTAGCCATCAAGCTGGAAGAAATTATTGAACGCTGCAAGGTGCGCGATTGGGTCACCAATCTGGACGTGCAAAACCAGATGCGGATGGAGATTGAGGATTACCTGTACAGCATCAAAGGCCGCTACGAGGTGCAGCTCACGCCGGGGGATATGGATTTGATTCTGGACAACGTGATTGAAGTGGCCAGGCAGCGGGATCAGTTATAAATGAGAGTCAAGACGTAGGCGAGTCGTGTCAATCCATAAAATTCGGTACGGCAACACCACAATTGAATACGACCTGACGTTCAGCCCGCGTAAAACGCTGGCCATTGACGTCCATCCCGACTTACGGGTCACCGTCCAGGCCCCGGCAGGTACCAACCTGGCCGACATCGAGGCCAAAGTGAGAAAACGCGCCCCCTGGCTTCTGCGGCAACTGCGCCAGTTTGAAACCTACCTGCCCAAGCTTCCCCCGCGCCGGTACCTCAGTGGCGAGACCCATCGTTACCTGGGCCGTCAATACCGGCTCAAGGTGACTGCCAACGGCAACGCCGAAAGTGTCAAGCTCACGCGGGGTTACTTCTACATTGACGTGCAAGACAAGGATGACACCGAGCGGGTTAAAGGGTTACTCACGGAGTGGTATCGCCGCCAGGCCCACCGCGTCTTCCAGGAGCGGCTGGACGTCTGTTTGGCCAAACTCAAGTTCCTCAACCTGGCTTATCCCGAGTGGACCATCCGCCAGATGGAAACGCGCTGGGGCAGTTGTACCCCGGAGGGCAAAATTCTGCTCAACCTCAAGCTCATCCAGGTACCCAAGATTTACATTGATTACGTGGTTATGCACGAGCTATGCCATCTCAAAGAACCCCACCACGGTCCCCGTTTTTATGAACTGCTCAACCGCGTGATGCCCGATTGGCGCAAAAAGCGGGAGCAGTTGAATCGGTGCGAGGTAGGGTGAGGTTGTCAATAGGCACTTGTGCATTTAACACATATCTTCTCAAAAAGTAGGGGCGAGGCAACTCGGGTTGAGGGTCTCGGAGCAAACAAACAGCTCTCCGAGTTGCCTCGCCCCTACCCGCCCCGAATTATTGAGAAGATACTTTAATACGCCCTAAAAGTATGCCCGGAGGTTGCGGCCAGCTTCATACTCAGTAACTTTGACAGGTTATGGAGTAACCGGGCCGCGATTGTGGGTTCAGATTCAATCAGTTTCAGCAGCGTTTTTTCGTTGAGACTGAGCACCTTCACATCGCCGGTCGTAGCATAGACGTCGGCTGTGCGTTCTGAATGGAGCAGATTTGGCGCCTTCAAATGGTTTACTACAACTCATATAATTTGGCCCCACGCAGGCGTCCTAACAGGCCCGGACGGGTACGGTACTCCAGGTAAATCTTGTTCAGGCGGGCCTGGAAGGTAGCCTCCTCTCCCTGGTGCTGGGCCAGATCGCGCAGGTCTGCCAGGTGTTCTATAGCCTGGTCGTAAGCCTTGCCCGTTTTGCGCTCAATCAGGTCGAAGACCTCCTGCCAAATCTGCGCTTCCCGTGTTGCTAACGCTTCCATCTTTTTCAGGTGCCTGGCTTTGGCTTCTGCGGCCCGCCTGGCCGCCTCTGCTTTCTGGATGCGTTCGGCGGCGACAAACAGGTTGCCTATGGTGCGGCGGGATGGCGGCGCTTGTTGAGGCCGGTCAATCAACTTGAACAGGGCCCGGGTGAAGGCTACCGAAAGCTGTGGCTCCCCTTGGGCCAGCCGCAGCAGCCAAGCCTCGCACGTTTTCCGCGAAAGCTGCCCGATTGCCCGGCGTAGTTGGGCTTCGCTGACGGTTTCCGGGCTGCCGCTGGCTTCGGCGGCCGCAGCAACCAGAGGCTCGTCAAGTTCAAACAGTTCAACAAAGGTTTGCAAGCCCGGCGAGAGTTGACGCAAGCCCGGCGGCACCGGTGGTTCCTCTACCTCATCGAGCATTTCCGGTTCCAGGGCAATGGCCTTCAGCCAGGCCAGGTATAACAATCGATAATCACCCCGCAAAATATCATCCCGCAGCCCCATCAACCGGGGCAGCCAGCCTGAGCCCTCAATCCAACCCCATTCCGACTCTTCCTCGTGCCACTCGATATTGAGGACAACATATTCACCCTTTTCGGCAAACGAAACAAACTCCTCAACAAAGTAAGGGCGGCAATACGGCTTTACCTGTTCAAGATCAATGGCCTTTTTAGGAAAACGAAACATTAATTGGCAACTCCCCCAGTTGGCCATATACAGCATGGCATCAAAATAGCTGGCTAAAATCTCCTCGGCTCTGGCGGGTAAGTCACTGTAGCTGTAAACAAAGATGGCGTGGGTAGACGACAGGTCAACCCGGCTGGATAACTTGCCGATGGCAGCCTGTTCCTCATCGGTCAGGGGGCGATCAATGGCCCGGAATTCATAGTATTGGTATTCACTCATCGTTCGTTCCCGTTCCTCCTCACTGTTTGATACCTGCCGCTGTTAACTCAAACTGCTGGCGTAGATAAAACATTCTTTAACTCCTGGTTTGCGCTGAGCTTCAGTATATCATATTTATATACCCCTGACAACGAGCTATGAACGTGTAACTACCTACCCTCCCGCAGGTTTGACCATTTTTAGAGGCTAAATATGGATAGTTGTCAGAGATTTTGTCTTGAAAAGGCCGTCAATTGTAACCTGCAGGAGGGTGGCTTGGTAGTTACGTCGTTTGTATGAAAAGTAACTTCCGCTTGATGTTGCTAGCCAGGTCGTAAACCCACAGGGCAAGTGACGTGAAACGTGAAGCGTAATGTCTTATCTACGGCTCACTTTTACGTCATTGGCCCTGTGGGTTTACGTTTTGCGTTTTACGTGGTTGGGTGCTTTATGAGGTTGCCTTACCGGAAGTTACTTTTCCATTGTCAATTCTGGTTCTATGAAGACGTCAGCTATGATGGACCGCTCTTCTTTGGTGGGCGGCGAACTCCGGTGCTTCTTTGATGGCCGTGCCCAGGATGCCCAGGGAACGCCACAGGGCGTTTAGCCCAACCCGTTTCAACTCGGCCGGGTGGCCGCCGACCGTAGGAAAGCCTTGTTCGTCGGGGGTCAGTTGCTCCCAGTTGCGGAACAGGTGCCCCCAATCGCTATCGAGCACGGTCTGCATCTTTTGCCTGGCCAGGAGCGGATACCAGAAGCTGTCGTGGTAGACCACACTGGCGATGTAAGACCACGGAGCCAGGACCGTCTTGAGCGACCATTCGAGCGGTTTCTTGAGGGGTCCCCAATAAATCTTGTGCTGCATGCGGGAGGCAAAAGTCATTTTCTGGAACGGACCGACAAAGTGCCAGTTGGCGGCGGCGGCCTCCGGATCGCCGACGATTTCAATCTCGCGGGGGTCACCGCAGCCAAGCCCCAGATCGTGAGCCAGGCGGATGTACTTAATCGACAGAGGGTCAAAGCCCATCATTTTGGCGGCCACCGCGTCAATGGCCACCTGGTCGGCGCTGGCCAGGATGACATTCTTCACGTGGGGGGTCATACAGCGGGGGCCGGGTCCATCGCCGGCGAAAGTCCCATCCATCACCGCGAACACGCCCCGGTGGATTTTCTTTTGAATCATGAGCAGATCGACCAGCGTTTCGTGAATGACCGGGTGGGTCCAGTGCCGCCGCTCATTGAGCAACCCGCCGAAAGCATTTTTCATCGCGCCGGTGGTGGTGGTGAAGATGTGGGTTTTCACGGTCGGTAGATGGATGATGTTTTCACCGATAAACCGTTTAGGGATGTGGAACCCCTGGGGATAAACCTGGTTGAGGCACAAGAACTTGTCGGCCAGGTCCCCCACAGCGTCACGAACATGGATCCATTCTTCGCCTTCGTAAAGGTGGATATTGCGTAAGCCGTGCGCTTCGACGACGTTGACTTGCTTGTTTTCTCTTTCGCCCAGATAGGCATCGATGACCACGGTCCGATTGTGGCAGGCGTGGATTAAATCAGAGTCGTAACCGTCTTGTTTCATGGCTCGAATCACCCCCTCCAGTTGCCAGGGGGTGGTGGAGCTGCCGGGGAAGAAGAAGTGCCACGAGATGTTGACCTTCAAGGCCGTGTCAGCCTCCTTGGCCACGACCTCCTGGTAACCGGCCAGGTTCATCAGCCGGTGATAGTCAGCCAGCACCGTGCCGGGGGAGGTTTGTAAAACGGCTACTTTACTTGTACTCATATCTTTTCCTTTCTTTAGGAAATTGTAGCTACGGTTTGATTACCCGACATTGGACATCAGAAACCAGGTTTTTCGCTTGCTAAGACATTTTTGGTGCTCTAGAATGCTCAAAAAGCAACGATTAGCTTGGTTCAGACGACAAAAAACCTGGTTTCTCTCCCCGTGTCGGGTAGTGAAGCTACGGTCATCGTTTGGACCAGGGAAGTATAATAATGTAAAGCAAGTTGCCAACTTGCCGGGACGCAATTTAGCAAATTGCGCTACAATGTAGGGCAAGTTGCCAACTTGCCAGGACACAATTTAGCAAATTGCGCTACAAATGGCCGAAACGATGGTCGGGTCAAAAATACGAAATGATATTATAGAGGCTGAAGGCAATGGTGGCAATATCAACTATGGACTTTTTAGACGTAACCATCCGTCACCAATTAAAAAAGTTCGAGTTAAACATTTCTCTCCGAGCCGACCGGGAACTCCTGGCCCTTTTATCCGTTCCCGGTCGGGCAAAGAGTCCACTGCTGTATCCGACCGGAACAGGCCATTATGGTCCGGGCTGGCCGAGACGTGCGCCAGCGGACCAATCTGGTCAAGGGACAAATTGTGTCGATTATGACCGACGGTCCTCGGTTTGATGTGCAACTTGGGTTAATAGAGGATCGGCTTTGCCCGGAGAGAGCCCATGATTTAACCGTAGCCTTGCCCTTATATGTTTACGAATCATTGGCTCCAGAGGTGGGTCAGGTCTGGCAGGTTTCGCTAAAGCAGAGTGCTATTCACTTAAGAAGGTATCGGAAAACTCTTTTGCCTACCTATCCCTTGAGGTATACAAGAGAATGTCTTCTACATATAGCACCTGAGTCAACATAACTAAGGATTTTCCGATACCCTCTTAATGGTGTCGTCATAACATGCGCACCACGATGGGCGCGTTTTGCCACAACTCCTCTAATTGGTAATAAGCCCGCTGCTCCGCGGAAAAGATGTGCACAATCACCGAGCCCAGGTCTAGCAGCACCCAGCCGGATTCAGGGGTACCTTCAACAATCGCAGACCTTGTGCCGGCTGTTTTGAGCTTTTCGAGCAGTTCGTCGCTGATGGCGTTAATTTGCCGGGGGGAAGCCCCATCACACAAAACATAATAATCTGCCAACAGGGTGACCGTGCGCATATCGAGCATCAAAATATTGGATGCTTTTTTCCCGGCCACAATCTCTACCACGGCGTGGGCTAATTCGTTTGCTTTCAGCGTCTACCTCCAAGAATTAAGCAGTAGTTACTTACATAAAAACGTAAACCCTGGCGCAGCCAAGCCGCAACCCAAAGTGTTAAACGTAGAGCGTGAAGCGGCGGAAAGCGTGGAACGTAAAAATCGTCTCCACACAATACGCAACACATCATTTGGTATGTGGGTTCACGTTTCACAGATCTGTCGGCCAACGTAAACATAATTACCGACCAGATTTCTTTCCAAAATGAATCATGGACAGGGTAATTACTGTGAATGTTATCACAGATTGTACCAAACGCAAACCACAAAGACGAATGGACGAGCGTCCCTGGACCTTCGACCCCGTCGAAACCGGACGCCGGGGAGCAGGCAGCATCGACCCAATCGTCTTGCTGAATTGCACTTTGGTTATCTGTACGTTCTGTGGTACACTCATCCCAGGCTCAACATCTGAAAGACCAGTGGAGGAAAAGATTGGATGAAGATGCAATCCTCTAACTTCACCATCAGTAGTCAGTTCATAGAGTGGATACGGTCGAAAGACCATCATCTCACATCCCCACTGGGAGGTTACGTGCTTAACCGTACTGGTATCATCCGAACGCTCGCCATCTTACTGGTATTATCCTTTATGACCGCTACCCCGGTATTTGCTCAGACGGCGGCGCCTGACGAGGGGACAGATTTTACCAACTTGCTCCCGGCGGCTCTGACGTTATTGCTGCCTGTTGGCCTGATTTTACTGATTAGCAGTGCTATGCCCGAAGAACAGGCCCCGGCGGTGGCCATTAATCTGCTGATGACCTGGAGTGTGGCGGCCCTGGCTTACTTTGGAGTGGGCTTTGCCTTTCACTTTGGCGGTATTGCCCAGGTCAGTCCCCGGCCGGATTTGAGCGGCCTGTATTGGGAGTGGTATCCCCTCGATCAATCGGTTGACGTTGAGATGGCCCGGTTGTGGGGCCTGGTGGCCCTGCGGGGGTGGGCCCTGTCCGGCGAGGCGGCGACACCGGGCGCTTTCCAACTTTTTTTAAATCACCTGTCGCTGGTTGGGGCGGCGGCCCTGATTCCGGTGGGCGCTTTGCCGCAGCGAGGCCGGGGCATGGCGGCTGTACTGGTTGGTTTGCTGACCGGCACGATCATCTATCCCCTGGTGGGTAATTGGCTGTGGGGCGGCGGTTGGCTGGCCAGTCTGGGGGCCAGTCTGGGCCTGGGCCACGGTCTGGTTGATTTTGGCGGGGCCAGCGTTATCTTTTTGAGTGGTAGTATGGTCACCCTGGCTGCTCTAATTTTTCTCAAGCTAACCCCCGACCAGGCCAGCCAGGCTGAGCCGGTGGAAGTTGTCGTCACCACCGGTCTGGAGAGCCACCTGACCGTTTATGAGGATGAGCCGGCCGACTTGGCTGAAGAAATGCTTGAGGCTACCCCTATGCCCTCCGCCTATCTACCTATTTTAAGCATGTTGGGCACCGGGCTGATATTCCTGGGCTGGTTTGGGCTGGCCACCGGCGCGCACATCCCGACGGCCGTCAATTTTAACCCGGCCCAGGCGGCAATCAATGGCCTGTTGGCTGCTTTAGGAGCCGCTTTAACCGCAGCCGGCTATAGTTGGTTTACCACGCGCGAGTTTAACCCCTTGATGACCTCGCGCGGGCTGGTGGCCGGCCTGGTTGTGGCCATGGCCGGGGCGCCTTTTGTACCCATCTGGGTGGTGGTCATTACTGGCCTGGTTATGGGCCTCCTTCTACCCTCACTGGTCTACCTGTTCGACCGGGGTTTGCGCCTGGGCGATCAACTGGGTATGCTGGCCACCTATGGCGTCAGTGCCATCGTCAGCTTATTGTTGGTCTCCCTCTTTGCCGATGGTCGGGCCGGGCAGGGCTGGAATGGGATCGGCTTGACCGCTTATCACGATGTGGAGGGACAGGGGGTGTCGGGCCTGGTCGTGGGCCCCGGTTTTGCTACCGATTGGCCCGGTCAGTTCCAGGCCCAATTGCTGGGGGCGGGGGCGATGATCCTCTGGACCCTGGTCGTCAGTTTTCTACTGTTTCACACGATCACCGTTGTAGCCAGGGCCTGGGCTCGCACCGGCCTGGAACTGGCCGCCCCCTCTCTGCCTGTACCGGCCTCACCGGGCGAGTCCAATCCGCCCGCTTCCTCTCTCCCGAACGAACAACAATACGAGGAAATAGAAACGTAGCGCAGCCAAATTAAAACTTGTATAGGGATGCGCCAGCGGCAAGGCATAGGAATACACCAGTGACAAGGCAGGGGGATGCGCCAGCGGCAAGGCATAGGGATGTGCTAGTGGCAAGGCATAGGGATGCGCCAGCGGCAAGGCATGGGGATGCCTTGCCTACATTTTGTCCTGAGGCATTTACAGAGAAATAAATTTGGCTCTACGTGGATTCGAGGGATAAGACCTGACAGGTTTAGTAATCTGTCGCTATTTGTTGCCAATTTGCTACAATTTACCTGTATTATCTGGTAAATTTTCGCTAAAACCTGTCAGGTCTGGCTTTTTACCCCACAAATCCGCGTTGAACCATAAATTTATGAGGAGCTTTTGAACAGGCCCCGGGCCAGGGGGATATATACTGGCCCGCCTGGCTTTAGCTCACTCTTGATTAAACTGATCTCGGTTATCTCCAGCCTGGCCAATTGGCCTACCTCAGGCTGTTCCCGTTCAAGAACCTGTCCCAGTTGTGTCAGATACCGTTGGGAAATACCTTTTTTCACCCGGCCCAGGGTCAGATGGGGCGAATAGGGCCGCGCTTCGGGCGTGAAGTCAATTACCTTGAGTTGTTGGCCCAGAGCCCGGTGTAATTTCACCAGCCAGGTCGTCTCCCCGGTAACCCCCACCCAGACAACACGGGGTCGCCGCATATCAGGAAAACAGCCCAATCCGGTTAGTTCAAGTGAAAAAGGTGGATAAGCCGGCGCGGTCGTCTGCAGTATCTCCGTTACTTTGGCCACGTCGTTTGGCGTTATGTTGCCCAAAAAATGAAGGGTCAGATGAATATTCTGCGGGGCGGTCCAACGCACGGTGTTAGCCGGGACAATGGTCCTCAACCGGCTCTGCAAATCGGTCAGGGCAATGCGTGCCTCGTCCGATAGTTCAATGGCAATGAATGAGCGAATAGTGGTCATAGTGGGCCTGATTATACCATAAGAGGGGCGAAATGGGGAACCTCTGAATTGCTGAACAAGGATGAAAGCACTGCAGGCGTATAATGACATCAGACAGCCATCTATTCCCCGATTATTTTCTTAAATTCCATAGGGAGAGGGTTAGGGTGAGGGGCTTATTTACCATAGACATAGCCATCTGTAATAAAGTATAATGAATTTGCCGGGATGGTTCAGAAATGAGGTAACACTTTTACATCAATGATATTCGACAAAGAGGCCACGTAAAAAGGGGCCAACACGATGGAAACAATCACTCGCCTCAAGAAAATACTCTTCGTCCTTCCCTACCTGTACCTCAAAAAAACTTCACGCTTCACGCCATATACCCTGTGGGTTCACATCTGCCCTGCCTGTGCCCCTTTTTTGGGTATGGGTTCACGTCACTTATATAATAGGTTTATCCTCCTCTTCTCGATTATTCTTATCCTGCTGCTCCTCCCTCTCTCCTTACTCCCTACTCCTTACTTCCTACTCCCGACCTACGCCCAATCCCCCACCCCCGAACCCACGCCCACCCCTGATGTCCTGGTCACCTGGAGTAACCCCCTGCCCCTCATCCGCCAGGTGACTGTGGTACGCCAGGGGGTAGAAGTGTTTGACCTTTTGGCGGTTGATGGGCAGCTATACGCCGGCACAAATAATGGGATATTTGTCAGTGAGGATGAGGGCACGAGTTGGCGGGGGGTGAATGAGGGACTGCCGGATTCCGTGGGGGTCTGGTCACTGCTGGCGGTGGCAGGACGGTTGTATGCTGGCACGTTTGAAGGTGTATTTGTGAGCGAGGCTGGAAGCGAGACGTGGCACGACGCCAATGAAGGGCTGCCGGCTACGAACGTCAAGTCACTGTTGGCAGTGGAGAAACGGTTATATGCCGGCACGAATAACGGGGTGTTTGTCAGTGAGAATGGAGGTAACAGTTGGCGCAGGGTAGAGGAAGATTTGCCGGTTGCTGATGTCTGGTCGCTGCTTAAGATGCAGGGCAGGCTATATGTCAGGATGGCTGACGGCGTATTCATGAGCCAGGATGGTGGTAAGACATGGCGCCGGGTAGATGAGGGACCGCCGGCTATCAGTGGCGATGCGCTGTTGGAGGTAGGCGGACGACTGTATGCTGGCGTGTTTGGCGGTGTGTTTGTCAGCGAGGATGGGGGAGCCAGTTGGCGGGGCACAGGTGAGGGACTACCGGCGGCCAATGTCTGGTCATTATTGGAGGTGAGGGGGCGGCTGTATGCCGGAACGGCTGTGGGTCTGTTTGCGAGTGAAGCGAGTGAAACGAGTGAAAATGAAGGTCAGCGTTGGCACAGGGCGAGTGAGACAGTGCCGGCTGCCGATATCAATACCCTGCTGGCGGTGGGGAGACGGCTGTATGCCGGAACGGCTGGCGGCGTTTTTGTCAGCGAAGATGAGGGCGAAAGCTGGCAAGGAGCAAATGAGGGCTTACTGACGGCCGATATTTCGTCGCTGCTTGAAATGGATAAACGGCTGTATGCCGGAACCTTTAGTGGCGGTGTGTTTGTGAGCGAGGACGGGGGGACCAGTTGGCACGAGACAGGAGAAGGCTTACCGGCGGCCAGTGTCTCCTCGCTACTGGCCATGGCCGGGCGATTGTATGCCGGCACCGATGAGGGCGTATTTCTTAGCGAGGATGGGGGCGAGACCTGGCGCCAGGTGAATGAGGCCTTGCCGGATTCTTTTGTCAATACCTTGTTGGCGGTGGCAGGGCGGCTCTATGCCGGGACAGATGGGGGAGTGTTTGTGAGTGAGGATGGCGGGGTAAGTTGGCGTAAGACGGGTGAGGGACTACCGGCGGCCAGTGTCTGGTCGTTATTAGAGGTGGACGGACGACTGTATGCCGGGACGTTTGGCGGCGTGTTTGTGAGCGAAGATGGCGGCCAGAGATGGCACGAGGCGAATGAAGGACTGGCCGCTTCTATTTGGTCGCTGCTAGAGGTGTAAGGGTAGCTGTATGCCGGGGCGTTTAGCGGCGGTGTGTTTGTGAGCGAGGATAAGGGGGCAAGTTGGCACGAGACAGGTGAGGGCTTACCGGCGGCCAGTGTCTCCTCGCTACTGGCCATGGCCGGGCGGTTGTATGCCGGCACCGATGAGGGCGTATTTCTTAGCGAGGATGGGGGCGAGACCTGGCGTGGGGCCAATGAGGGGTTGACAGATTCTAACATCAGGTCGCTCCTGGCCGTGGCAGGGCGGCTATATGCCGGAACATTGGGCGGTGGCGTATTTTTGAGCGAGGACGGTGGCACGACCTGGCAGCCGGCCAACGGCCCCATCCCGATGCGCCAGGAGTCCGACAAAACCCATTCCCTGCTGATTCAAGACCTGCTCCCGGCCGGCACCTTAAATGAGGTTTACCTGGCCACCCAGGGGGGTGGTGTATGGACTCTGACCGAAACCGGACAGATCAGTCCTACTCAGGAATTACCCACACCTGCCAGCCGGAACGTCCAGACCCTGACCCTGGACAACGCCAGGCAACTGTATGCCGGAACCTTTGCTCGCCTCTACGTGAGACCGGTGGGTCAGGACCAGGCCTGGCAATCGTTTTCTGCCACCCAGATCGAGCGTGAAATTCAGGCCGTGGCCGTGGATCTGCCAGTTCTCTATGCCGTCACCGGCGGTCAGCAAGTGGTTAAAAGTGGGGACAACGGGACCACCTGGCGGACGTTGCCCGCCCCTGTCCCCGGCCTGTATACCACGCGGCTCATCCTGGGGGCCAATCCGGGCGTTCTCTATGCGGCCACCAACGACGGCATTTACCGCAGCCTGGACGATAGCCAGAGTTGGCAGGAGACAAAGCTGCAAGGTGAAAACGTGCGGGAGTTGGTCAGCGCCGGGGCGGGGACGTTTTATGCCGCCACCAGGATCGGGCTCTACAAAACAACTGACAGTTGGCAGCATGCGGAGCGCATCTTTACCGGGGATTTTACTTCGGTCGCCATTGACCCTTTTGACTCCCAGGTGATCTACGCCGCCGCTCGCGACCGCCTGTTGTTCAGTCGAAATGAGGGGGACAATTTTCAGGAAATGCCCCTGCCTGAAAGTATGATCGTCGACCGGCTGGCCGTCAGCCCGATGGTACCCAATCGACTCTGGGCGGTCGATAGCCAGCAAGGGCGCGTCGTCTGGGGCACGGCCAACCCCCATTTCAGCGCTCCCCTGTTCTGGCTGCGCCTGATAGCCCCCTGGCTGGGCGCGGTGCTGATCGTGGGCACGATTGGCCTGCTTGGTCTCTCCCGGTACAGTGGCCTGCCGGTACGCTTATTACTCCGGCAAAAATTAATGCTGCTGCCGGTGGCCCTTGGCTATGACGATTATCGCCGGCAATGGGAACATAGTTCGCCCCTGGGACAACTCCTGGTTCTGCTCATCCCGGCCAAAACCGGGCTGGATACGCCCCAGTTGATCAAGAGGCTGGCTGAATTAGACGTGCCTGTGGCGGCCGACCAATTGGAAACCGAGTTGAACGCCGTCTGTCGCAATGGATTACTACGCCAGCAAGAGGGGCGTTACTACCTGACCAACCCACCGCTGGCCCACGTCCTGCAGGATGATGAAGGCAAAACCGGTCGCCTGATCTTGGCCGAACAAATCCGCTACGACCATCCCCTTTGCGCCAATGCCCGCCGTTTTCTCCAGCAAGCCGGTTTCAGTCTCATCCCCGTGGCCGAACCGCTGCTCTACCGGGCTGAACTGACCTCTACCGCCTGGCAGCGCCTGCTGCCGGCCAAGATCTATGCTCGCTTTCTGCCCGGTGAAACTCTGAACGACCGCCGGGTTCTGGCTATTCGACAGCAGGTGCAGCAGGTTGATCCCCAGGCCAGTGTCATTCTGGCCATCACCGACCGCCGTCCCACCGACTCAGGCTGGGCTCAGGTGGGTACGCTGCGTATCAGCGGCTTTACCATCCTGCCCCTCGACAGTGCCCTGCTGAATGAGGGTCTGACCACCGGTCGGGAAAGGGCCCTCCTACGTCTTGAGATCGAACAGCGCCTGGGAACCGACTATAACCCCTACGACGTACGTGACCCGGTGGCCGGTGCGTTCAGTTTCTTTGGTCGTGATGCTCTGGTCGAAACCTTGCTTCACCGTCTGGCCGAAGGTCGACCGGTCGGTATTTTTGGTTTACGCAAGTTGGGCAAGAGTTCTCTGCTTCAGGCACTGCGGGACCGGGCTCCCTTTCCGGTGGCTATAGTCAACTTGCAAACAATCGGCCGGAGCGGAGGGCTGGTCGACCTGTATCGACGTATCCTGCGTTACTGGGCGCAGGAAATCCGTCTGAAAACTGATCTTGAGTGGAGTCCCCCAATGCTTGTGACCGACGACCCCACCGGAGCCTTTGTGACCACCATCCTCAACCTGCTGGATCAGCTCGAGACAGTGTTGTCCGAGGTGCGCCTGGGGCTTTTGCTGGACGAGGTTGAATTGATCGTTCCCCGTCCCGACGGTAGTGGTCCTGACCTTGATCGTTACCTGACCCTGCTCCGAGCCCTACGCGGTCTGGTCGACGAGGATGGCCGCCTGTCGTTGGCGGTGGCCAGTCTCAATCCGGCCCTCAACCGTATCAATGCCTGGGGCGACGAGCAAAATCCTACCTTCAACCTCCTCCAGGAGATCAACCTGCCTCCCCTGACTGCTGAGGACTGCATCCAGATGGTTCGTAACATCGGCCGTCAGATCGGTCTGGTCTACAGTGAAGCCAGCCTGACCGCTATCGCCAGCCTCAGTGGGGGCCATCCCTTCCTGGCTCGCCAGTTGTGCAGCCTGCTTTACCGGCGACGTAACCGCCAGGCCGGTCAGATCGAGGCCAGCGAAATTCCGGCAGCGGTCCATCAATTCATCTACGACTAGGCCACCGTGGCCCACCTGGATAATGGTCTGTGGCAAGAGATGGGCAACGCCGCTATTTGGGGTCGCCTTGGCGCTGAAACTAACCAGACCCTCTTGCTCGAACTGGCTCGCGCAGATGTCCCCATCTACCAGGCCGAGTTACTCATCGGTCCCAACGCCGACGCTCGCCAGACGGCCCTGATTAACCTGGCCCGGTATCACCTCATCGATCAGCCGGAGCCGGGCTATTACGTCCTTCAGTTTGGCTTACTGCGGGAATGGCTCCGCCGGCGTAAATTAGGTTTAGCCACGAATTAGTGTGAACTCTTTTCGATTCGAGTGAATTCGCGTAATTCGTGGTAGGATTTTCACCCAATACGCAATAGATATCGGAGCGAACAATGCCCAAAGACAACCCATTCTACTACAACCTGCCCACCCGCCCGGCTGACTTTGTTGGTCGCTGGCCGCTCGTCGAAGAAATCGTGGCCGACCTAGCCCGGCCCCGTCCTGACTCCTGGGCTGTCATCGGCGGGCGGCGCTTTGGCAAGAGTAGTGTCCTCAAAGCCATCGAGGCCCGTCTATTGAAGCGATTGGCACATACCGCTCCGGGCGATTGGTATATTTTTCCACTCGTTGTCGACCTCAAAGGCAGTGAGACGGATACGGAACAAAACGTCTACGCCCGTATTGTTCGCCTGCTATATCGAGCCTTACATCGCAGCCCGATGGTCAGCCTGGAGCTACACCGGACTCGTCTGCATACGGTGGTCAACACCCAGCTCGAAATGCTGTCATTCTACCAGTTTGAAGACACCTTAGACGATTTGATGATCTCCTTTGAAGCGCATCACGGCCCCCTGCGCCTGGCTTTACTGCTGGACGAAGTTGAGGCCATCACCCGCTTTGATTGGTCCGAAACCTTGTTTAATCAACTCCGGGCGATCATCTACGACGGGCCTCTGGCCGACATGGTGAAGCTGGTACTGACCGGGGCAGCCGGGGTGACCCGGGTTCGTCACGAAGGGTCGCCCTTGCTAAACGCGGTCAAAATCATTCATCTGGCTGCCTTATCTGAAACCGACATAAAAATCTTGATCGATCGAGCCCAGGTGGTCCCTGAGGCGGTGCGTATCGCCGTGCAAACGCAGAGTGGGGGGCATCCCTTTATTGCTCAATATTTATTGCACCACTTATGGCATGACGGCCTGGCCCAGGCCACGCCGGCCCAGGTGGAGCAGGTGGCTCATCAACTGCGCCGGCAACGGGCGGCTGATCTACAAGGCTGGTGGGCCGCTATCGACGACAGTGGTCAGTTTGCCTACGCCCAGCTTATTAATGCGGATGACTGGGTGGATGAGCAGAGGCTGATGGCTCAGGCGCATCATATCACCCAGCCTCTCGATCAGGGACTGGCCGCCCTGTGCTATCATGGCTTAGCCATCCGTGACCCAAACGGACAACGCTATCGAGCCGTTGGCAGCCTATTCCGGGATTGGTTTTTACAGCATACGGCCTGTGCCCGCTCTTTGGGTATCCGAAATGGTGAGCAGACTACGAGTACCCGCTCTGAGTTGATCGAAGAACGGGAGTCACTGAAGCGCCAGTTACGACAGTATCGCAAAGACCTCTTGCAGTTGCAGGAGCAAAAGGCGCAATACGGCCTGAATGTTCCCCTGGATATCCTGAATGGTATCGACAACGCCCAACAAAACATCGAGCGTATCGAAGCCCGCTTGAAGACAATCAAGGCGCAACTCATTTAAAATATGCCCCCCTGACACCCCCCAGCAGTTCCAATTTTAACCTGAAAGGTAGGGGCGAGGCAGGTCGAAACATAGTCTGTTTGCACCGAGAACCTCAATCCGACCTGCCTCGCCCCTACGCCATACCCAAATTTGGAATTGTTGGACACCCCCAGAGGCTTTTGCTTGGCAACCTAACGCGTAGTACAATTGACCTCGTATCCATATATTGCTGGACAGAAGCAGTTAAAATTCGCCACATCTGCCCTGTGGATTCGCCTATTCGCCATTCGCTTATTCGCCATTCGCCTATTCGCCATTGGCCTATTCGCTATTCGCTTATTCGCCATTCGCCTATTCGCCATTCGCCT
>DAOUMU010000027.1:0-13993 GCA_034409055.1 Anaerolineae bacterium
TGGTGCTGCTTCCGGGATACCGGCGTTGTAAGTACTGCTTAAACTGTGCCATTGCTGCATTCATTGATTTCTGAGTCCCTTCTTGAGATACTCTATTTTATCTCAATTTGTGAACTCAGTGTAATGCCCAAAGTTAGCGTATAGCAGTTGCTCTTGGCGCGGTATTGGCAATGCGCCAGAGGGTGAGGAGAGACACTGCCCCCAAACTCAAGATAGATACGAGCCCCATCAGGCCGCTGTCGGTGCCGGCGCCCAGGCCGTGCCAGGTCACTAACAAAAACGTGGGGTAACTGCCATAATGCAAGGCCCGAAAGGTTTTTTGCCCCAGCCACTTGCGGGCATAAAAACTGGAACTGAGCAGAAACATCAGGTAAAAGCCCAACACCCCCAGGCCAACTAAAAGGGGTTTATAAGGTCCGACAAAGGGGAAAACAATATCAACCAGGGTCATTTTGATGTAATTATCCCCCAGCAAAATGAGGCCGTGTAGGGCGCTCATAGCCAGCGCGCCCCAATTAAGAAAGCTGTGCAGTCCCAGCGCCAGCAAAGGGGGGATGGTGGGCCGCAAGATGCCGCCGCTCTGCACCAGGCCCCACAGCACACCGCCGGTGAGCAGCAGGTAAGCCAGCACGCCACTGCTGCGGGAAACAAACCAGTAGGTTTTATCGCTGGTGGCCGGTAGAGCCTGAGCGAGCATAACCACGGCCACCAGACTGATCATGCCGAAAGTTATGAAGGTTCCGAGACTCAACAGGATACTCAGTACTTTAAACCAGGTTGACAAATGTGTCGGCGAAGTCGTTCGAGTAGACATAAGCTTTATCCTCAAAAGATCCATAGGTAATTTGGTGACCATCATCGGTAACCAGCAAAGCTGACAAATTGGGTTGGGTAGCCAGGTAGGCCAGTCCTTTAGTTTGGCCCAAAATCAGGGCTACTTTAGCATGAATTTCGGCTTCGGGCAGGCACGGCGCGATGACGGTGACACTGATCAAGTCGGTGAGGGCGGGTGCGCCGGTGCGCGGGTCAATCAAGTGGTGGGCCGGCGCGCCTTGATACAGCCAGCACCGCCGGGCCAGGCTGGAGGTAGCCACGGCCTCGTCTTTTAGGGTCAGCAGCGCCGATTCGGTGTCTGGATGATGAGGGTCACTGACGCCGATTTGCCAGGTTGAGCCGGTGGGAGGCGCTCCAACGCAGACAATATCGCCGCCTGCGTCAACCAAAGCCGGGCCGAGCCGTCCCAGTGTTTGCCCGGCCTGCTGGATCGTCCAGCCTTTGGCGATGCCCCCCAGGTCCAACCCAACACCCTGAGGCAAGGTGATACAACGTTGTGCCCGGTTCAATTTAACTTGAGCCGGGGTGAGTGAGGCGTTTGGAAAAGAATTAACGCCTCGTTCAATTGAAGGAGTCATTGTTTCAAAAGAACGGTCATAACCGTATGCCATTAGCGCCTTGAGTACAGTTGGATCAAAAATGCCGCCGCTGCGGGCGCGCCATTTAAGCGCCGTCTCAACCAATTGGAACAGCAGTTCTGAAGCAATAAAAGGTTGCCCGGCGGCCCGGTTTAGTTGAGATAATTCGCTCTCCGACTGAAAGCGGCTTAAGCGGGCCTCGGTTTGCCTAAAAAAGTGTTCGGTTTCGACCAAGGCCGATCGAGTGACCTGCTCCTCGGCCTGCCACAGCCACAACCCAATGTCGGTGCCCATCGCCTGAAAGCGGTGCGTAAATTCTCGCATCATGACTCATCCTCTCACGAAGCGCGGGAACGAGTCGTCATCTGCACCGGCTGGGGCTGTACTTGCGGCGCAAGCCCTTGTTCGATGCGAGGCACATCACTACCCATGACATACCAGAGCGTACCCCGTCTATCACGGATCACCGCTATCTCATTCCCCTGAACATCTTGCACCCATTGCACAATATCCAGTCTGATTGCTGGCTGGGCAGTTGCCGTCAGGGTGGATAATAATTTGGAATTTAAGGCCTTGTTGCTGGAATCGGGTAAAGCGGCCATCAGGGTTGTCTTCTGACTAACGGCAGCTTGGGCTGTAGTTGCGTCAAGCTGAGCTAATATTCCCCACCCGGCCAAGGTCAGGCTCAAGGCGCCAGCGACGGAGGCTATTTTCAGGGTAGTCAGTAGCGTTTGAGTTTCTTTGCGGTTGAGTAAGGGTTTTCTTTTAAGCTGACTCATGTTGTGTATCCTCGATCATCAAATTTAGCTTGCCAGGAATTTCTCCAACGATATCACTACAAGATTTCGTCAAGAGGGATGAAGCTTTTTTTTGTATTGCATAGTCACCATTATAGGGGGTAATTGTGAAAAAGAATTAAGAGGAGTCTAAGAATTTTCTCATAGTTGGGCACAGATAGTAGAGATACAGTTCCCACAAGCGTCCCAGGGTTTCCTCCAGGCGGATGCCCAGGGCCTGGCCACGCCCGGTGGTGACGTCGTCTTCGTTTTCAAAGACCACGTAGGGTACTTGTCGGCTCTGAATAGTGATGAATTTTGGGTCGGCGGCGCTGACCTGCTCCCAATCACTCTCCTTATAAAGGCGCTCCATTTTTTCGTCCGGCAGGCCGTGTTCCAAAATACTGTCGGGACGGTCGGGATTAAAACGCTGGCGATTTTTGCGCAACGACTCCGCGTATGAAACATTGATGTAGAGGATCGCGGCCCGCTGCACCACCTCCGGGCTGAGATGCTGAAAGGCCCGGGCAAAGCCGCCATGCTCGCTGCCCCGGGCAAATTCGATGATGGTCGTCATTTGATCGTGGTATTTTGGATTGTCGCGCAGGCGCTTGCTGTATTCCAGGCAAATGCGGCGGATGAGCAGGTCCCATAAATAGCCGGCTTTGAAATAATTGTCTTTCGTGGTGTGCAGGCGGGAATATCCCATCTGGCTCAGAAGGTGATCCTCTTCAAACCAGGTCCACAGCATCGGAAAATCGTCGATCTCCTCAAACTCCCCGATATGAAACCGGCGGCGGCGGGTAGCCACGTCGGTGCGTTTCAGGTAGTCGATGATCTCACTTTTGCCGGCCGCTGGCCGGGCAATGAGTAAAAGAATGTCAAAAGTGTTATTGTTTGTCATAGAGTTCTCTCAGTTAACCACTTCGTGTCCAATCTCGCCCAATAATTCTACTGTAAATGGCCCGAATTAGCAATGGAATTTGTTCCGGGACGCTTTTTGGGACGCTTTTTGAGGCACATACGGGACGGTCGTCGGTTATACTAAAAACAACAAAACTCAAAAGTATCGAATGGCTTTACCGGCAAACTGAAGGAGGTAACAATGATTGGCTGGGGAGATTTTAACGTAAAATTAGAGCAGCACCACGATCGGCTGCGTCGAGCGGAAAAGAACCAGTTGCTTGAGCAGGCAGCGGCCAACCGTAAAGGAGCACTATACCAAACCGTAAGAAAGTTGGTGTGGAAGACAGGCAAACAACAAACGGTTGGAGATAGCGCAGAGGTTGGTCAACCAGGAGCGATAGCTTCCTCGGCAACGCGATAAGGTAAGAAGTTACTTTTTGCCCCGCTGGCAAGCCAAATTCTGGTTTGATGAACTAGAAATCCTCTGACCGGCGACTCATCCTCCTTTAAAAGGGCCGGTCCAGCGGCCGGTAGGTTTGCGGCAGCCTGCCGGCCGTTTGTTTGTACTCATTTTATTTGGATGTGTTTACTTTAGAAATGCTCCCGTTGGACCATAGTCCAGCGGTTTATAGCGTGGACTGCTCCTACAGATGCCCAACTGAAATGAAACACACCGTACTATTGATATATAAGGCCCGATCAAACCGGTAAAAAAGCAACCCCACCTAATGCGGCTCGATAATGACATCCTTCCAGAATGCCTCCCAGGTTGGAGCTATGCGGAGGTTCCGTACCCACGGTTTCACCAGAAAATGGAGCCGACCATAAAAAAGGGGGGTAAGCGGGATTTGTTCCATCAGGATGCGGTCTGCCTGCCGGTATAACTTCATTCGCTGTTCCTGATCGGTGAGTTGCCGGGCTTCTTCGACCAGGCTGTTATAAGCTTCATGGTGCCAGTTGTGGTACGGCTGCTGAAAACATACTCTCAGAAAGCTGTCAGGATCGGGATAGTTAGCACCCCAGGCAACAAAAAACAAAGCAGGTATCTCCCTGCTCGCCATTTCATGGGCGGTTACAATATCCAACACTTCCCATTCAACCTCTATCCCCAGGTTCTCCCGCCATTGCGCCTGCACATACTCAGCTTCTTGCTTCGTGCCGCCCAATGCCTTAACCTTGGGGAAATGATGACCGTCTGGATAGCCGGCCTCGGCCAATAAACGTCGCGCCTGGGCAGGATCGTAGGGTAAACCGATTCCGGCCGAGTATCCTGGCATCTGTGGCGGGAGAAAGCCACCGGTGGCCGGGACAAACAGGCCTTTGGTGACCTCATATTGATACCTTGCGCTATCGATAGCCAGGGCAAAGGCCCGTCGCACCCGCAGGTCATTGAAGGGTGGCTGGCTTAGGTCAAAGCTCACATAAATCGTCCAGAACATAGGAAACGAAACATGATCTTGGGCATACTTCTGCCGGGCCTGTCCTACTGCCTCAGCGATGCGCATTACATCCAGATCGCCCGTTTCATACAAAGCTAATGAACGGGTATCCCAATCTGCGAGACTCCATATATCCCCCCCCAGCAAGAGACATTCCACTTTTTCCACATTGCCCCGAAACTGGCCGTGGTACATTTCATTGCGAGTTAGCACCAGTCGTTCCCCCCGTTGCCAGCTTTCCAACCTGAACGGACCGTTGGTAACAATCTTATCTACCGCCGTCCAGTCCTCGCCGTGAGTTTCCACGGTATGCCGGGGAACGGGATAAGTGACGCTATAGGTCAGTAGGCTGAGGAAATAGCCGACCGGGCCTTCCAGTTCGATAGCCAGGGTGACCGCGTCGAGGGCACGCACGCCAACCGCCTCCGGCCCAGCCTCGCCGCGATGAAAGGCTCTAGCTCCTTTTACATCGTACAGCAGGCTGGCAGCAAGCGAGCCGGTGGCCGGACGCGGAGCGAGGATCCGCTTCCATGCGTACTCAAAGTCGTGGGCAGTCACCGGAGCACCATCGCTCCATCGAATGTCATCTCGTAGGTAAAAAACGTACTTCCGCCCACCGTCTAATATTTCCCAGCGCTGGGCCACATCAGGGACGACATCCAGCTCCGGGGTTGTCGCAACTAGACCACTAAAGAGATGTCCAACTATAGGGGAATAATCAATTGTAAGCGCTGGATCCAGGGTCGGAGGATCGTCGGGCCAAAGTACTCTGATTGTGTGAGGCGTAGACGGTCGGGCAAATGGTTGTCCCACCTGCCGCAAAGCAAAGGCCTCTTCATAGGCCAGCCGGGATTGCTCAAAATCAAAGGCATTGTGGTAGGTCAGGCCCAGTTTCATCAACGTCTGGGCAGCGCGCTCGTCGTCACCTTGTCCTTTTAAAAAGATCAGAGCCTGCCGGTAATGACTGATCGCGGCCTCGTGGGCGTAGGCCAGCCGGGCCTGGTCCCCGGCCTGAAGCAGGTAATCAACGGCCTTCGCCCCCTGGCCTGCCTCAACATAGTGGCGGGCCAACTGGATTGCAATCTCGTCGGTCTGATCCTGGTACAACTCCTCCAGCAGGGTCGCCATCTCGCCGTGGAGCAGCCGTCGTTCGCCCGGACTGAGCCGGTCGTAGAGATATTGCTGAAACAGCACGTGCCGGAACAGGAAGCGGGACAGACGGTTTTCGCCAACTTCAATTTCACCCTGGTCCCGAATCAACCGGTGACGCTGGACCAACTCACGGGACAGTCGTCGTAATAGTTGCCGCTCGCCCAACTCCTGCATCCGGGCGACGACCTGGGCCGTAAACACCTCCCCTTCTACGCTGGCCATGGTTAGGATTTCCTGCAACTCTTCATCGAGCCGCCCCAACCGCTGCTCGATGATCGCCTCGACGCGCGCCGGCAGGGCTTGCCAGTCCAGCGCCGGTCCCTCGATCCAACGCTCTTCCTTGTCCTGCACCAGATCCCCCCGCTCTTGCATATCTCGCAGCAACTCGACCGTGAAAAGAGCGTGCCCCTTGGCCTGGCGGAACAGCGCCGCCCGGAACGCTTCACCTAACCGGTTGGGTTCGCTATCCAGCAGGGCGTCTACAAAGGCTCGACCCTCCGTCGCGGGGATTTTGCCTAAATCAAGCTCGATTTCCCCAAAGAGGCGTTTGAACTCGTTAAGCACCGGCTCCAGCGGATGCCGCCGGGCTTCCCGATCCCTGGCCGGGTGGTCCAAAACAACGTCACTGGGGCGGTAGGCCCCGACAATCAGAATCCGGCCGTCCTGTGACCGTCTCACCAGGTGGAATAGCAAATTAATGGAGGCGCTGTCCGCCCACTGCAAGTCATCCAGCAGCACCAGCAGCGGCTGCCGGGCCGACAGGGTGTGTAACACCTGAGTAACCTGCTCAAACAACTGGCGTTGTTCCAAACCACCTGCCCCGGCCTTGGCTCGCTCAGACAGCGCTTTCAATTGCTCCAACCAGCCCGTCTGCTCAGGGAAGGTTCCGGAGACTCGTTTGGCCAGGCCGCTGCTCGATACAAAAACGTCGAGCAGGTCAGGCCCTTCGTCGAGCAGCGTCTGAACCGTATGGGGCAGCAGACCCCACAAGCGGCGGGCGTGCTCTGAGCTGATGGCGCCGGCTGCCCATTTAGACTCCACGTCGCCAGTGAGCATGCCCAACACGTCGCGGAAGGGTAGATAGGGATCGCCCAGGCCGGAATAGGCATTACAGTTACCGCTGGCGACCATCAAATCTGAATGAGTCTCCTGAGCACGCCGGGCAAACTCTGCCAACAGGGCGGTTTTGCCCCGGCCTGCCTCGCCGGTGACAAAGACTACCCGACCGTGACTATCAAGCGCCTCGGCCAGATACTGGTTTAATTGGGCCAACTCCTGCTCACGAGCCACGAAAAGCGCAGGAGGGCTGGGGTGGAGGGGAGCAACGGAGAGAAAAGCGGGCAGCTTTGGTGAGATGTCCGGTGAGGGAACCGGAGCGGGCGGGGGAGGCTCCAGCGTACCAACCTGGATCTGTTCAAATAGGGTGGTCGTTTCCGCGGCGGGCTCTACGCCAAACTCTTCTGCCATAATCCGGCGGCAGGTCTCGTACTGGGCCAGGGCCGCCACCCGTTGGCCGCTGTAAGCCAGCAAGCGCATCAATTGCTGGTGAGCCTCTTCCAGCAGCGGGTCCAGTTGCAGCAACTGCCGGGCGTGGCTAATACCGGCTTTGTAGCTGCCCTGGTCCAGATGATAGATTATCAATTCAGATAGCGCATCCAGCACCTGTTGCCGCCAGTTTTCCCGTTCGACCGTCAGCCACTCCTCGAAACCCAATGCGCCCCGCAGATGGAACCCTTCCAAAAAATCGCTCCGGTAGAGGGCAACGGCTGCTTCAGCCTGGGCCGCCATTTCAGCCGTGGTCAGACCGCCCGGCTCTTGAATGGGTGCCAACTTTGCGGTCAACTCGGCCACATCCAGCCAGACGTTGCCCGCCGGGTTCAGGGCCACCGTCTCCCGGGTGATGGTGACGTACGGTCCCAGATGCTTGCGCAGGCCGGTCAGCACCGTCCGCAGGTTAGACATCGCCTGCCGCTGGGGGCGGTCGTCCCACAGTAAGTCGGCCAGCACCTCCCTCGGCTGGGGACGCCCGGTGCAGGCCAGGTAAGTAAATAGCGCTTCAACCCGGCGCGAGCCAATACTCGTGACCGGTTCACCCCCGCGCTGAAGCTGCAATCCCCCAAACGTGAATATTTCCAATAAATCGTCAGGTTTTTCCTGAACACCACCGGCAGCTTCGTCCGCCGCCAGCCCGGTCAGTTCTCTGGCCATCTCGCCAGCGGTGGCATATCGATCGGCCGGCTTTCGAGCCAGGGCAGTCCTAAGTACATTCGCCACACCAACTGGCACGTCCTCAGGCCACGTTTCAGGTAGCTCTAGCGGCCTGAGGTGGGCATTCATCACAGCCACCGGCGTTTCACCCTGAACGACCTTCTCCCCGATCAGCATCTCGTACAGAATGCAGCCCAGGGCGTATATGTCCATCTGCGGCGTGGCCGCTACACCTTCCCAGGCTTCCGGCGCGATGTAGTGCGGCGTGCCCACGATGTCTCCGGACACGCTCATACTGCTTTCGCCCACCAGCTTGGCCAGGCCGAAGTCGCTCAGCAGCGGACCACGTTCCGGGTCTAACAGAATGTTGGCCGGTTTCAAGTCCCGGTGCAGGATGTCCTGGGCATGGGCGTAATCCAGCGCCTCCGCGACTGCGGTGGTGATCTCCACTGCCTCTGGCCACGGGAGGCGTCCCCGCCTGGTGATAAGTTCAGCCAGACTTGGGCCGTCCACCAGGCGCATCACGATGAACAGTCGCCCCTCTACCTCACCCACATCGTAGATAGGGACGATGCGGGGATGATCCAGGCGGGCAATCATTCTCGCTTCTCGCTGAAAACGCTTCACCCTGGTCGTATCACCCAGCAGGGCGGGTCTCAGTTCCTTCAGCGCCACCAGCCTATCCAAGACTGTGTCACGGGCGCGGTAGACGATGGCAAAACCACCCTGGCCAATCTCATCCAGGATTTCGTATCGGCCAACTTTCTCCGTCATTCTTGGCCTCCTTTGCCTGGTAGCTGTCAGTAGCCCCCCACTCAAACGAAGGTTGCACCTCAGCCCCTCAACCAGGCCCTACACGTTTTCTAAACGTTTTCTAAGCCATTTCTGAACGCCTGATTGCTAGAATGGAGACAAATAACGGTGATAACACCAAATTAATTATAAACCAAAGTAGTGGAAAGGAGAATTCAAAATGATCGGTAACAATGTTCAATTCAAGAGTCGGAGCGTCATCGCGCTCCTGTTGGCGGTACTCGTGCTGACTTTGGCGGCTACCCCGGCCCTGGCCTGGTTCGATGAGGGGGACATCGAGGGAAAACCGGTCCTACCCTGTCAGGTCATCTCCGACGGAGCCGGAGGACATACCGTCTACTGCTTTAAGCAGGTACACCACCATACCCGGCCTGTCGCTGAGCAGCCCCTGCTGCGACCGTCGATCGCCAAGGCGGAGTTAATGTTCGTGGCCGACCAGCAATTGGCGCAGCAATGACATCCTCATTTTAATAACTGAACATCCTCTGACCGGCGACTCATCCTCCTTTAAAAAGGCCGGTCCAGCGGCCGGTAGGTTTGCGGCAACCTGCCGGCCGTTTGTTTGTACTCATTTTTTTATGCCTGATAAACCCACACCTGCCTGCCGCTAACCAGCGTGACCTTCTTTCTTTGATAAGCATCCCCTTCATACCGGTCAATTAGCTTCAACTCGGCCGGGGTGACCGTAATCACCAGCCCCTCGACCGAGTGACCAGTCTCGGGTTTGATAATCGGGTACACGCCACCGCCCAACTGAATACTGGATTTCTTGTAACCGGTCAGCCTGTCCGGCTGGCCCTGGACAACTCTGCCAAAAACCGAAAATTGGACAATCGGGTCCATTAGAGTGCCATAGACGAAGAGATGCTCTGTCATCAGTCAATCCTTGTCAGGCGTAAAACGTAAAACGTGAAACGTGATGTTTGGAAGTGAAAGTTAATTCGGATAGAGAAGATTACGTTTTACGTTTTACACTTTACGCGCTCTAAAGCATCTGCTACCTCGACATTACTCAACTACCATTGCCCTAATTTGATGTTCTTCACCTGAAAATCGTCCCAGGTGAATTCATCTTGTTGGGCATCCGGCAGCAGGCGGACGGAGGTGATGGTTATCTCGTTGTAACCGGGGCGCAGCAGCGAGACCGGCACCGGGCGGCGGACGGTCAACCAGCGGCGGGTCAGGTCTTGCTGGGGCAGGTCGGGGCGCAGGGGCTGACCATTAATAGCAGCGGTAGCCCCAATCTCGTTCTGCTGCATCATCTCCAGTTGTAAGGTCCAGTCGGTTGGGCCGGGGTCAGCCAGGTAAAAGCCGCCGGTCCAGGTCAGGCTGGGGTCGCGTCCGGCAAAAAGGGGCCACCAGGGAGGCAAGAGGTTGGTATCCCCCAAATGAATGATGGCATCTTTGGCCAAAATCGAAACCGGGTTGGACGGCTTGACCTCGGCCACCGGCAGGCCCCGCTCTATTCGACGGCCGGCCGCCTGACGCCAGGCTTCGTAGGCCGGTCGCGGCTGGCCAGCCGGATCGAGTAGACTGTAACCACCGAAAGGATCGCCCGGCTCAGGCCGGGACAGATTCCAGACCGTGACCAGTTCCACCCAGGGCCAGTCCCGCCGAATCAAGGCCAGGGCATCGACCAGATAGGTGGCCTGCTGCGCCAGGCTGACCCCAATATCTGGCTGCTCCTGCGGCGGGTTGATTGTCCAGCCCATTTCAGTAATCCAAACCGGCTTGTGCCGGTCCCCATTTTCCACCATGATGGCCCGTAACTCGGCTAATCGCCCAAAGGCCGGATGGTCGCTGTCACTTTCGGGGGCATCCGGAGGCTGACCGAAACTATAGGGGTGGGCAGCCAGCACGTCAAAATAGGCCGCTGCACCATGCCGGTACATTTCTTGCAAGAAAAGGCGCTCGTCCATCGCCTCGGTATCGTGGCTGTTGGTGGGAGCCAGGCCGGCCGCTACCACCAGGGTTTCGGGATCACCAGCTTTGACCGCTTCGTAACCAACCTGGAGTAACTCGGTGAAAGCCGCCGGGTCCGGTTGGCGCCCCCCCCACTCAATGGCTAGGTTGGGCTCGTTCCAGATAATGTAAGCCCGGATACGTCCCCGGTACCGCGCGGCCACCCGTTGCACAAAATCTCGATAGTCATCCAGTTCCTCAGGCGGGGCGTTGAGGGCCAGGTCCACCTCACTGGCCCAGGCCGGGTGCTGATCGAGGCGCACCACCAACTCCAGGCCGTAATACTCAGCCCCGGCCACAATCTGGTCCGTGGCCTGCCAATGAAACTGATTCTGAGTCGGCTCGACCTCTCGCCAGGGAAAAACCTGGACCACCGTGTCAAACTCCGCCGCCCGGGCCAGGGCCAGCGCTGGGTCATCAGCCCGCAAGGTGTGGGCAGCCAGGCGAGGGGAGTTTTGGTTATGGTTGCAGGCGGTGGTCAGGAGAAGGAAGGGGATAAGGATTAGGGTGAAAAAGGTGAGACGTGAGACGTGAAACGTGAAGCGTGAAGCGTGAAGCGTGTTGCGTGTTACGTGTTGCGTGAAGAAATGCCTGACACGTGACCCCTGGCTCCTGACCCTCATATGCGTCAACTTAACGCCTTTCGAGTCACAAACTGTCATCGAGTGGCTAGCTTTGGCCCCCCTAGCCCCCCAACCCACAGGGCAAGTGAGGGGGGAACTTTGGGCCATTTCTCCCCCCTTTGGGGGGCTGGGGGGGCTTTTAAGGCGCAACATTTCCCTTAAGTTGACGCATATGCCCCTGACCCCTGGCCCCTGACCCCTGACCCCTGACCCCTGACACATTCGTTTCATCGCTTGACTCCCCGCCAGACCCCACTGGCTGCAGCCACAAACAACTCGCCTGCCGGGCCCCAGGCCATCACTTCGACCACGTCCTCGCTTAATTCCGCCGGGCCAATCGCTTGCCAGGTGTGGCCCCAATCAAGCGATTGATAGAGTCCGGCGTAGGCCGTGCCCGCGTAAAGATGCCGGGGGTCGTCCAAGCTGGCCAGAAAGGCGGTGACGGACACCTCTTCCAGGCCACGGCCCCAGCCAAGCTCAGCCTCACTGCCCTGAACTGTGGTTCCCCTATTTAAGCTGCGATACACGCCCCGGGTTGTGCCAATGTAGAGCACGACACCCCCGCCTGTGGGGCTGGGAACAGGTTGGACCATCAAGGCCAGAACCGATTGATCGGCCAGGGTCGGGGCGACTTGTTGCCAATCCTGGCCGTTACGACTGCGATACAGGCCGGTATCACCACCTACATATACAATTGGCTCCAGCGGGTCAACGGCCAGACTGACCGCTTCGGTGGTGACACCCAACCCTTCCCAACGGGCTTGCCAATTTTGGCCACCATTTTGGCTTTCATACACCCGCTCCCAGAGGGCCAACATGTAAACATGCTCAGAGTCGGTCGGGGCAACGGCCAGGGCCGGGACACCAACCCCCAGGGAGGGCACCCGGTACCAACTTTCGCCGCCATCGTGGCTGCGATACACCCCATCCCCCGCGCTGCCGGCATAAAGAATCTGATGGTTAGAGGGAGCTACGGCCAGAGATGTCACTCCCCCCGGTGGGAACCGGTTCGGAGCCGGGGTCCAGCTCTGGCTGCCCGGCTGCCAGCGAAAGAGTCCGGCCCGAGTGCCCAGCAGGAGTTCACTTTCGGTGTTCAAGAGGGTGTGGGCGTTGGGTACTCCCAGCGAAGGGGCCAGCTTGGCCCACGTTTGCCCTCCATCGTCGCTGGCATAAAGGCCGGTCCAGGTGCCAGCCAGGAACCGTTGACGATGGGCTGACTGTTCTCCGGCCACGGCCAGGGCCAATACCGCCCCGGTTGGCGGCAGGCCAGTTCCCCCTTCAAGCCAGGTATCGCCGTCATCCTGGCTGTGATAGAGCCGGCCCTGGCCGGTTCCGGCCCCCAGCGTACCATCGGCCAGCCACAGCAGGGAGAAAATTTCGTTATCTGTCCAGGGCAGGGGCAAGGTGTGCCACGATTGGCCGCCATCGTGGGTCCGTACCAACCGGTCACGCAGGCTGGCCACGGCCAGGGTGGGATGAGTTGGCTTGAGGACGACATTGGGAACATAGTGATCGGTATAGGTGTTCACCCAGGTACGACCGTCATCCCGACTGGCAAACAGGCCCAAACCGGCTGTACCGGCATAAAGCTGTTGCCCGTCGGCCGACACTGCCAGAGACAAAATAGCCGCCGAAGCCAGGGGCTCAGCAGGGGTGAGCGACTGCCAACCCTGTCCGTTTTGCCTCTCAGCATAGATGCCAGCCCCATCCAGCCCGACATAGAGACGGCCGGTGGCATCGCTGGCCAGGGCAAAGGCGGTCATTGGCGGCAGATCGCCGGCGGCTGGTTGCCAACTGGCCCCGCCATCAAGGCTTTGCCGCAGGCCATCGCGGGTGGCGGCCCAAAGTTTGCTCGCGTCTAAATTTCCCTCTTTGGGAGCAGTCACCAACAGATCAAACACCGGATTGTCAGCCAGTCCTTCTGCTCCGGTGGTCCATGTTTGGCCTCCATCAAAGCTGCTGGCCAGCCCCCCGGGGGCATAATAACCTGCCCACAGCCGGGCCGGATCGACCGGGTCGGCCGCCACGCTCAGAATAATGGCCTGGCGGGGCAGACCTGCCTCGGCTCGCTCCCAGTGCCACGGGGGGGGAGAGGTTAAGTGGCAGGCACTCAGGCTTAGCAGCAGCAAGCTGCAGAGGGTCACCGCCCGGAGGAGCGGCTTCATTCCTGCCACGGGTTTTCTCTCCCAGAGCCATCTAAATCGAACAGCTTCCATGCTCATCGGTTTCAATTCGGAATAGACACCATAATCCTTGGCTCACCCTCAAGGATGAAAATGGTTCGTAGTGACGACTTATGGAGTTCAAGAAAATAATCGGGTAATAGAAGTCGGGTTGCATATAACAACGGATCATAGGGATTAAACGGATTTGGATCCGATAAATCCTCGAATCCGTTGTTATACCCGTACTACCCACAGGGCACAGGCGGACACTGGTATTTGTGAAAGGCTATTACCCGATTAAATTTTTAACCTTCATTAGTCGTTCTCTATTTCGGCATGAAGACGAGCAACGACTGATGAACTTTAAGAAAATAATCGGGTAATAAACGAGCCAACGGGAGCACGGGACTCAGGGCAATCGTAGTTGTTATGTCAAACTAGTCAGGATTTCGAGCAAATATTTGTTATCCCAGCCGGCTCTGAGACGTTTGGTTTGAGTGCCCCGTTTATCGGTTTCTTCGTGGCGGAGTAGGTTGA
>DAOUMU010000028.1:0-8768 GCA_034409055.1 Anaerolineae bacterium
CGTATTGCGGCTTAGGTAGCTCTTTCAATCAGTTTTTCTGGCTTATCTGCCTTCGATTTTTGCGAAAGCGACCTATTTGTCTTTATGTTAAGCTCAATAACCGCATCAAAACTGCGAAAGTATAGATGTAATAACAACTGTTCGACTATTTGAAACACACCCAAATAAATATCAAATTTACGTTTCCTCAGCGAATAGCCGGGCGAAGCCGGGGTAAGGGCCTAAGGGAATGATATCAAACGTAATCAGCCCCTCTTTGACCAACGGTAGGCTGTTAAGCAGTTGGTTCGCTTCTGCAACGTCTGCACATTCGAGAACCAGGACGGCACTGGGCTCGTCTTGGCGGAAATACAATTCGCGGAGCAGGCCAGCTTGATACAGTTCCCACGCCCTGGCTGCCTCCGCTTTGAGATGAGGTCTAAAATCCTCGGCGGTGAGGCCTGGTACTTCTTTCTCCAGGGCTAAAATCTTCATAAAATTGCTCTTCTTCGTTTATTACTTCTCGATCATCCATAGTATGGGATCAGTTCTACCTCAATTCGGTCCTCATCCCATCGAATCCGACCTGACTTTTGATAGATCAATTGGGTGGTTGTCTCCAACTGCAACGTCTGCCATTCGGGCGCGAAGCAATGTTCACAAGCCCAGTCGTGCAAGTTAGTCAGGAGCAATTCGAGGTTGAGCATAATCTGGCCTTTCTCCAGATGGCGCTCCCGGCAGAGTGTGTTGGTTTCGATAGCATCACGGACAGCTTCTCGCTTGGTAGTTGGGCCTGTAATTGGCGACGCTGCTGACGATGCTGGCGCAGACGGCTCAATGAGGAACCTCGTTGTTTTTGGTAGCGGGCGGTTAGCTGGCCCAGTTACCGCTTCCGTCGCGCCACTCTCTGGTGACAGCGCAGGGTGGGTCGCCCATACCGTCTTTGATGAAGGCTGTATGAGCATGTACAATATCAGTCATCATCACAACTCCATCTATCTACAATGTAGGCCGTCAGACAATATCGAATGTCACTTGAACTACCATTGATAATATAAATATAATAATCAACTTCAGGTAGAAGTGGAATCCCCTCCCAAATCAACTCCCCGGTGTCTTGATTGTCATCCAGGTCAGATGCTGGATGACTACCAACGCCCAGAGTGTCTAATTCGTTTATTTGATTTCGATAACGGAGCTCAAAGTTTACATTCCCAATTTTAGGTGTAAACATCAACGTAAAATTGATACTATTCAGTCTGGCCAGGCTATATTCATGCTCACTGTTAACGGCTAATTCTCCAAAAATAACATCACCAGGCCCGATGATAGGGCGTGTTGGCGTTGGCATTGGTGTTGGAGTTATAATCAATGGTGAGATTGGTATTGGAGTTAGTGTTGGTGTTGGTGATACATAGCCTATTGGGATGCTTACCTCGACCTCTATTGCGATATGTTTTGCCGCAACCCATCCCTCAACCCCCTCAGAAGTTTTGACTTTCAACCAATCTTTTTTCAGGTTACTTTGTAAAATACTAACGCTATCGTTTTCGTGCAAAGTATATATGTGTTTGTCATCTACACTAGGCCCCGAACGTAAATGTAAGTTTTCTGCTGTAACGAATCCAAGAATAGGCGTCGGGTTTGGCAGATCAGTTGGAGTTGGAGTTTCGGTTGGCGTTGGCGTATTAGTGGAAGATGGGGTACTGGTTAAAGTTGGTGTATTGATTGGAGTTGAAGTATGGGTAGGCGTTGGCGTATTAGTTATTTCAGGGGTGGCATCGGGTGTTGAAGTTGCTGTGGCTGTTTCAGTCGGGGTTAGTGTATGAGGTTGGGGGAGGAAAGTTGCTGTTGGTGTAAATGTTGGCTCTTCGGTGGGTGGAGGGGGAGTTGGGGAAGGCCTCGTTAAAACGACAACGACAAACAATATGCTTAGTAATCCTATGACAATTATGATGATCCAAGAGAAGGTATCCAGAGATCGAAGTCTATCGATTATCATTCCCCCATCCTTTTTGTGATTATTCGTAAACCTGCCAGCGCTAATATAGCCAAGATTGCGATCGCCGCCAGCCAGGTTAAGTTTTGATCTTGCGGTGCAATGATGTCAACTAATATACCTATTACGACACCGATAATCACAGAGGGGATAACAAGCGTAAATGAGAGACGGGTATCCCAGCGGCGTTCAAGTTTTTGCAACTTTTTCTGCATCTTATCCGATTGACCAGAATCCATCTTAGCCGATTCATTCTGCACTGTGGCTAACTCTTTCCGTACCTGGTCTAATTCTTTCTGAATGAAAGCTAATTTTTCCTGTGTCTTTTTTAACTCAGCCGCACTCTCCCATTCTGGGGGCGGAAACTGCCAGTCATGCTGTTTGGCATAGGTCAAGCCCCACAGTAACCTAGCCACGTCCCTGTGGCCATAGGTCTCCTTGCTGATAAAGTCCTCGACAAGTTGGTTGAGCGCGTCAGCGTATTCCTGCTCGTCGATACGTTTTTTTATTGCTTGATATTTGCGGTCATAGGCTACTTTTTCTTCCAGATCGGCAATTTTTGACTCCAGGTCAAGGTGTAGGATTTGAGCCAGACCGTGGTACTTTTTGCTCTGCTCAATATCGCGAATAGCGTCATAATGACGGAGAGCGACTTCATACTGATGCTTTGTTTCGGCACTTTGCGCAAATTTTTGTCTTTGTTTGGCCTGCTCCTTTAATCTCTCCCGTTTTTGTTCGGTCCATTGTTGATGGCCTGGTTCAAGCTCAAGTAGCGACTGATAAGCCTGATCGATTTGGTCATAATTATGAAAAATGGTTTCCGTGTCGCCGTTATCGTTGATGGCCGAGGTAGCGGCCTCAATAATATTGTTATATTTTATTATGTGTAACTGTTTCAATTTTTGGTCTAAATCCCGGCTCTCATCTTCAGCCGCTAACGCCTCCAGTGCGACGATCTTTTCTTTCAAAACCTCTATCGCTTCAGGGAGACTGGCCGGACTGCCATTCGCGTAAACATGGTTGCCATGGTTGTAGTGATCCTTGATCTGCAATTTTCTCTGTTTGGCTTGCAAATCTTGGCGTTCGGCCTCAGCCTGTAGGTCTACCAGTGCCTGGATCTCACGCCCTAGAATATCGATGGCTGCCGCAATATCGTCAGGATGGCCGTCTGCATAAGCCTGAACTCCAGCCTGATGATGGCAGGATGTTAGATTTTCTTGCAGATCCCTGGCTTCGTGTTCAGCGTCCAACCGCTTTAACACTCGTATCTTACGCTCTAAAACCTTGATTGCTTCAGCTAGATTTTCGGGTTGGCCTGCTTGATAAACCTGAGCACCGACCCTGTAGTGACATTTGACTCGCAGCAGCCGCAGTTTTTCCTGCAAATCTTGGCTTTCTGGAGCAGCCTGCAAGTCCTTAAGCGTCCGTATCCCACATCTCAAGACATTGATTGCTGCCAGAACATCGTCAGGACTGCCAAGGGCGTAAGCCTTATTCCCAGCATTGTAATGATGCTGGACCTGTAAGTCCCGCAATTTTTCCTGTAAATCTTGACTTTCTTGTTCAGCCTCCAGACCCTTGAGCGCTTCGATCTCGCATTTGAGAGTTCCTATGGCTTCATCGATATTGTCTGGGCTACCTTCAGTGTAAGCTTCAAGACCCGCCTGATGGTGCTTGGCTGCAAACGCTTGCCAGGCTTCGGCCCATATTTGAACAGGAACCCCTTTGATTCGGCCCTCGTCCAGAATTTGTTTGATGGCCCCATAATGCGTGACGGCTTCTTGATAGGCTGCTTGCTGCCAGGCATCTCTAGCCGCGTGTTTCAATATACCCAGATAATCGTGGCCGGCCTCAGAGTCAGGGTCGCGGTCCTGTTCAAAGGCTTGCCGATAATTCTCCAGGGTGGTCTGGATTTGTCCCTGCTCGAAATTGATCTTTCCTTTTAACCTTAAAGCATCACCATACCCGGGCGAAAATTCTAGAGCCCGGTCAATCATATCCAGGGCTATGTCAGAGTCACCATCAAGGGCGTAATCCCTAGCGACGTCAACCAGCCGGGCAGCCCGGCTGCGGTTGGCTTCATTATTCGCGGTCTCTAAGGCCGTGACAAATTGCATGACATCCTCATATCGATCCGCTGGATTTTTGGCGGTAGCCTTTCTCAGAACGCTGTCAAAGAATAAGCCAACTTCGGGCTTGATCCTGCTAAGGGAGGGCAGCGGCTCATTCAGGTGCTTTTCGGCGAATTCGGCGTCGGTGAGTTTGTGATCTGAATCGGCGTCAAACGGATGCTGTCCAGTCAGCATCTCAAAGAAAGTGATGGCCAGGGCGTAAATGTCGGTGGCCGGGGTTGGTGTAACCTGTTTCCAACGCTTGGGGGCCAACTGCTCGGGCGTCATATAGCGGGGCGTGCCCAGTGGTGCGCTGGTGTGGCCTTCATCATCGCCGGATAACTCTTTAACCAGCCCAAAATCCGTCAGCACCGGATGTACGGCTTCCTGGCTAGTATCAAGTAAGATATTACCGGGCTTAATATCGCGGTGAATGATACCCTGCTCGTGAGCATAGTTCAGGGCCAACCCAATTTGCTTGACAATCTCAACTGCCTCATCCCGAGGCAGGGATCCCTCTGTTTTTAATTTTCTCTGAAGCGTTCCCCCGGCGATATATTCCATGGCAATGAACAGCGTATCCCCCCAACTGGCACGGCTCCGGCCTGCTTCGCGGATGTGAATGATATTGGGATGATCCAGCTTGGTGACCGCCGCGGACTCCCGTTCGAAGCGTTCGATCAATTTGGGCGCATCTGGTTCTACTTCCTCACGCAGATTAAGGACTTTAAGGGCTACATTCTCCGTCTCACCGGACTCCAGGGTGGTTTCAGCTAAATAGATGGTAGCAAAGCCGCCTCGGCCAATCTCCTGTAAGATTTTATAACGCCGGGGCAGTCCCAAAGTTAACCGGGTACTTCGGTCTAACATCTTATTGACCCAGGCTAAATCAAAAGCCCTAGCATAGAGTTTGTTTCTGACTTTTAGGCGGCCATTTTTGGCCACGATTAAACCATAAAGTTTCAATCGATTGACAACGATCGATTTTTCATCATCATCGACCGGTTCATCATCTTGTAGGATTCGTTTATAGAGAACAAGAATCTCTCGGGCATACTGATCGCCGGTCACCCGACTTTCTATAGGATGAAGATTGTCATCAATACGGTCTGTGGGGGCTACAAAGAGTTCAGTCACAAGTTTCTCAACCAAATCTGGGCCATCCGGCTCAGGTTCCTTGAGCAAAGCCTCGCATAACTTCTGGATCAGATAGGGATGGCCGGCAGTCCAGTCATAGATCTGATCAAAAAAATTGCGGCCCGAATATTTGGCTTCAATAGCCTGGCGAAACCGATCGCACTCCTCGCTGGTGAAATCACATAGGGCGATGGCTCGACCAATATTAAAGGGAGTGCGGGCGTTATCCTCGATCAATTCATCCGGGGTGGCTACCCCCAAAAGGACGAAGCTCAAACGCTGGTAAGCCGGCTCATCGGCGCGACCATTGTAGATCGTTCGGATCGCAGCAAAAAAGTCATCGGTAAAGTCAAGCCCCAGGGTCACATCAATCTCATCAATAAAAATAACAATGGGTGCTGTGATTTCTTTCAAGACAACTTCACGTAGAAACTCCAGAAAGCGGTGGGTCAAGGTTGAGCGAGAGCTTTCATCCCACCAGGCTAGCACATCAACCTCAAGGTCTAATTTGCGAGTTAGCTTGTCAATTAGAGTGAAGTACCAGGTATCGGCGTCCTTTGCGTGACCAATGCTATTGAGGTCGATAACAGCCGCTCTAATGCCTTGTTGATGAAGCCTTTTGGCTGTTTCAAACATAAGGCTTGATTTACCAATTTGCCGGCTGGCCAGAACGTAGGCAAACTCGCTAGCCTTACAGGCCTCAAATAAATCCGTATCTGCCGGTCGGAGTAAGTATGTACCTTCTTTGACCTGAACCGGGCCACCAACAGCAAATTTAACCACGTTTTCCATGGAGACGCTCCTCAAAATAACGGGTATATAATTTATTCCGGAGGACAATTTTTTGGCCAACCTTTTTGATCAGGCCAGCCTCATTTAACCGATAAAATATCTGGTTTTTTTCATAGGTCTGATGGTACAGAATGTTGGCCAGGGCCTGCTTAACCTCCGGCTGGGCTAAAACTCGCCGGTAGTAATGGCGCAAATGGGCGCCAAAAGGCCCTGTATCTTCTGTGGCCCGGACCAGTAGGGTGTCCAGGTCAATTTTGTCTTTAACCAGCCGATAGAGGGCCAATCTGGTTAAGAACGGATGGCCGCCAATTAAATCCATCAAATCATCAATCTGACCCGGGCGGAGAGGTGAGCCATGCCGTCGATTGAGTTCTTCAACTTCCGGTCTGGTAAAATCTTGTAATAAAATGACCTCGGCCACGTTAAAAGGAGACTGGTTGGGATCATCAATCAGCAGGTAGGGATCGGTCGAACTACTCAGAAACAAGGACATTCGGGCCAGAGACTCATCAAAAAACCGTTCGTTATGCCAGGTCCGCAGCATACCAAAAAAGTCGACACGGAAGGGGCTGGTCAGCATCCGCTCGACTTCATCCATGGCCAAAATTAGAGGTGCGTCGATCTGAGGGATAATATAGTCAGATAAATAATGGCTGCACTTGACAATGCTCGTTTGTAGCCCTAACCAATATTGGTCAATGGCCTGGGAGATACCCAACGCATCGCCAATCATCAAACACAGACCCTTTAGAAATTGATCTTCATCCTCAAAATATTGCGTTGGAAATTTTTGAAAATTGATAAAAACGGATATCTTGCCATGCTTCTTGTGGGCTTGATCTATCGCCCGACCCATCAAGGAGCTTTTGCCCATCTGCCAGGGCGATTGAATAAAAAGAGTGACTGCGTAGTCTTGGCCCAACTGCTCCCGGCAAACATCATCCGCCGCCCGCTTGATATACAATTTAGAATCGAGAGGCATCATCCCAAAGGGCGGCTCTACGACGGGCGATAATTCTGGTGGCGTGGCGGGTCTTGGCGGACGTGGTTCAGACGTCTCCTTTGCCGACGACGAGGATATTTCCAGTAAACGCTGGACGGTCGCTGCTCCCCAAAAGGCGGTCTGCTTGGATACCTGACTTAAGACCTTAAATTTTAGAGTGCCGAGAAGATAAAGAGTTAAGCCTCGGTAATATTCACCCCAATCATTCGGGGCAAAAAGACAAATTCGAGCCATTTTGCGGATAGTCTGTAGCATCTTAAAGGGTTTTTCTAGCGCAGCGTGGGGTAACTCGGGCAAGTCAACTTGGTCAGGGTAGAGGTTGCTCCGATGCAACTGTTCATATAGGGTGTAGATCGTTTCGGGAGGCAAGTCGGCCTCGCCCAGGACGGGTGGGATGAGCATAACCACCACTTCCACTTCCAAGCGCAATAGATCACTCAAAGCGTGGCCTTGGTGAGCCGTGGCAAAATCAATTAACTTGACCTCGCGGGTTTCCGGATCAACCATGACGTTTTCCAGATTTAAGTCGCCGTGAACCGTGGAGATATTAGCGGTGAGGAAATCCCACAATAAATCCTGATGCGGCAGTAAAGGATTAGGCAAACTTAAGTTCCCAGGGAGAGTTAGCTGCTTCGCTGAAAGATCAACAGCCGCCCCCAAGACCTGACCGGCCAGACCAACCAGTAAATCGTGACGAGTAGCCGTAACCTGACCGTAAATTGAGTCGACCATCTTGTCCACAGGGTAATCAGCAACATCCGGCACATCGACTAGGCGCACACGGTAAGAGGCCGTGGATTGCTCCTCCAGCGGCTGCGGTAGATTAAGCGTCACCTCTCGTTCGTCTGGATTCACCTGGGTAATTCTGAAACCCTTGAGCTCGACCTGCTCACCAGTCTCGATAACAGGCGGGGGCAGGTTAGAGTTATCTAGCCTGATCAAGGGCGCCTCATCGCTGGGTGAATTGATCGGCTTGAGAGTTAAATTGACTGGTAGCCAGGTATCGTAATCTGTCTGCATTTGGAAAGAATAGTCCACATGATGGTTCAACCACCAATGCGGACCCAAGATCTTAAAAAGACGATTTTCAAGCACCCAACATAGGTCATCGATACTGTATTCTCGATAATAATCGGCCAGACTTTGCACCTTAAAAGCGCCGCTACCCACCAGCGAATAACACAGCCCACCCAACAAGCTATTAGCCGGCAGGTTTGAGGTAATCTCAAGTCGAACAACTTTCGGCAAGGTATGTTCCACCCAAGTCTCGTAGGCTTGCCGTTCTTTATGGATCAAGTCAATAGGCGCTATTTTGACAACAGCCGGTAGACGAGCTTTTCCTCCGGTTTCAGTCAGACGAACCCGAAAAACCCGGCTACCGCTGAATCCACGGCCAAACTCCGCTTCGATAGCCACCAGGTCGAATTTATTGAACATATTCCGCAATACTGCTTCTTCTTCGGCGGTTATCTTAATATTATGGGTCTTCCGTATGCGCGGACCAGAGGAAGATCCACGGGACAATGGAGGATTGGAGGTCATAGCATCTTCCTACATCAACATAAGTATCTAATCATCTGAGTGGACCAGCGCGGCCAGGAGTGTATAGTATAGAGAAATAACGCCAAACGGAAAAAGTCACACACCATCTTACAATGTGTGATTGCGCCACGATTCTGGTATCCTATCAACAATATCTTGAATTCGGAGACGTCAAGTGAAAAGCAGATTGATGGGATACACTTTT
>DAOUMU010000029.1:0-4034 GCA_034409055.1 Anaerolineae bacterium
GCTTGCGCTCGGTGAGGTCATAAACCACAATAGTGGCTTTGGTTGGTTTCCCTGCTTCATACACCCATCTTGTGTTCAAAAGAACCCAAAATTCTTGATCGTTTTTTCCCTTAACTTTGTACTCAACCGTGTTGGGAATCTGTTCCCCCCTCAGACGCTTCTGTAATCTTTCGAGAAAAAGCTTCTGACTATCTTCGGTTAACAGATCGAAAGGGTTCAGTGAGAGGAATTCTTCTCTACTGTAACCTGTAAACTTACAGATGACATCATTTACGCTAATGAACTTTAGATTCACAAAGTCAACTTCACAAATACCGGCCGGGGCATGCTCCACCAGTTGCCTGTATTTTTGCTCACTCTCCCGCAATGCCTGTTCGGCCTGCTTGCGCTCGGTGATTTCAGTCTGCAAGGCCTGGTTGGCCCTGGCCAACTCTGCGGTTCGTTCTTGGACGCGTATCTCTAACTGATCGTGAGCGCGGCGTAGGGCGGCCTCTGCTTGTTTGCGGGCAGTGATGTCGTGCAGCACAACCAACCGGGCCACAAGATGATTGTCCCGATCGGTGAGAGATGAGATACGCAGGTCATAATGATGGGGGACATCTTCTTTGCTCTGGGGCCTGGCCCCGAATCTGACCCCGAGGGGATTGGCCCAAAGGGTTATCTCGGTATGTGCTTCTGTCACATCGCCGAAGCCAGGCCACACTTGAGTCACTGGCTGGCCAATGGCCTCAGCGGCGGAGAAGCCAATAAGCCGCCGGGCGACCGGGTTAAGATCCACAACCCGGTTCTGGGTATCCAGGACGATCACCCCATCGCTCATACCGTCTACAATGGCTCTGTGCGCTACAGGCATAATATCCAGCAGGCGAAAGCGGAAGAGGGCGAAAGCAAAAGCAATTCCGGATAACATACAAGCAAAGGGGGTCAGGTCCAGATTGGGGATTGGGCCCAGACCGGATATGTATAGCCCGTTGCCCAGCCAGGGCATCGACAAGCCGAGCAGTAACGCGCCGGACTGTTGCCGGTAGAGTTGTGGCGAACGTAGAAACATGATGATGAGGTGAGTGGTAGCCAGCAAAAGCAACAGGTAAGAGAAGATCCAATAAACCCAAAACCAGGGGCCATGTCTGATATCCAGGACCAGAAATAAGCCACTGGTATCCAACCCGGTCTGACGCCAGATTAAATGGTGCCACTCGTTTGTCCAAACCAAGACCAGGGTGACCAGGGGGATCACACCGAGCAGGATCAGATTGCGGCGGGTTAGCCATTTATCTTGCCTGGTATATTGAAGGACAAAGACGAGTAGGGCCAGGGGGAGGGTGACAATGCCCAGATACTGAACCCTGGCCCAAAAGAGTTTGGTGATCAGGTCAGTGACCACCAGTTCCAGGGCATACCCTAACGACCATTCGGTAGCAGCCAGGATGAGGATAATTAAGGCCGTTGCGCCCCGGACCGAACGGCGCGGCCAGGTGTAGCCGACGAGGACTATGGCTATGACTGTCACTATAAGGAGGGGCAGAACGTAGGGGATATATTGCCAGGGCATCGTGCTTACTATCCTCTTGTCTCCTTCTCTGATGAAGCAGCAAAGGTGATCAAAAATTTTGTCCCATGACTACGATCCAACTGGATGGCGCCCTCCAGTTGATCAACCAGGGTATTGACTAATTGCAAGCCCAACGAGGTCGTATTTTGGAAATCCAGTGCTGCTGGAAAACCAATACCATTGTCGCCGACTGTCAAGGTCACTTGACTGTTATGACATAGGTTTAGCTCAATGCGGATTTCACCTGGCCGGCCATCGGGAAAGGCATGTTGCAAGGCATTAGAAACCAGTTCGTTGAGGAGCAGCCCACAAGGAATGGCGGTGTCAAGGCTCAGTAAAACCTCATCGGCCTGGACATTCAAGGTGAGATGCCGGGTATGGGCCCCCTGCGCCTGGAACAAATAAGCGGTCAGGTCTCGAATGTATTCGGCAAAGTCGATCTGAGCCAGGCTCTCGGACTGGTACAGCTTCTCGTGGATGAGAGCCATCGAGCGGATGCGATGCTGGCTATCTTGAAAGCTCTCAAGAGCCTGTTGTTCATTAACATAGTGTGACTGCAAGTTGAGCAGGCTGGAGATGACTTGTAAATTATTTTTGACCCGGTGGTGAATCTCCTTCAGCAGGACCTCTTTCTCCTGGAGCGAGATTCTGACCTGTTCCTCGGCCCGCCTGCGTTCGCTGATCTCACGTTGTAGATCAGCATTTGTCTCTATGACTTCGGCTGTCTGCATTTCCAGGGAGGCATAGGCCGTCTGTAAATTGTGGTTACTTTCAGCCAGAGCGCGCTCGTGATGATGGGCTCTTTTCAGAGCGTTGTTCAGATTATGGGTGTAAATGTGGAGTAATATGGCGGCGACAATAAAGTAGATGGTCTTGGTTAACCAGGCACTGGTTGGGGGGAGGTGTACAAACAGGGGGGAAAAGAAACCACTAAGTTCAGCGTAGAGCATCCCCCATCCGGCTATAATACTCAACGCAGCAAATCCGATCCCGGTCCGTCCTCCTAAAAGTAAGCCAGCAATGAGAATGACCAGGACAAGCGCTGTAAAGGGAAAACCACGTACCCCCCCAAAGAAAAGAGCCGTCACGGTAATCGTTAACCACACTCCAGCGGAGAATAAGATGCTGGCCAGTCGAATGTGACCACGCCGCATCAGAAATAACGCTCCTAAGATCAGCAGGATGATAATGATGTGGACCACGGTGCTATATAACGGGTCAGGCAATTTGATCAGAAAAATAATACTGGACACCGTGGTCACGGCTAATATGGCCAATAATATGGTGTTGAGCAGGTCGGTCGCAGAGGTTTTTTCTTCATCGGCAAAGACCGGTGCAGCTAGAAGTTGTCTGATTCGAGTAATCATAGTTTTTTTGCCTCTTGACTGGATGGGCGTCCGCCAGCCTAATTGCGTAACAGAGCCAAGATGTTTACCGGGATGCAAAAACAGATTTTAGCCCAATACCTTTCAAATAAGGTTGTGTGAGCATCCTCAGACACCTGCACTTACGGCGCAGGTGCAAGTGTCCCCTGTGAGCGATTCCACGGAAATTCCTGAAGAACCGTTATGAGTAACTACCTACCATGTCATTCTGAACGAGCGTAGCGAGTGAAGAATCCCCAAGGTTTTGGTAAAGTAAACCTCTTTTGGGCCAACGTTTCGGAGATTCCTCGTCGCTGCGCTCCTCGGAATGACATAAGGGTAGGCAGTTACCGTTATGATATGGCAAAGGTGATCTTGAACTCTGTGCCATGGTTGTTATTAAGTTCAATGATACCCTCCAACTGATCGACTAAAGTGTTGACTAATTGCAAGCCCAAGGAACTCGTATTTTGGAAATCCAACGTTTCTGGCAAGCCAACGCCGTTGTCCCTGACCCTTAAGGTCAACTGCTGGTCATCGCTGCTACACAACGCGATACAAATTTGTCCCGGCCGGCCATCGGGAAAGGCGTGTTTCAGGGCATTGGAGACCAGTTCGTTGAGGATCAAGCCACAGGGAATGGCGGTATCAAGGCTCAGCAGAACGTCATCGACCTGGAGATTGAGGGTGATGCCTTGCACATTGGCCTTGTGGGCCCGGAACAAATAAGTGACCAGGTCTCGAATATACCCGGCAAAGTCGATCTGGGCCAGGTTTTCGGACCGGTATAGCTTCTCATGGATCAGGGCCATAGAACGGATGCGATGTTGGCTATCTTTGAAGGCTTCAAGGGCCTGGGGATCGTCAACAAAACCTGACTGCAAGTTGAGCAGGCTGGCGATGACTTGCAGATTGTTTTTGACCCGGTGATGAATTTCCTGGAGCAGGACCTCCTTCTCCTGGAGGGAGGCCTTGATTAGTTTCTCCACCCGCTTGCGCTCGGTGAGGTCATAAACCACAATAGTGGCTTTGGTTGGTTTCCCTGCTTCATACACCCATCTTGTGTTCAAAAGAACCCAAAATTCTTGATCGTTTTTTCCCTTAACTTTGTACTCAAC
>DAOUMU010000030.1:0-18334 GCA_034409055.1 Anaerolineae bacterium
ATCCAGAGTTGGTTACGCATAATCGCCTCCTTATTCTCTATCAGCGTAACCAATCTCTGCTAGATTGTAAATATCCTGCGCCTACAGGGGCGAAAAATGGCTGTCAAATGTGCCATTGTCAAGTTAATTTTCTTTTACAATTATTTTCTTGGTACAGCCTTTGTCTTCGGCGGTCAGGAAAACTGCTAAAGAGGCCGGTCAGTTTATAAGGCGTTAAACGTGGCGCACCTTCAAGGTTTCAGCGTAGGCTGTTGGTGGGACTGAAAATTTCTGGCTCCGGTTTGTGGCCGGATCACCGGAGCGGCAGACTGGGGCTCATCGTAATAAATCCTGATTTCAGCCGTATCACGCAAAAAATCAAGGCGACCAATCTCCACCCGTTTGATCGGCAGACCGGTGCGTTGGCGCAGGTCGGCCAGCAAATAGTCTCGATGAGCCGGGGTAATGAGATCAATTTTTTCGTAGGTGATCTTTTTGCTGGCCTCAAAGTGAAAGCCCCATTCTTTTTCCAGCACATAAAGTAGCGTCACAATCATTCCGTTGGCCACCAGCAGTTTCATTGCATCGCCGTTCGACATCAAGATTGAGTTCATCACCGGCAGGGCGATAATAATGAACAGGTAGGTCATCTCGCGGATAGGCATCTCGTCGGTGCGGTAGCGGAGCACGGAAAAGATGGCAAACAGGCCAAAGCCAACCCCCACACTTAAATCAGTACTGGTGAACAACCCAAGCACAAAGTAGATGATGGTACTGAAAGCCAGAAAGGTGAACACGTAATTCTTGTTTTGGGTGAAAGGATAGTAGATAAACCTGACAATTAGCAGGGCGACAGCTAAATTAAAACCGGCCCCCAGGATAAAGTCAGTGAGTTCGTTGAACATGGCCATCGCCTCGCATTAATTTATTTACCAGTCGTAGTTTGGGCTTGAAGTTGTTGTGCTTAACGTTTTGATACAGCATTGACACCCCAATGCAGTATTTACTGAAGCCCGTCGGACGGATGTTCATCGCTCGCATCTGCCGGATGAAGTCGGAGTTGTGGTTAACGCCGTCTTGCTTCACTTCGGCAATGGCAATACCGGACAGAGCAACAGTACGCCTATCATTGCAGAATTGCAGATTTAGGTCCAGGGTCAAGCGTTCTTGGCGGTGTTTGCTGACCAGAGTAATCCGAGAAAAGTCATTCCATAGTTTGGGTTCCAGAAATTTGGGATTAAGCGGAAAATGTACCTTCACAAACTCGCTGTTTTTTGGCGTAAACCGGGTGACCAGGCCAAGGGTTTGGATGCGATTCTTAACTGTTCGATGTTTATTGGTTTTGCACTTAACCTCTAAAAACGTCAGTTGGGTATCAACGTATTTCCGACTACGAACTTTGTATCTATTTCGCCCCCCGGCGTGGTGACGTAGATACAGGGCGAAACCGGCGGTATCAAAATAGAGGGTGCGGTACTGGTTCAGCCGGATACCGTCAATATCCAGAACCCGATAATGCTCGGTTAGGGAGGTCAGCACCCCATAAAGTTGACGTACGGTCAGCACATACTTGGTGTCAGTGCGGTCCAGTAAGGCCACCTCATTCATTTGAGCCAAGCTAATGGGGTCATACTGGTCCAACAAGTGAGGAATTTCTGGACATAGATTTGCCCGGGCCAATCCATCAGACCATGGGGATGCAGTTGGTGACGCCAGCAATTGTTTAGAAAAGTCGGTATGGTGTTGCATACTAAAAGCGTTCTCCCAAAAACGATGATTGGAGCAGTATAGTTAGAGTCTATCAAAAAAATGTTCAGAAGTTGTTTAGAGGTATCTGAATTCTTGTGCAGATTCCTTTATGCGTTCGCTTGCTTCGCGTGTGGAGAAATGTGTTCCCCAAATGCTGGTCATATGTCTCAAGCCTCGTAATCGCGTCGCACCACACCTTCACGCCAGGCGAAAACGGCAGCCTGAGTGCGATCAGCTAAATGGAGTTTACTAAGAATGTTGCTGACGTGGCTCTTGACCGTCTTATCGCTAATCATGAGTTGTTCGGCAATTTCAACATTGGTCAACCCGTCGGCGACAAGGCGCAGTACATCCAATTCCCGGGCACTGAGGGTAGTCAGGGGATCAGATGTATCCTGATGCGCCCCATGAAGCTCCTGGATCACCCGGGCGGCCACTCGCGAATGGAGTACAACCTCGCCCCGAGCCGCTTTCCGCACCGCTTCGACCAATTCTTGAGGGCTGGTATCTTTCAATAAATAAGACAGAGCGCCGGCCCGGATGGCCGGGAAAATGTGTTCGTTCTGGTGATACGAGGTGAGCACAATCACCTGCGTGCGCGGACTGACCTGTTTGACTTGCTGGGTGGCAGTGACCCCATCCATACCGGGCATTAGCAAATCCATCAGCACCACATCCGGCGCGTACTCAGCAGCTAATTGGGTAGCGATTTCGCCCGATTCAGCTTCGGCAACAACGGTGATATCCGATTGGGCTTCCAAAAAGGTGCGTACTCCCTGGCGGACCACTTGATGGTCATCAACAATGAGCACAGTGATTGATTCGGTCATATTTTCTCCTGACTAATCTATCCCAAAGGTCTTTTTGTTTTTTGAGAACTGTTACATTGCACCGTCACCTGTGTTCCGGCTTCCAGCTGGCTCGTCAGGCTAAAATGTCCCCCAATAGCTTCCACCCGCTCGCGCATACTGCGCAAGCCCAGGCCCTTACTATTGGTTGTAGCCGGGTTGAATCCTCCTCCATTATCAGCCACGGTCAACGTCACTTGATCCCCGGCCCAGGCCAAATAGACCTTCACCCTCGTCGCGTTGCTGTGACGGGCGATATTAGCCAACGCCTCTTGAGCTACCCGGAAGAGAGTCTGTTCTAATAGAAATGGCAAGGATTGCTCTCCACTCACGCGCACCTCGGCGGCGATATTGTTCTGGCGGGACCAATCACTCACATAGTCACGCAAGGCCGTGGTTAGCCCTTTGTCTTCCAATTCGGCCGGACGCAACTCCTGGATCAGTGACGTCAGTTCTTGCTGAGTCTGGTGTACCAGCCGGTCCGTCTCGAGCAGGCACGCTTTGACGGCGGCGGGATTTTGATCAAAAAAGATGAGGGCGGCGGCGACCTGCATCGCAATGGCAAAAACCTGCTGCTTGACCGCGTCGTGCAAATCACGGGCCAGACGGTTACGTTCGTCCAGCGTCGCCAATTCCTGGCGGGTTTGCAACAGCGTTTGGAGTTGCAGGGCCATCTGGTTCAAGCGCTGCGCTAACTGGCTTAACTCGTCGCCGGAATTATCGGTCACCAACGTGTTGAAGTCCCCATTGCTCCAGGCATCGGCCGCGTCGGCCAGGGTATGCAGGCGGCGGTTCAAGTTGCCAGCGATGAAGTAACCAAAAAACACGCCGGCTACTGCCCCAACCACCAGAACGCCCAGAAACGCGGGCAAAATCGTCTGTCGCAGGGTAAATTGCAGGAATTCGCTTTCTGTAATGGGTGGAGCAGTTTCAACAAAAATCGCGCCCAGGAGCTGTTTATTTGAATCGAAAATGGGGGCCGTCGCCATGATGTTGCCGGCAGCGTTGCGGGTTGCCAGCTTCGCCGGGTCGGTTTTCCCCTGGAGGGCGGCCTGGAAGCCCGTCATAGCCTCTGCGGGAACCGGCATCGACTTGCCCAAAGCGAAGATCTCGGCTGGATAACTCAACAAGACCTGACCGGCAGGATTGACAATCGCCATAGACATCACTCGATCCAAACGGACCGGAGGGGGAGGAGGAACATCTGCTCTTCTGTCTGCTGAGGGAATCTTAACGACCATGTTATGGCCTACCATAACCTTGCGCAGCCAGTTATTCAATCCGGCTGGATCAGGCGGCGTGCGTTCCAGGTAAGGCGATAACAATGAGCCAGTTCTGAGCAGGTCATTGGCCACCCTGATGGGCAGCCCATTTGACCAGAAGGTGAAATACCACACCAACGCCAGGGCCACAATGCCTAACGCCAGGGCTGTCACGGCAGTAAACAGGGCGTAAGCCAGGGTCAGCTTCCATTGGAGCCGGTGGAAGAAGGACCATAACGGCGTTAAAGAAGGCCGTAAAATATTGAGCCATAAATTTGTTGGGTCGATTGTAATCATAGTTCTCATTATATTTCGGACTAAGCAGAATGTAACGAGTCTATAGATAGATTAAGAATCGTTCTCTAGATAGAGGGGGGCTGGTTATTTAATCCATCTAGAGGTGTAATCGTAACCCTCCGCCAGCATGATGTTTACGGAACCAATTTCCAATATACTGAGTAGGTCAATTTGATCCAGCCACAGGAGACTCACTGTCATTACTCATTCATTCATTTCGGTATAGTCACGCTGAAATCCAAACCAGGGCAGGTTCAGCAACTCTGGCTGGTTTTCTGACCAAACCTTTTTCTATGCCGCAACTCAAAAATATGCTACAACAGAGCAGGATATAAAATGAGAAGCACCTTGTCCGGTACACGAACACCCCGAATTTACCTGATGGAAACGCTACGGTTGCAATCGGCCACCATGCTTCGCTTGTTGGCGTTAGTCGCCATTGTCGCGCTGGCGGCGGGACTGCGCTTTGCTAACCTGACGGCGCTCGGCTATGCCAACCATTACTACACAGCCGCGGTCAAGAGTATGCTTCAATCCTGGCCCAACTTCTTCTTTGTCGCCGCCGAACCGGGCGGCGCCGTAAGTGTCGACAAACCCCCCCTGGGCCTCTGGCTCCAGGCCAGCTCGGCCTACTTCTTTGGTGTGAATGGTTTCGCCGTGTTGCTGCCGGAAATCGTGGCCGGCCTCCTCTCCGTGGTGGTTGTTTACCATCTGGTCCGGCGTTCGTTTGGAACAATGGCCGGCCTGCTGGCGGCGTTGACACTGGCGATTACCCCCGTTGTCGTCGCCACGGATCGGAACAATACCATTGACAGTCTGCTGATCTTGACCCTCTTGTTAGCGGCCTGGGCCTTTATTAAGGCAACCGAAGGCGGCCGGATTCGCTACCTGTGGTTGGGCGCTTTGCTCGTCGGCCTCGGCTTCAACATCAAGATGCTCCAGGCCTATCTGCCCATGCCCGCCTTCTACGCCCTCTACTTTTTTGGCGCAACAGAGCGGCTATGGCGCAAGGTGGCCAATCTGACCCTGGCTACGGTGCTTTTACTGGCCGTTTCGCTCTCGTGGGCTGTCGCCGTCGATCTGACCCCGGCCGATCAGCGCCCCTACGTAGGTAGCAGCGACAACAACTCCGTGCTCAATCTCGCTCTCGGGTACAACGGTCTCGAACGGTTGACCCGTTCCGGCTTTGGCGGGGGTATACGACCGCCCAATGGAGCTTACCGACGATCGCCGCAGCCAGGTGCGGGCCCAAACGGTTCCTCTGCACAGTTTGAGCCACAGGCAAACGGCTCGTTCTTACCGCCCGGCCAGGGCCAGAATGCCCCCCCTGCTCGAGCTCGGCCTGGCCGGCAGAGAGGCGGCGGCCCTGGTGGCGGGCTCCCCGGAGCTGGATCAGCCGGCCCACTGCGGCTGTTCACTGCACCGCTGAGTAAAGAGACAAGCTGGTTATTACCCTTTGGCTTGTTCAGCGCCGCGTTGTTGCTGTTCCGTACCCATCTGCGTTGGCCGCTTGCACCCAGGCACCAGGCGTTCGTTTTGTGGGGCGGTTGGCTGCTAACCGGCGGAACCGCCCTCAGTATCGCCCAGCATTTCCACGAATATTACCTGTCTATACTGGGCGCGCCGCTGGCCGCGCTGGTTGGTATCGGGGTTATCGAGCTGTGGCGCTGGCGCGAACAACACTCGTGGCCGGCAACCGCTCTGCTGCTGGCGGCAGCGAGTATTACACTGGGGTTACAACTCCTCACAGCGGTAACCTTCGTCAGCGGGGCCTGGTGGCTGCTACTGGCAATGGAGCTGTTCGCCACCGGCGCAGCGCTGCTCATCGTCTCAGTCGCCCGCCAACATCGTCGCAGCGCAACGGCCGGGTTTGCCTGTATCATCGCCGCCCTCTTCCTCACCCCGGGCATCTGGTCGGGCTTGACCACGCTTAACGCCAGCGCCAATCAATCGCTGCCAAGCGCCTACAGCGGGCGGTCATCCGGATCAGCCAATCGGGACGGATTGCAGTTGAACCAGGCCTTACTGGATTACCTGGAACCGCGAACCCAGGACATCACTTACCTGATGGCCGTGCCCAGCTCGATGCAGGGCGCCGACTATGTGATTGCCACCGGACGTCCGGTATTGTACCTCGGTGGCTTCAAGGGCACAGACCAGGTCGTCACCGCCGACGATTTAGCCCGGCTGGTGGCCGACGGCAAGTTACGCTACGTCTATTGGGGCGGAGGTGGTGGCGGCCCTGACGGCCCCGGCGGTCAGTCAGATATCTCCACCTGGGTGACAACGCGCTGCACGCCGGTGGAAGGTTTTGAGACGGTAACCCGCAATGCCGGAGCGCCCGATGGCACAATTCAGCCGGACCTAACTGATGGCGACTTGCCAGCTTCAGGCGGTCGGGGAGGTATACAAATGTCCCTCTATGATTGCGGCGGCTAAACAGCTTATTATATATTTTAAGGAGCAAGTAAAATGAAAGTTATCGCACTTACTTTCGGTTGTATTTCCGTGGTCCTATTGGCGGCCGGTATAGCTCTTTTAACGGCGATATTGCTACTGGACCGGCCCGGGCAAGAAAGTCTTGCCGTCACTCCAGTTGATATAGACAGAATTGGCTCGTTTACGCCGGCTCCTATCCCGGTAACACCGCAACCAGCAATCGACTTGGCAACAGTAACACCTGCTATCGTGCTGGTGGCTGCACCCTCAGTCACATCGTCCCTGGCAACCCTTTCTACGTCAACTTTTGTGGCGATTACGTCCCCGACACCATCTTCAGTCGCGCCAACCCCGGTCGTACCAACGCCAACCGCGCCCCCAGCGAACGTGACGCTTGATCAGGCTGAAAGCTCCAGCTCTGACGTCGAGTCTGGTGCGGAATTGCCTGAACGACCCCCCGAGGCGATGGGGCCGCTCAACCGGCGTGAAGGCAACAGCATTTTCATCAACGCTGGTTTTGGCAACGACTCAACCGTTGAAGTGGTCGTTACGGATGATACGATCATCTATCGTGACAATACGGAAATGCTCCAACCTCCTGGTAGCCCCGGCGGCACTCCCATGCCACCTTCCGGTAGTATGGAAGCGCCCGAGAATGTGGGACCGCCTGACGATATGTCACCGCCTGGTGATCCACCAACTTTCCAGCTAGATGTCGAACTGGTCGACTCACTGGATGAAATCGGTGGAGAGGCCATGATCTTAGCCTGGGGCGAACAGCAAGAAAATCAGGTGGTAGCCCAGTACCTGATTTATCACCTTTTGAATAGTCACTAATACCTGGAACAGAAACTTCTTAATTATTAAGGATATCACCAGATGACCCAAAAACTAACCCTTGTCTTAACTTTGCTCCTGACCTTGAGCCTGGTTTGGCTGGCCAGTAGTTTCATCAGCGTTTTGGCCGCGGGGAACATAGTCGCCGACAATGCGATTATGCTATCTCCACCGGCAGAAGCTTTAATCAACCGTGAAATACCCACTACAAAGGCATTAAAAAGTCAGCAGGCTGTCACCCAGACAAACACGTATACCCTCTACTATTTTCCCATCATCTTTCGCCGCTTCTGTGCCACCTCATTCGGTTACAACGAAACTCTCCGCTATAACTTGGAAAAAATCAACATCGAGGAGGCCTGGTTGAGTTGTTATCAAGGTCAGGGTGTCACTGTTGCGGTGGTGGACACCGGCGTTGACCTGGATCATCCCGATTTACAAGCTAACCTTGTGACCGGGAAGACGTTTGTTTCCGGAACCAGCATGCCCGATGATGACCAGGGACACGGCACCCACATGGCCGGTATCATCGCCGCAGTCAATAACAACGGCGGCATCATTGGAGTTGCCCCTGAAGCCAGCCTGATGCCGGTCAAAGTGCTTGACCAGCAAGGGAGCGGCTCGATCTATGATGTGGCGGACGGGATTGAATGGGCCGTCATTAATGACGCTGAAGTTATCAACCTCAGCCTGGGTACCGTTGCCGATTCCGCCACGCTCAAAGCCGCGATAGATTATGCCTACAACAACGGCGTTTTGTTAGTCGCCGCCGGAGGCAATTGCGGCGACTCAGCCTACTTTCTCAACGGCTGTTCTTACCAGGATCAGCCGGTCTATCCTGGGGCGTATACCAATGTTATGGCCGTGGCCTCCACCGATAGTCACGACAATCAATCCAGTTTTTCCAACCAGGGCAGCTACATTGAGATAGCCGCCCCCGGCAGTAATATTTACAGTACCTATCCCTCCAGCACTTACGCCACCCAAAGCGGCACTTCTATGGCTGCGCCTCACGTTGCCGGCCTGGCCGCCCTGGTTTGGTCGCAAAATTCAAGCTGGACCAACCAGGAGGTGCGGGCGCAAATCAGGAATACCGCCCAGGATTTGGGCGCGAGCGGCTGGGATAATCAGTTTGGTTATGGCCGCATTGACGCCGCCGCGGCGATGGGTAGCTTGCAAACCACCTCCGCCACCTCCTCATCGCCGAAGATTTCTTCGGTAGACGCGGAAACTCAGGCCCCCTACCTTCCCGGCGAGATATTGCTAAAGGTCCGGGCCGGTTTTACGGCCAATAACGTCATAGACCAGTCCGAACTGGGGGCAGCCGAAGTAAAAGTGGCCGATACGATTGACCAAATTGGGGTGCAAAAATTGACAGTGACGGCCGGCCAGGAGCAGGCATTGCTAAAGCAGTTGCGTAATTCCGCCGGGGTAGAATATGCCGAGTTGAATTATGTGGTGACGATTCGCTAGTCACACAGCCTCATCCCCCAAGCCGTGTGCAATAGCAATCACAGCGGTCTCTTGGGTGCGATCCAGGCGTAAATTAGCCGTCAGAAACGCGCCGACGATGGCCAGAATCGCCGCGCCAAACATAAAAAAGAACCCGTCCTGAATTGCGTTCGCCAGCCCGATACGTGCGGTATCTAGCAAGGTCTGTGTCATCTGGACGCTGTTTGGCACAGTAGCCATAAGCTGGGCCAGGCTTTGCAGCGCTTCTTGATTGACCAGGGCATTCGGGCTGTGCAGTGCGGTGATCACTGGCTGCGGTGTTCCTGGCGGCGCGCTCACTGCCAATCGGGTCACATAACCACTCGTGACCAGGGTGCCAATCATCGCTGTGCCAGCGGTTGTACCAATCAAACGAATGAACTGGGTGGCCGAGGTGGCCACACCCAAGACGCGCGGCTCAACCGCCGTCTGCACCGCCAGCATCGTCGCCGGATTGATCATACCCATCCCCAGTGCCATAACGAACAAGAAGCTCGAAACCAGGACAGGGCTCGAACCACTTTGCAGGGTTGTGAGTAAAAAGATACCCAGGCTCATCAAGCCAGCACCAAATTGCAGGATGGTAATCATCAACGCGCCCAGGTAATCAATGCGCGCCTTTGATTGCCGGGCGTTTTGCGGCAGCACCAACGGCAGTACCCCTAACGCCAGAATTCCCAATGGCAGATTGACATAGAACGCCCAGCGCCAGTTCAAACTATCGGTGATCCAGCCGCCTAAGACGGGGCCGATGACACTTGAGAGGGCAAAAATTAGACTTTTATCCATCTCCCAGGCCGTGCTGAATGGCGATTACGGCGGCCTGGGTACGATCCGCCACCTCCAATTTGGAAAAAATAGCGCTGACATGGTTGCGCACCGTCCCCTCCGACAGGTGTAACCACTCGGCAATGTCGGCATTGGTGAGGCCCCGCGCCACCAGGCGCAGGACATCGGTCTCGCGCTCGGTGAGTTTGTCGGTGAGGAGCGTGGCGGGTTGAGCTTGTTTACCGGCCACCTGATGGAGCAATTTGCCGGCCACCGCCGGGTCAACAAAGGTTTTGCCAAGCGCCGTGCCTTTAAGAGCTTTGATTACCTCTTCCCGGGGCGTATCTTTTAAGAGATAGCCCGACGCTCCGGCCCGGATGGCGTCAAACACCCACTCATCATCATCGTAGGTGGTCAGCACCAGCACCTTGACCTGGGGGAAATTAGCTCGAATTTGCCGGGTGGCTTCGATGCCATTCATCCCCGGCATTTTTAAATCCATCAACACCAGGTCGGGTTGGGCTTGTTGCACCATGGCGACGGCTTCCGCGCCATCCTGAGCCTGACCCATCACCTCAATATCTTTTTCCAGTTTTAGCAGCATTTCCAGACCATCCCGAATAATGGCCTGGTCATCGCAAATAATTACCTTTATCATTCTGTTTCCTTTATCGTCAATCGAATCGTGGTGCCCTGGCCGGGTTGGCTGTCAATCGTCACCTGGCCGCCTACCAATTGCGCCCGCTCCCGCATGCCCGACAGGCCAAAATGGTCGCCATTTTGGCCGGGCTGCTCTTCAAACCCCAGGCCATCATCATGCACCAGCAGCACAATTTCCTGGTGGTTGAAGTTCAAGTAGACCTGCAAGTTTTTGGCGTTGGCGTGGTGGGTCACATTGGCCACGGCCTCCTGGGCCACCCGGTAGATACACTGCTCGACATCCGGCGACAGGGACGGAATTTGTTCCGACAGCGCCAGGTCAAGGGCCAAATTGGCCCGTTTGGCCGCCGACTCGACCATGCGGCGCAGGGCCAGACTCAAGCCTAAATCGTCCAGAGGGCTGGCCCGCAGCGACTTCAAGGCCCGGCGCGTTTCCTGCAAGCCGGAGCGGGTCGCGTCCAGGGATTTATCCAGCATGGCCTGGGCGGCGGTTGAGTCGACATGCCAATACGCCTTGACCGCCTCCAACTGCACCGTTAAGGCGCTGAGGGTATGGGCCAGGGTATCGTGCAGTTCTCGCGCCAGCCGGTTCCGTTCCCGGCTGATGGTCAAATGCTCCAGGGTGCTGGCGTAGTGGACTAACTGCGCGTTAGCTTGTTCAAGGGAGTCCTGTTGAGCGCGCAGTTGGGTCATGAGCGCGTTGATAAAATAGCCAATCACCAAAAAGCTAACGGTTTGGATAGCCGTACTCAGTATTTCAAAGAAAAAAGGGCGTGTCAGCGGCCCGACAAACAACAGAAGCGCCCCCAGGTTAAATCCGGCTGTGCCCAGGCAAAAGAGAGCGACGTGTTTCCAGCGGTACTGCCAGGCGGTCAGCACTAAAGCCAGCAGTAACACTGTCACCACACCTGTCGAGATGACGGGCGAGGGGAAAGATTCAGGCGTCAGCAGGTACTTGCTCACTGTCGGCAAGACCGACATCAGGACAATCATCAGCGGTAGAAAAGTTCGGCCCAACCATTCCTGGCCCCGGCCCCACAGCGTTAGGCCTAAAATAATTAGCGCGGTCAGGCCGTTGATCACATAATACCAGGAGGCAAAGGGGTGATCGGGTGGGGCGACGCCCAGGTCAATCAGGGCTAATACCAGCAGATACCCCAGCCAGAGGCTGGCGGCAATTCGCAGCAACTGTCTCACACTTACTTTTATTTCTGTTTGTTTCATAAGGCTATTATAACAAAAAAATGTACTTACGTCTTGTGATTCTAGTCATTACCTATCTTAATTAACTATGACCGGTGTCACGGCAGGTCGTGATTTAAATCACCCCTCTGGCCGGTAAGTCGTGATTCTGAACACTGTTGGTCAGTAAGCTTTTTTGATAAACTAAGGGCAACAAATTGATTTGATGATCTGGTCGTAACCGAATAAAAAACAACAAACATCTTTAAATTTGTAGAAATTAAAAGGTAGGAGCTTCTGAGATGAAACGTGTTCTGTTTATTTTGTTAATTTTGGTGGTCTTGGTCGGAGGGGGGATAGCCGGCTATTTCTATCTGGGCCAGGTGCAGACAACCCAGGCGCAAGGAAATTCCAATGTTGAAATTGTGAAAATTGGGCGCGACACGCTGGTCGATACGGTCAGCGCCACCGGCAAGATTGAACCCGAATCCGAAGTGGAGATGAAGTTTGAAACCGGCGGCACGGTCAAAGAAGTCCTGGTCAAGCAGGGCCAAACCATTACGGCGGGAACCGTGTTGGCCCGGCTGGATACGACCGACCTGGAGTTGCAGGTACGCAGCGCCGAAATTGACTTGGCCCAGGCCGAGGCGAATTTGGAGCAGCTCTTTGAACCGGAATTGGCCGAAAAGATTGCCGCGGCGCAAGCTTCAGTCGAGAGCGCCCGCCTCAACCTGGCCGATCTGGAAGATGGTCCTGATCCTGACGATGTGACCAAGGCCGAGGTTGCCCTGAAACAAACCGAAATCACCCTCAAAGAAGCGCAGTGGGCTTACGATCAGGTAGCCTACCGGGGCGATGTCGGGGCGATGTCTCAGGCCAATGAGTTGCAAGATGCGACTCTGGCCTATGAATCCGCCGTGGCCGACTATAACCTGACCGTTAAGGAGGCCACCCCGGCGGAACTGGCCTCGGCCAGATCCACCCTGGCCAGCGCCGAATCCAGCCTGGCCGAGCTGCTCCAGGACCCCAGCGCCGCCGAGATTGCCTCGCAACAGGCCAGCGTAGACAAGGCCCAATTGAGCTTAGAAGAGGCCCAAACTAACCTGAATAATGCTACATTGGTCGCTCCCACCGGTGGTGTGGTCTTGCAGGTCAACATCGAGCCCGGCGAGCGGGTGCTGGATGACGCCACGGATGCGGCTCTGACCATCGCCGATACTTCGACCTATCTGCTCAAAATGGAAGTGGATGAACTGGACATCGGGCAGGTGCGCCAGGGGCAGCGGGCCAGTGTGACCATCGATGCCTTTGGCAAACAAACGTTTGAGGGTACGGTGACCGACATTGCCCCCAGCCCGGTTTCGAGCGATTCCGATAGTATCGTGACCTACGAGGTCACCATTACCCTGGATACCCAGGACCAGGAACTTGACCTGTTATCCGGGATGACGGCTAACGCTGTCATCGATACCAAACAGTTAAATGATGTGCTGGTTGTACCGAACCGGGCCATTCAAACCGACCGTAGCGGCACTGAAACGATCACTTACGTGGAAAAATTGGACTCCCAGGGTAACTCGATGCGGGTGGAAATTGAAACGGGGCTGCGCGTCGGCTCATATACGCAAGTGCTGGCCGGCTTGGAAGAAGGCGACCAGGTTATCATCCGGGATCAGTCTGAAACCGGAACAACCTCCAACTTGTAGATTGTAGATGTGAGAGAGGATGAATTATGGATAATCATGTCGTGATCGAGGCTGAGAACCTGACCAAAACCTATCAAATGGGTGAGATCGAGGTGCATGCCTTGCAAGGGGCCTCGCTACAAGTTCAGCGGGGCGAATTACTGGCGATTATGGGGCCATCCGGCTCCGGTAAATCGACGTTGATGAATATTTTGGGTTGCCTGGATCAACCCACCGCCGGCCGGTATTGCCTGGAAGGGGTGGATGTAGCTCAACTAAACGACAACAAGTTGGCTCAGATTCGAGGCAAGCGGATCGGCTTTGTGTTTCAAAGCTTTAACTTGCTGCCGCGCACCAGCGCCCGGAATAATGTCGAACTGCCCCTGGTCTATATGGGGGTGGGCTTTGGCGAACGTCGCCGCCGCGCTGTGGCTGCACTGGAGTTGGTCGGCCTGGGCGACCGCCTCGACCACAAGCCTAACGAGCTATCGGGCGGGCAGCAGCAGCGGGTGGCGATTGCCCGGGCCCTGGTCACCAGCCCGGCCATCATTATGGCCGACGAGCCGACCGGCAACCTCGACTCAAAATCAAGCGAAGAGATTATGGGCATTTTCCAACACTTGAACGAGGTGCAAGGGATTACCATCATCTTTGTCACCCACGAACCCGATCTTGCCGACCACACCCGGCGGGTGGTGCGCCTGGCCGATGGCGTCATTGTCGAGGATCGGCCGATTGCCAACCCGCGGCGGGCTGAGGCCCGGATTTCGACGTCGGCGGATGGACGGCCCATTCAACCAAGATTAGTCACAGAAGGAGCGGCATAATGCAACTGTGGGAAAGTATCTTGATTGCCCTACGGGCTTTGACCGTCAACAAACTGCGCACTATACTGACAATGCTGGGCATTATCATTGGCGTGGCTGCGGTCATTGCCCTGATTTCTATCGGCAATGGCGTCCGCCAGTCAATGGCTGAACAATTGAGCAGCCTGGGCACCAACCTGCTGACCATCTCTTCCGGTCAGGGGAGGGGGGGGCCAGGGGGTGGCCCGCCAGGTCCTCCCGGCAGCGAAGAAGACGATAGCCAGGCTGACCTGAAGGAAAAGGCGGCCGAACCCCTGACGATGAAAGATGCGGAAGCCTTAAGCGACCCCGACCAGGTCGCCTACGTGGTGGCCGTAGCTCCCACCTATAGCGTGAACGCGACGCAGTCGGTGGTGCGTGACCAGGCCGAGGCTGAAAGTGTTTCGATCAACGGGGTATCGCCGGAATATGAGAGTGTGCGCAATATGACCCCGGAATTAGGCCGGTTTATTAGCCAGGAAGAGGTGGATCAGCGAGCCAGAGTGGTCGTGTTGGGCTACGAGGTGGCCGATAAATTGTTTGAAAGTTATGAGTCGCCTCTGGGCGAAACCATTCGCCTCAACGGGATGAGCTTTGAGGTGATTGGAGTGCTGCCGGAAAGCGGTGAAGGCGGCTTTGGCAACCCCGACAATACGGTGTTGGTGCCTCTCAGCACCGCCCAAACCCGCCTGGGTAGTTCCGGCGCGTTTCGAGGCAGCTTAAAGGTCTCTACTATTTACATTCAGGTGGATAGCCAGGATAATATGGATGCCGCCGCCGAGCAGGTGACAGCGGTGCTGCGCGAGCGCCATCGCCTGGGCGATGAGTACAAAAACGATTTTAGAATTACGAACCAGGCCCAACTGCTGGAATTTGGGGATAGTATGGCCACCACATTGACCGCCTTCCTGGGCTCCATTGCCGGGGTGTCGCTGCTGGTGGGTGGGATCGGGGTGATGAACATCATGCTGGTCTCGGTGACCGAGCGCACCCGCGAAATCGGTATCCGCAAAGCGGTGGGGGCCAAACGGCGGGACATCTTGCTGCAATTTCTGGTCGAGGCGATGGTCCTGTCGCTGATTGGCGGCTTTATGGGCATTGGGCTGGGTTATGGCATCTCGCGGGCTTTACCGTTGGCGGTCTCTGCCCTGAGAAGTACAGTTGTCACCGTGGACTCGATTTTGCTGGCGACCGGTTTCTCCGCCGCCATTGGCCTGTTCTTTGGGGTTTATCCAGCCACTCAGGCTGCCCGGCTCCGACCTATTGAAGCACTGAGGTATGAATAACTATTGGAGGGGTGGATGGTTGGAAGATTGGGAAATTTCCAACCCTCCAAATCTCCAATCTTCCAATCTTTCGTGAGGATAAAAATGAGACTTTCGACAACGATAACTTTACTAGCTTTACTAATTTTAACCGCTTGCACTTCGCCCGGCAGTGCCATCCCTACCCCCACTATTGTGCGGCTAGATCGAAGCAAGCTTGAGACTACGGCCACGGTAGCGGCGGCCAACCCGACCGCCACCGACACGCCTGTTGCCCAACCCTCGCCCACCCCGACGGCTACGTCTGCCTCCGTGGCGACAGCGATCTCGGCCAGCCCAACGGCGACTCCCACTGTCACGGCCGAAGCAACCGGCAGTACAGTTCGAGTGGAGGTCATCACCACGGCGCTCTATCTGCGGGCCGGGCCGGGACTGGAATACGAGATCATCGGCGGGGCCAGAAAAGGTGATCAGTTTGAGGTGATTGGTATCAGCGCCTCCGGCGACTGGCTACAAATTGTCACTGCCGAGGGTGAATCTGGCTGGATCTCGGCCAAATCGGATTACACTCGCCTGATCTCAGCCGAGGCCGATAACCTGCCGGTGATCAAGACGGCAACGACACCCGGTGCGGTTACACCTGCTGTCGAAAGCACGGTTGACTCAACCCCAACCGCGCAAACCGTAGCCTTGCCAAGCAGCAAAACCGGCCGCGGGGTACTGGTCTTTGCCACCGGCAGCGGCGGCGATCTGTACGTGGTCAGTGCTGACGGCACGGGGTTGCAGAAGCTGACCAGCGGCGTGATCGATCCGGTGGTTTCGCCCGATGGACAGCAGGTGGCTTTCACCCGCTGGGACGGGGCCAAGATGGGCACGCTCTACGTGATGAATCTTGATACCCTGACGGGCAGTGCGAAGCCTCTCAGTGGGACAGGTGGCAGCGGCGAGCGGGTGATCGCCAGCGACATTCCCCGGGCCAAATCACCGACCTGGTCACAAGACGGGCAGGAACTCGTTATTTCTTTCCAACATGGCGGTACGGTTAACCCGCCGGAGGAATGCCGGGAGTTTGACTTTGACGATGGTGTTCATATTCCCGACGACGTCGCCGAAATCACCTCGTTTAAGGTCACGTCCGACAATATCAGCATCTGTTTTATTCGGCGGGAAGACTTGCAGTGGGGACTACGCCGGATTGATGTGGCTACCGGGGAATCTGAAGATTTGCCGGCTGATCGCTATAGCTTTAGCCCAACCTGGGACCCGCAGAACCCGGCGCGCGTTCTCTATGACGGCCTGCGAGGTTTGATGCAGCTTGATGTCACGACTGGCGATCTGCAACCCTTCACCGACGATGTGCGGGACACTGCCCCGGTTTTCTCACCCGATGGCCAAAAGCTGGCCTTGACCTACAAACAGCACGACCACTGGGAAGTTTACACCTATGACCTGGCTACCGGCAGTCGCCAGCGTCTGACCAAGCCACCGCTGCTGGCCGACCCGCAGTATAACAGCGCCGCCCCGGCCTGGTCGCCGGACGGCTCCCAAATTGCCTTTGTCACCGACCGCAGCGGCCAGTGGGAAATCTGGGTGATGAATGCCGACGGCAGCAACCAACATCCGCTCTTTGATACGGAGGTGCAGGCGCAGCTTGGGTTGCAATACAACGGGGTGAATGAACGGCTGTTGAACTGGGTCGGTTCCGCCGACATGCCGGCAACAAGCCCATCGAGCCGACCGGTCAGCACCTCTGCGGCAAAAACGGCCGCAATCGACGTACCTCTAACCGGAGATTGGGATTTTACCTTTGGCACGATGACGCTCAGCCAGCGCGATGCAAATGTTGAGGGCACCTACCGCTGGCATGGTGGTGTCGATACGGGGCGGGTTGAGGGAATCGTTATTGATGACCTCGATCAGTTTCAGGGAATGTGGGTTAGTGATCGAAACCCAAATAGCCAGAGCTTTTTGCGCTGGCAACTGGCAGCGGATCGGGCCAGTTTCTCCGGCAGTTTTGAAGGCAGCAGAACCGGGCAGTGGTGCGGCGTCCGTTCCGGCCAGCCCTTACCCTCTGGCTGTGGCTTCAGTGGAGTCTGGCAACTCCGCTTTGGTAACCCACCGGATGTGACCGGCCAGGTAACGCTGGTGCAAACCGGCCAAACTGTCCAGGGTACGTATGTGGATAGCCAGGGACATACCGGTGAGATTGTGGACGGGATAATTACCGTCGAGTCAATCACCGAGGCGAAACTGACCGGTACCTGGCGTGATGACCAGGATAAGCAAGACTCGTTTGAATGGCGGCTCGATTTGACCACGGGCCGTACATTTCAGGGACGTCGCAATCCGGGCAACAGCGAATGGTGTGGCTGGCGGGAAGGTACGAATGAACCGGAGCAGTGCGGCTGGCAGGATTGATACGGGAGAAATTAAGACAGCCTTAAGATCTCTATCTTGATTGCACCGACTTCCGCGAGAGAGGTTATTGAGCAGCCGGTTGCTCGATCTTTTTCCAGAAGTCAAGCATACCGAGTTCTTCAGGACCTCTCAGCAGGTTATGGAAACCTGCCAGCCCGACATCGTTACCACACAGCCTCACTTGCAACAAACATCTCCTCGACCAAAAAACCCCCTTGGCCATTACGAATAGGAAGCGATCCGACTGGCAGCGATTTCGGGCCAGGTTAGATCGAGATAGCGTCGCCACACTGTGTTTGGGGTGGCAGGCATCGCGGTCATCCCATACCACACTCACAACACAAGTGACATTTGTCACCAAAAATCATGACAAATGTCACTATACAACCGTTGAGCTTATGTATTAGCATACCTGTTATGGGTAATTTTACCCATAAAATCATACAGTGTAATTGGTAAGATTACCCATATTCTGTTATAATTCTATACTTTCGCAGTTTTGATGCGGTTATTGAGCTTAACATAAAGACAAATAGGTCGCTTTCGCAAAAATCGAAGGCAGATAAGCCAGAAAAACTGATTGAAAGAGCTACCTAAGCCGCAATACGC
>DAOUMU010000031.1:0-22283 GCA_034409055.1 Anaerolineae bacterium
CCACGGGTGTATAACGTAATCTGAGCATTTTGACCTCCAGATGTGTAAGTTTTTACACCACAACTATATCACCTCTGGTGATTCAGGTCTAACCCGGATTAGGGGTTTCCTGACAGAAACTAGCTAAGCTGCGCTACGCTTTACGCTTCACCGCTTCCAAAGCCATCTTTTCAAAAGCAGCGACATCCTGTGGCCCTAAATCCTCACCGCTGCGCAGACGAACAGCAACCTGGTGGGCGGCTTGCTCTTTATCGCCCACAATCAGCATATAAGGAATTTTCTGTTTTTGGGCCAGGCGGATTTTGTTGCCCATCCGCTCGTTACTGGCATTAACTTCGACCCGCAGACCGGCAGCCTTTAACTGGCTGGCCACTTCTTCACAGTAGGACACGTGCCGGTCGGCAATGGGGATGAGCACAGCCTGCACCGGTGAGAGCCAAACCGGGAAGGCCCCGCCGTAATGCTCAATCAAGACTCCAAAGAAGCGCTCCATCGATCCCAACAAGGCCCGATGGACCATATAGGGCCGGTGGGGCTGGCCATCCTCACCAATATAGGTCATGTCGAAGCGTTCGGGCAGGTTAAAGTCAAACTGGATGGTGCTCAGTTGCCACTCACGGCCCAGGGCATCTTTAATCTTGAGATCGATCTTGGGGCCGTAGAAAGCGCCACCCCCTGGATCAATATCGTAGGGGATATCGACCCGTTTGAGGGCCTCCTCCAGGGCATGCTCGGCGTCACACCACTGATCCAACTCGCCCACGGCTTTATCCCCTGCCGGGCGCGTACTGAGGTAAGCCTGAAAATCGGTGAAACCAAAGCTTCGCAAAATGTGCAGACAGAAATTAAGCACAAAATCGATCTCTTCCGGCATTTTCTCAGGCTGGACGAAGTGATGGGCATCGTCCTGAGTAAAACCGCGCACACGCAACAGGCCATGCAACACGCCGCTACGCTCATAGCGATATACCGTCCCCCACTCGGCTAAGCGCATAGGCAGGTCGCGATAACTGCGCAGGCTATTTTGATACATGAGAATGTGAAAAGGGCAGTTCATCGGTTTGAGAAAATATTCTTGTCCCTCAATATCGAGCGGTGAGTACATAGAGTCCCGGTAAAAATCCAGGTGGCCGCTGGTCTCCCACAGGGTGCTCTTGCCGATGTGGGGCGAGTAGACCAACTCGTAGCCGTTGGCCAGGTGTTCCTCCTTGCAGAACTCTTCTGCTACGTGACGCATCAGGCCGCCCTTGGGATGCCACAACACCAGCCCGCCACCCAGCATATCAGCTTCAGTACTGAAGAGGTCCAGCTCTTTCCCCAATTTACGGTGGTCCCGCTTTTCGGCCTCTTCCAGGTGATGCAGGTACTCTTCCAGCTCTTCCGGTCGCTCCCAGGCCGTGCCGTAGATGCGCTGTAACTGCGGCCGGTTTTCATCACCGCGCCAGTAAGCCCCGGCCACTTTCAGGAGCTTGAAGGCCCTGGGATGAATCTCACCCAGGTTGTCCACGTGGGGCCCCTTGCACAAATCTTCAAACGTGTCGTGTTTGTAGGTACTGATCACCACTGGTTCACCGGTGGGTTCGCCATACTCATCGACTCCACCCGTCTCCAGGCCTTCAATCAACTCGATTTTGTAGGCCTGATCGGCAAAGAGTTCTTTGGCCTCAGCAGCACTTAATTCACGATAGTGAAAAGGATGCTTCTTTTTGATAATGTTCCGCATCCGTTTCTCAATCTTGGTTAAATCTTCCGGGGTGAGGCTGCGGGGCAGGTCAAAATCGTAATAAAAACCATCCTCAATGGGCGGTCCAATGGCAATTTTACCCTCGGGGAACATTTCCAGGACTGCCTGGGCCATCACGTGGGACAGGCTGTGACGAATTTTGTACATGTGTGAATCTTTATAATCTTGTTTATCTGCCATGATTAATCTCCTTTTTCAGGCTGGTCAAAATCTTCAACATCCAGGCCAAACGCCTCAACTTCCTCCTCAGACAGTTCCCTAACCGTGACCCCCATCTGGCCCAGAAACCCCTCCAGATAGGTCAAATATCCCCGCCGGTGCATACCAATATTCCACCGCTTGACCGAAGTTTTGATCACGTCCAAGATGCCAATCACGTCCTCTGCCCCTAACGGCCCATATTGATCAAAGGCCGTCCGTAGATTCATCATAATAAGGGATTGAACAAAATCGGTCGGGCCTTGATGACCATTAATGTCAACTTCTTTAGGACCGTCAAAGGCTTCAGTGGGCAACAGTTTTGATAATGTTTCAGGTTCTTCCAACTGTGAAATCAGGTCCATCAGGGCCTGACTGACATCGCCATCCGTTAAATCGGGGTCAATGGCTGAAGCTTGCAAGATACCTATTTCTGCATTCATAATGTAGGGCACATACTTATCACTGCGGTAATTTTTGGCCAGGCGCAGCTTAAAACCTTTGCTACGACCCGGTTTTCTTTTTCGTTTGGCCATTGTGATATCGCTCCTTAATGTCTTGGCTATCAAATGAGGAAGTTAAGGAGTAGGCAGCAGGAAACGATTCGCCGAGTCCTTACTCCTTCTTCCTAAAAACAAAGCCCCTCACCCACATTGGGGCGAGGGGTTCTTTTCACGCGGTTCCACCCAAATTCAACAGCGGATAAAGTTCACGTTTCACGCAGCACGTTTTACGCTTTTCGCTCCACGCCAGCCACTGTTCTCATTGGTAGCCGATAACGGAGCCAACCGGAGCCTCATACTGGCCAGGTGACGTTCAAAGGCTCACTCCCGAGGGGTTTTCAGCGGGAGATAGTGGGGAAGGCTTCCAGCCGGTGACCTTCCTTCTCTGGCACGTTCGTACCGCTTACTCGTCTCGATCAACGCTTTTGATTCGTTACTTAAACAACAGTTTAGCACAGAGGCGGTTCTGTGTCAATCCATTTACGTACCAAATGCTCCAACTGGCGAAAATCGAATGATCCCATCCGATAAGTAGAAATATGCTGCCGAAATTGATTGATAAAGAAAATAGAACAGAATTAGTTGCAAAATTAGTCTCAAGCTAATTTCGATGGTGTTATTGGCTACGATAAAGAAAGGCGGAAACGGTGGTTTTGCCGCGAGGTAATGCTTGTTAGGAGAGGCCGCCTTGCTTAAAACGGGTTCAGGGGGGTTGACGATCATCTTATGCAGGTCACTGATCTTCTTCCAATTCCGTCTAAGGTTCTGCAGAAGAAAACCTATCACCGCCGCGAAAACAATCCCCACAGGAAATGCCGACGAAGATTCCAGGTGTAGAGTGAACAAGATGAGGACACTGATAGCTGTCAGCAACATAATCTGAAGCAGTCCCTGCCCAATAATCTTTAAGCAACCATCTCTTAAGATTTGGATAGGAGATCGGTTGGGATTTACCCCTATACTCTTGTGACTGGATCTGGGCAAGGGTTTCAGAACAGGCTGAGGAACATCAGAAAACATTTGTTTGTGCGTTTTACCAACGGCCTCCCAACTCTTCAGGAGCAAGGAGGATAACCAGCCAAATAATCCTGCTATTACAAAGCCAAGGAAAAACTCTTGTGAACCATCCATAGAGACACATCCTCGAACAAATGAGTAAATTTTAAGTCATCACTTGAAGGGTGTGAGGCCTGACTTGACACACAGATCAAACGAACATAGAATAAATATTTAGAACATATGTTCTAAAAGTTAGGTAAAGGTCAAGGTGATGCGAAAGTTATTTGAAATCTTTTCTATTTTTGATTGGATTACTCCCTCAATCGGCTTCCTCGAGGACATTATCAACGACCCGACCTTGTTACAATCTAATACCTGGACGTTTTTCGTACCGTACGATCAAGCGATTAAGAGTGGGTGGAATGCTTTTGACGTTGAGGACTTAATGAAACAGCATGGTATCAAGATGTGGGGCAGTCAGATTACCGGTGGAGAGTTCTTCTTCAGTGTAAAATTAGAACAAGCGCAATGGGCCGAATACCTCCTCCTAAGATACGGCGTTCCTGTTAACCAAAAATATTTGGGCGTGCCAAACCCCAAACGCAAAACAGGGCAATCATCACGACAGAATCGCCAACAATCTGCCGAGGATCTATTTGCGTTTATCGACGACTTACTTGACGGGATGCTTTGAACTGAAAATTATCAGCCTGTAAACCGAGTACTACTATATATAGTAGCATTCTCCCATTATACCATACTATATATAGTGTTGTCAAGATTTGTTAAGGAAAAAGTTCGCTCCTGGGCACCTTTTCTATTTGACACAGGGGACAACGCCAACTATTTCGCATCGATCAAAGCTTGTGTTACAGTCCAAGTTGGCTAAAATAAACGCCCAATAGATACTGCCAAATCTTATCGACAACCAGCCCAGATAGAGGCGGCTCTGGCTGCGTTTCAACAGGCATATCCCACTTTACCGGCGGTGGCTTGTATACCGACTCCCAACTGCGCGAACATATGGAACTCCTGAGTCGAGGCGTGTTTGGTAACCCCCACTCTAACAAAACCTCTATGGCCATGACCCATCTGGTCGAGCAGGTCCGGGCCTACGTGCTCGAGTATTTCAATGCCTCTCCAGAGAATATGTGGCCATCTTCGAACTGAGTGGATTTGAGTGGATTTGAGATGTGAAGCGGGCTTTCACCGCCCGACAAAACTAATTTATTCGCAGTCATCCGGCGGACAACCGACCACCAGCACTTCCGCAGCGCCGGCCTCAAGGGTTCGACTAAGGCAGTTCCGAAAAAATAATTGTCCCAACTCCGTGAAACGTGATATTTTTACGCCATAAACCCTCACGTTTCACGTTTTACGCTTCACGCCGCCGAAAGTTTTGGGATGATTTAAATTTCGGAACTCCCTAAGCGAATTGGGGTGGATCGAGCCAACGCAAGGCAAGGGGATAATCACCACTTTTGGGCTACCTTCACTCTGACCGGCGATTTCCTGGCTCAAGTAAGGCCGCTCTTAGCGGGGCGCGATCGGAGGACTGCCTGCCCGATTGTAGCTGGGCAGGCAGTCCTCGACGCTTGACATTGGCAAACTACTCAGCCGCTTCTGCTCTGTGCTTCAGTACCTTCGCCGAGAGAAATATGGCGCCGTCGGCCAGCAACGGCAACGCCAGGAGGGACAGGCTCGGGACACAGGCCGCGCAGGTGGGGCATTGCCCCATCAGGGGACAGCCCTGGTTGAGGAATATGCTGCCCATCCCCAAAGTCATCCCCGCCGCCAGGCCGTGCAGTTTGGGCTGAAGCTGCTCTATCCGCGTATAAAGAGGGACCTTGTTCATGCTTGCACCCTCTTGGCCAGGCCGTAGCGAATAGCGTTGACGTGACACACGCGAGCACAGTCCATGCAGGCGGTACAGGCGTGATAGTTAATCGAGACCGATTTTTCTTTATCACGAGCGATGGCCCAGGCCGGGCAATTTGTCACACATTTTGCACAGCCGGTGCAGGCGGCCCGGTCAATCTTGACCAGCCAACTGATCTTTAACTTGGCGCCGATCCAATGGGCCAGGCCCATCACCGCGCCGGCCGGACACAGAAAATTGCACCAGCCGCGTCCCCCTTTGGTGAACAGGCCCATGACAATGAACCATAAGCCAAAAGTGACCATCGAGAAAGAGGCCAGATAGGAAATGCCCCGGAAATCCCCAAAAACAGCGCTGATAAGGTGCTGAGTATGGGAAAAGTTACAGAAAGTGCAGCAAGCGTTACCCCCAATCCAGGCCACCCCCATCATCCCCAACGTAAAACCGTAGCGCACGGGCGCACCGCTCACTTTGCCGGAAAGATCAAGCTGGAAGCGGGGGGGAATCAACCGGCTGAGGAACTCGGTCATCTGCCCGGCCGGGCACATCCAGCCGCAGAACAGCGGGGCAAAGAACAAAGCCATGAGGGGCAGGAACAGCACCGCAACCAGATAGGTGGGGCTAGAGAAGAGCCTGCTGTACATCCAGGGCTGGCTCAGCCATTGGATGGGCATGCGTAAACAGATGCTATGGGCATCACCCAGGCGGGGGTTGTCAATCAGTTGCAAAAAGAGTTGGGTGCCCAGGGCAAAGGGCGCGTAGAACAGCACAATCCCCAACAGGAAAAAGGCAAAGCGCACCGCCCAGTGGGGCAACAACTTGCGATAAGTGGAAGGGTACATTGACATTGAAGGCTCCTTTTAATTTACGCGAGAATTGAAGATGTTGATGGGCAGGACAGTCAATAAGTCACCCGCTTCAGCATCCAATACTTTCAAGTGGCCCCGGCAGATTACCGCCTGCTGCATCACCTCGGGTGGGATATTAAGGTACCAGTCCATATTAAAAGCCGCGCCCGGATTGATGTAACGGGTGGTGGATTGGGTCGCCTGGTCCCACGCCGCTTCAGGGGTTTCCCATTCCGGTTCAAGGTCGCACAGGTTCATCTCCAGGCGGACCTTGTAGGGCCTGGTCCCCACGTTGCGGAGCCGGTGCGTTGACAGGTTGACAAAGCGCGGCTGGATCAGGCGCTTCAGCCAATTTTCTTGTCCCAGGTCAATCCGCAAGTATCCCTCGGTTCCCATTATGCCTCCAACCGAGGAATTGTTCCATGCGACATTAGAGGCGGGCTTCTTCTGTTCGGCACTAGAGGCGGGATTATTTTGTTCGCCGCTGGCAGAGGCGAGACCCTGGGGGCTGCCCGCATCGTGGCAATCCTCTGCTGCCCCAAATGAGCTACTCTCACCGGGGGAGAAATTACCCGCGCTGGCGGGGAAATTAACCGAGAAATGGACAGATTCGGAAATCGTAGTCAGGGATTTGGCCCACAGGCCGAAGAAGATAGCAAAGAGAAAGCCGGCGGCGCCAAGGGAAAAGAGTATTGCGATTTTCTTCATAAGAGTTTCTCCTTTTTGTTTGGGTGATCAATCTGTTGCTAACAATTCTGTACACGCTATGCCAATGAGCGCTCCTTACAAAGGCTTACCATTTTCATCCACTGCTACCAAACGCATACCATCTGGGTCGGTCTGCGTTTCGTTGGGAATCCAGGGAGACAGGCACTCACGACTTTTTACACAGGGATCGGTCAGGATGAGTAGAAAATCGACCAGGCTGTCCACTTCTTCATCGGTAAGGGCAATGTCTTGGATGGTGAAGTTGTTTTTGGCCCGGAGTTCTTGTAGTTGCGCCAACGCCTGCTGCGTGTACTGGGCGGCATTGACGGTACGGATTGATGGGGCAAGCTGGGAATAATCGTAGTATTCGATAGCTTTAGCCGGATTGAGATGGTGGCGCACAACACCTTCCAGGGTGGCATAAGCGCCGTCGTGTCCATAGGGGCCGGTCACTTCTACATTGAGCAGGGTGGGGGTGCGGAAGGCATATTTGTCGGCAGGTTCGCCGGTTTCCAGGTAGCGTCCAAAATCATCATCGCCAAAAATGCCGCTGTCTTTCCCTACCCCAATTTGGGGCACGGCCAACACGTGGAACTGCTCATCGGTGAAATAGTCGCCGCTGTGGCAGGTATCGCATTCAGCCTTGCCCCAAAAAAGCAGCGCGCCTTGCTTGGCCGACTGGCTAATGGCGTTGTTATCACCTTCTATGTAGGCTTTCCAGGGAGTATCTACGAACACCTGGGAATTCTCATAGGCGGCAATGGCTTTAGCGATATTCTCATAGGTGATGAGGGTTTCAGCATCTTCTGTGCTGTTGAAAGCGCTCTGAAATTCAACCAGCCAGTGGTTAGATTCCAGCGCACCTTCTCCATCGCCATAGTTGCCAATGATAGCGGCCAGCAATTCGCGGGTGCGGTCCTGAAGTTTTCTGGCCCCAACGCCATAGTCAGCGCCAAAATCAAAACCGCGCATTTCCTCTTCGGATGTGATGGGAAAGCGGGCCTGGGCTTCGGCCAGGGAGGTACTGACGCTATGATCGGGGTAGCCAAGCATCATGGAGTCTGGGGTGCGGATGCCGTAGCCATCGTTGCCGCTTTTGCCTGGGGTTTTGCCTCGACTCTCGATCCGTCCATCCCAGAACATCACCTGATCCCACATAGCGGCGTTGAAGGTGGTGGGTGAATTACGCGGAATTTGCGGCCCTTCAGGGTGACTGCGGCCCGGCCCCAGCAGGTCAGGCTGGTGAGTGCCTGCGCCAATAGACATGGGAATGGCATCGCCGCCGCCCAACATGGGGTGGTGGCAAGTGACGCAGGCGGCGTCCTGGCCACCGCTTAGCGTTTTGGTGTAAAATAGCTTCATCCCCAATTGAGCCAGGGGATCATCGATGCTGGGCAGTTCCCGGCCAAGGCTGGGGTCGCCCGTTAATCCATGCGCATCGATAATGGCGTGGAGCTGGTCATCAAGCTCAGCCCCCGCTCCGCACCCAACTAACAATACTGCACTGACCACAGCCGTAAGGATACCTGAATACAATCTTTTTTGCATCGTTATTCCTCACTTTGATAAAAAGGTCAGTAGATCCAATTTTCAGACCTGACAGGTTTTACGCATTGACATAATGACAAAATCATCTTGAATATCAACGATTTCGGCTTGAAAAAGCGACTTTGAAAACCTGTCAGGTCTTGTCTCCTCGAAGAATTTGGATCTACTGAGTATCCATTGAGTAAACGAAACACCCAACACGTTGTATACTGCCCCTAACCTGCAAAGTTGGAGTGCAGATTGTGATCTGCACTCCAAAATTTTCACAAGTGGCACAAATCTGGTGGCGTTACACCATGTTGCGTGTTCGGTTAAACTTGCGCTAGTAACTCAACACAGTGACATCCTCGGCAAACATCGCGCTCCAGGTATATTCCGGGCTGCCGATGATGACACCTTCTAATAACTCATCTTCGGCAATGCCTCCCACGTTTTTCATACAAAAAGGACAGACGAGCACCACCCCACCTTCAGCCATGAAGTTGGTTAACATCTGGGCCAGGGTTTTTTCGCTCTTGTGGATGTTTTGGGGAATAGAGGTATCGACCAGGCGCACTCCATCTACATTCAAGAAGATAGTCACTGGCTTTTCGGTGTTTTGCAGCACTTTGGTGGCAAGGCTAACGGCCATCGCGGCGTGGTCTATTTCATCAGTAGATAGGCTGATAAAGAGTCCACCCTTCAGGTCTTTGGCCGCGCGGGGGGTGGGGGCCGGTGTGGCTTCAGGTGTAGCGGTAGGTGCGGCAGCCAGAGCCGGACTGCCGGCAATAACTGAACTAAACTGCCCGGCTACGGTGTACATCCCAATAACGGCAAAAATCAGAATAACCAGTACCAAAATATAGTGTAGCTTTTTCATGATCTTTCTCCTAAGTGAAAATGTTGTTTTGTAGTTTTATAGTTTTATTGTTGATAGTGAGTCGTCAACTTGTGACAACTCCTTCAAAAAACGCTCTACTCTTCCGGCAAATTGCCTTCTAACACGGGAACATTGACCGTGATCTCACCCGCTTTTTCAAACTTTAGCGTGAGAGGGAAGACGGTGTCGGGTTTTAGCGGTTCTTCCAGGTCTATCAACATAACGTGCAGCCCCGCCGGTTCCAGTTTGGCCGAAGCGTGAGCAGGAATCTCGATAGACCCACCTTTTACCCCGCGCATCCGCATTACCCCATTTTCATCCACGGAAGTTTCGTGGAGTTCGCAAAAAACAGCTACAGGAGATTTACCGGCAACCAGTTTATCCGAGGTATCGCCATTGTTGACAATGGTCATATAGGCAACCCCGGAACTTTCCTCTGGGGTAGACCGGGACCATGCCTCTTGTATTTCGATAATCGGCGTACCGGTAGTATCCGTTTGCGCAGCTTCTTTTGTGGCTGTGTCGCTGCTACAGGCCATCAACCCGAAGACAGCCAGCAGACTCACCAGCAACAGCAGCATTGTGGTCAACAACCTTGATTTCATAGTGTCGTTTCCTTGCTACTGCACAAATGTAATTGGCAAACGCCCCCCTTCTCCCATCGTCGTTGTTGGGATGGGGGTGTATTATGTGTATTATTATGTGTATAGTGATTTGAGAGGATACGAAATTAAACGTTGGGGGGTTTTTCGGGGGGAGGGATGAAGGCCGAGCTTAAAGCCAGAGCATCGTCCCATATTCGCCAGGTTAGACAGGCTTGTAAGTGAACTCCTGTCAATTCAGAATAATAGGCATTATCCGTAGCAAATTTCAGGATTTTGGCGGACAGAGGGATGGCAAACTGATTGCTAATTGCTGGAATATGATTTACCCCCCAATGAGCCGTGGATTGAGACCTGGTCTGCCTGATTGCTTGCAAAGTTGAAAAAAGTCGGCTTATGTGGGCGGGGTCTTGTAAAATGGTCAAATGGTAAGTATTGGCAACATGATGCGGGGAATAGGCGTCAAAATATGACAGCGGGCCAATGATTCCGGCGGATAGGATAAGCAAAACATATACTATTCTTGGCCAAAAGAAATACGATGATGGCATTACTTACCTTATCTCTGGGGAGAGAGGATCATCCCTGTTTGGCCCAGTTGCAGCCAGGGACCAGTCAAGCCCTGGTGATGGGCAAAGCCAATTTTAATCTTAGCCAGTTGATCAACTGGCTGTTTTCTTACTATTTTCCCAACAGTTAGTAGAATGAAGGGAGTCTGTGACGGTACTATTGAGGCGTATAGCCTGGGCAAACGCATCCGGCGGCAGCCACATCGTTGAAATGGGCGCCCTGGCGTAGGCTCGCTTCAGCCGGGGGAGACGTTTGCGGGTGACACGTTCTTCCATCAAAAGGTTGCCGTGGCGCTGGGCGCAGTCATCCGGCGGACAACCGACCACCAGCACCTCCGCCGCGCCGGCTTCAAGGGCCTGACCAAGCAAACGGGGGTGGGCCGAGCCAACGCAAGGCAAGGGGATAATCACCACGTTTGGGTCGCCTTCACTCTGACCGGCGGTTTCCTGGTTCAGGTAAGGCCGCGCGCCCTGAGCCGCGTGGCGTTCACACGTAAAAACGACCTTAAGTTTATTTGAAGAAGTTCCACTTTGCGCCGTTGCCAGGCGGGTCTGGATGGCGCGTCCCAACATCTCGATGGATAGGTCTCCCAGCGAAATGGCGCCGGTATCACAAGACCCCACACAGAGACCGCACGAAACGCACAGATCAGGGTGGGCCAGGGCTACTACCGGCCTGGCCGAATTTCCGTTCATTTGGGTGCCCATTGTGATGGCTTTGTAAGGGCAGTCTGCCCAACAATGGGTGCAGCCGGTGCAGCGGGTCGGGTCAATGGCAACTCGCGGCAGGTGCCGGCGGCGATGGAAGGATAGCCACGGTATCGCGCCGGCGACCAGAACGATCACCACTAACCCACCCCAAAACCAGCCGGGCGATGCGTTCAATGTAACCGGCAGGAAGAACAGAAATAACGGGTCTAATGCGACCGGGCCGGGTAAATGTGACAGGTTCGCCTGGGGCAATATGCCCACCGGAGCCACAATAGAAACCGCCAACAGCGCCACCCCCAGGCCGATGAGCCAGTGACGGTCGGGTAGAAACTTGGGCCGGTTGAGCCGGCGAAGATGATACCAGAAAAACAGGCCGAGCAGGGCAGACAGCAGGATGTGTACCAGCAGCAGGATCGACATGAATATCCAACTCTGGTCAGTACGCTCGGCGGTGAGCAAAGCGGCGACAAAAGAATCGCCAAATGGCGTAACCTGGCGGAGTAAGTTGGTGAAACTGACGGTAATCAGTTGGGCCGGTTGGTCCCAGATCAGCCAGTAGCCAAACACACCGGCCAACCAGAGGACAACCATCATAACCACCCCGGATACCCAGGCCAACCAGCGGGGACCGCGGAAACGCCCCATAAAGAAGATCCGAAAGGCGTGAAGCAGGCTAACAATCACAGCGGCGTCGGAGGCATAGCGGTGGGTGGCCCGAACCAGCCGGGCAATCACCTGCCCTTCAATCTTGGCTACCGATTGGTACGCGGCATCGAAGCCAAATTGGTAAAAGAGGGTCAGATACAGCCCGGTGAGCATAACAATCAACAAAAGAAAGGATGCCAGCGGGCCGGTGTAATAAAGTGGGTTGAATTTGGATTTACCGACGAGCAGGTTAACCGGTCGCTCCAGTTTCAACGCCAGCCATTCTAAAAAGCGTAGCGCCGGGCTGCGCTTGGTCAGCCAGATGTTAAGGTGTTCTTCGTCAGCAGGTAACAACTTCTGTTTTCTCCAAAGTCTAAAGTAATATTATGGCTGCCAGGTGCGTAGAAAGGCAATGACATCGGCTAACTGCTTTTCGCTCAACTGTCCCGAGAAACTGCGCATCGCGGTGCCGGTTCGCCCGGTAAATAGTAATGTGAGCAGTTCAGCATTGGTGCTGGTTTGAATGAATTGGCTGGGTTTGAGCCGTAAGCCAACACCGCCCTGGCCTTCGCTGCCATGACACCCTTTGCAAGCGTCCTTATAAATTTCTTCGCCGCTTGCGGCATCGCCAATGGGCCACTGCGTGCGCAGTTCGTTCAGGGCAGTCAGGGCCTCGTCTGTTTTGTTACCTTCAATCAGGACAATGATGGGATCAAATTCTTCGAGAGCCGGACCAAAGGCTCCTGGCCTGGCCCGGTTGAGATAGAAGATAGCATCCTCTCTATCACCCTGGCTGAGGCTGAACAGGGCCGAGTTCAGCAGGTCGGCCACGGTGATGTCTGGCGTTACCTGTTCGCTTTGACGCCAGGCCCCAATGAGCGCCACCAGGTCTTCGATCTGGTTGGGTGACAGCACGGTTCCCCAGGTAGGCATGCCTTTGGCGGGCCGGCCATTGGCAATGGTCTGCCGGTACCAATCATCGTCGAGAACATCCAACCGCGCCGGATCATTGAGGTCCGGGGCAGTTCCGCCCTGACCGTTTTCTCCATGGCAGGTAAAGCAACTGCTGGCAAAGAGCGCAGCCCCCCTGGCCGCGCTTGGCTCAAACACAGTCGCGGTTACCTCGGGGGCGTTAGGCTCCCAGGCCCGAATAAAGGTTACAATATCGTGGATGTCTTCGTCGGTTAGCTGGCCGCCGTGTTCCTGGCCCCAGGCGGGCATCGATGTGTTGGGCCGGCCGGCCTTGATGTTGGCAATAAGCACCTCGTTAGAAGCGTTTTTTAGCAGGGCTTTATTGTTTAACGCAGTCCCCACTACCCCTTCTCCGCGCGAGCCATGACAGGAGGTGCAGTTATCTACGTAGAGTTGGCGACCCCGTTTGAGGCTGGCCTGGTTGATCTCTGTGGCTGCTTCGGCCAGCCGAACCGGTTCACGGACCCAGGCGACAACCAGCCCTCCCAGAACCACCAGGGTCAGCGCCAATCCAATCCAAATATAACGTTCGTAATTTTCAGTTTTCATCTTATATCTCACACTTGGGTTGTTTGATCGAGTTCAAACCGAGAGCGCTGTATCGAGGCCCCGGTATCTACAAAGACTTCGCCGTTGTCAATAGTCACCGGAAATATATCCAGCGGCCGGGGGGCCGGTCCCCCCTGAACTTCACCTTTTTGGTTAAAGAGAGAACCGTGACACGGGCAATGAAACTGGCCCTGAGCTTCGTCCCAGGGCACGCTACACCCCAGGTGAGTGCAGCGCTGCCACATCGCCAAAAAACTACCGTCTTCCAGGCGGTAAAGGTAAAATCGTCCGGCTTTGATGTGATTCACGCTGCCGGGTGGGAACTCGTCTACCCGGCCAGCGCGTACTACCCCGCCAAAGCCGCCGGCCGTAACCGGTTGGATAAACTTCAGCAAAGAAGCCAACATCCCGCCGCCCAGGCCCGCCAACGACACGCCCCAGGCAATGGCCAGGAACTCCCGCCGCTTGAACCGCTGTTTTTCTTGTTTCGGATTGTTTTCACTCATCTTGATATTCTCCTCGCATGGGTTAAAGGTTGTTCAAGGGGTTGTACCCATCCGGCATATTCCACGGCCAGTAAAGTTCAAAGCCCGGCCCGCGAAACAGAAAGCCAACCAGCGTTAGCACCACGCCCGAAATCAACAGCATAGTAAACAACACCAGCACCACCTCGCGGGCATTCATTTGACCTGGCTTGCTCCGCCGCAGCACCAACACCGGCAGCAAAACCAAGGCGACCATAATAGCGCCCGGAATTACGGATTGGGTCAAGAGAGGCGGCAACACATCGCGCAGCAATTCACGCGGGGGGAAGGTGGTGCTTAGTATGACAAAGGCCGGCATCACCAGCAGGGCATACAGCGCCGTCCAGCCGGCAATTCGCTTGCCACGCGGCGAGGTAAACCAGCGGCCCGCGCCGGTACGGTCGTGGTCAAGGTAGGGAATAGCCAATAGAAACAAAACCGCCAGGGCCGGTACAATTATCCCGGAGAGCAGGGGGTGCATATGTTCCAGCATTTCTTGCAAGCCCATAAAATACCAGGGTGCTTTGGCCGGGTCGGTGGTAATGATGGGGTTAGCCAGCTCTTCCAGCGGTGCATTTTTTAGCAGCGAGAACAACAGCAGCACCGTCGTTGCGCCCAGGGCTAACAGCAGTTCCAAAATAGCCACCACCGGAAAGGCAAACACCGTATCGTCCGGCCCCTTGTCGACCATCGTGGTTGGACCGCGCACGATCTCTACCAGGCTGTAGGTTTTGTTTGACGACCTGGGAAAAACCTCTTGAATTTCTTCCTTAGCCATAATATCTATCTAACTCCATCTATTTGTTGTTATCAACCCCGTTGGCGGCCAACCCGCCATCTTTACGCACCCGCCACAGGTGCAGCGCAATGAGCAGGGCCATCAGCAGCGGGATGACCATAATGTGCAGCGCGTAGAAGCGGGTCAGCGACTCCTGCCCCACCTCCGGGCCTCCCAGCAAAATTTGTTGCAGGGTACGGCCCATCGTCGGCTCGTAAGCGGCAATGCTGGTGCCCACCGTGATAGCCCAAAAAGCAAGCTGGTCCCACGGCAGCAAATACCCGGTAAAGCTCGCGCCCAGCGTCAAAAGCAACAGGACAACGCCCACCATCCAATTGAATTCGCGCGGCGGCTTGTAAGCGCCGGTATAAAAAACCCGCGCCATATGCAGGATCGTGGTAATCACCATCAGGTGCGCGCCCCAGCGATGGAGATTGCGCAATAACTGGCCGAACGGTACCTGGGTTTGTATTTTTACAATATCGACAAAAGCGCGTTCAACCGAGGGAACGTAATAAAACATAAGCAGGACGCCGGTCAACGTCAACTGGATAAATAAGAATGTGGTCAACACGCCTAATCCAAGCGTGTAAGTGGCCTTGAGACTCCGCCGGCTGACCTTAACCGGATGCAGGTGAAAGAAGATGTTGGTCGTCATCACCAGCGACCGGTCCAGCCGATTATTGGGCCAGCCGTGCCGGAAAAAGGATTTCCACACGCGAGATTGGGTAATGTTTTGAACAAAAGAGGTCATAAGCGTACTCCTTGAAAATAGTACTCAGTGATCAGTGTGTTCCCTATTCACTGATACTCCAATTCTTCTTTAAACCGGAACGCTTCCATTGTAATGGCCCCGGTGGGACAGCGTTTGGCGCACAGGGCGCAGCGAGTGCAGGCTGTGTCGTCTTTGATCATAGCAGCCACTGGCGGTTTATCCGCCGCTGCCTCAGACGCCCCGCCGATGTGAGCCTCAACAACCCGGCTTAGAGTCTCATCGCCGCTCAATTGGTCGAGCCGCACAATTTTCAGGCAGTTCCAGGGGCACACGTCGACACAGCCGTTGCACAGAATACACTTTGTGCCGTCAAAGATGGTGTTGACGCTACATTCCAGGCAGCGCTGTCCCTGTACATACGCTTCTTCTGTCGAATAACCCAATTCCACCACCGTAATGCCCGTGCGCCGGTCTACCGGTAGGGCGGGAACTTTACTGCGGGTAATTTCCAGCCAGTTGGGGTAAGGGATGTGCGCCGGGAGTTTAGTCCAGGTGGTGGTGACATTTGACGCAACCGGGCGATCTTGAATATGTTGTTCAATGCCCAAGGCGGCAATATGCCCGTCACGCACGGCGTGGATCAGCAGACGCGGGCCATAGGCCACATCGCCGCCGGCAAACACATCCGGGGCCGAGGTTTGACCCGTGGCCGGATTAATTTCAATCAGGCCGCGCGGCGAGATACGCACATCGTCTGCGCCGCCCAACACGTTGAGGTCGGCCGCTTGCCCAATAGCCAGGATGATGGTGTCGCACTCCCACACTTGCTCGGTTCCGGCTTTGAACTTGGGGTTGAAGCGACCCTCCTGGTCAAAGACCGAGGCCACCTCAATAACCTCTAACCCGGTCACTTTGCCGCCCCGTCCAACAATGCGGCTTGGCCCGTACCGGGGAAAGATGCGGATACCTTCTTCCAGGGCTTCTTCAATCTCAATTTTGGCTGCCGGTATTTCGTCCCAGGATTCAAGCGCAATCACTTTCAGGTCAACCACTCCCACCCGCAGGGCGGTGCGGGCCACATTGAGCGCGGTATGAACGGCCTCCGTTTCTTCCTCGGCCCGGGCTGTGGTTTCGCTCAACGCGGCCTCCTGTTCGGCGGTAACTTGGCCCAGGCGCAGCGCGGTTCGGGCCGCATCCATAGCCACGTTGCCGCCGCCGACCACAATCACTTGTTTGCCCAGCTTCACTTTGTAGCCGAGGTTGTAGTTGAGCAGCATGTCGATGGCAGTAATCACCCCGTCAAGGTTAGACCCGTCCACGTCGAGTTTACGGCCTTGCATCAGGCCAATACCCAGAAACACCGCGTCGTGGTCGCGGCGCAGTTCGGCCAGCGTAACATCTTGTCCCACCCGCGTATTGAGGCGAAGCTCCACGCCAAGATCAAGAATGGATTGGACTTCAACGTTCATTACTTGCTGATTGATGCGATATACCGGCACACCGTAGCGAACCATGCCGCCTGTTTTGGGGCCCGCCTCGTAAATTGTCACCTGGTGGCCCAGGATAGCTAGGTCATATGCCACGGCAAGACCTGCCGGCCCCGCGCCGATCACTGCCACTTTACCCCGGCGACGACCGGGGGTGGCCGCCAACGCCGACAGATTCTCCCGTGACCAGCGAACCGGAGAGTAGAGCGCCTCCACACCTTGCCCCGGTAGAGAACAGCCCGGGTCCACAATTGGTAGACTGGGCAGGCTAACCGTAGAACCGGGCAAACGTAGGCCGGCTTCCGGACCATACTGCTCAGTCACCGCCCATTTCAGGGGGCGGATGGCGACCGGCTCAAAATCCAGGCCAACCGCCCCTCGACGGCAGGCGGCTTCACACGGCGCGCCGCAGATGCGCCCGCAAATGGTTGAGAGCGGGTTAGGATCGTGGGCAATGCGGTAGCCCTCTTCCAGATCGCCTCGTGCTACGGCAGTTACGTAGGCGCGGGCGTCGGTGTGAACCGGGCAGGCCGCCTGGCACTTCACCATGTTGCGGTAATAATCCGTATCCGGAACGACCACCTGATAACGTTTGTCGGTCATGATTCCAATCCTTGGGCCGGTCTACTATTTCTCGGTGAGCAGATAAGCTATCAGATCGGCAATTTGTTGTTCGGACAACTCTTCGCCAAAGGTTTGGTACATATCGCCTTCCTGAAAATCCTCTACCACGTAGGCATCGGGGGTGAGAATTGACTCACGGATATATTCTTCGGCAGACATACCGGGGACGCGAGTGGCGGCTCGGGTCGCCGTACCGGCAGTGTAAGGCGCGTTTTCCGCCGGCCCCTCGGCTTCATCGTAGTTGTGACAGGAGGTGCAGCCTTCGGCTGATTTGGTACCAATGGTGGCCTGTGAGTACAACTTCTCACCACGGGTCGCATCGCCCACAACCGGTCCCTCAGAGCCGCCGCCACAGGCAGTCAATACAAACAACAGGATAAACGAAACAATCAAAGTGACACGCATTAGAAACACAAGCTCCTTCTTCTATGTTAAATTTGCAAACAGGATAATGGAACGCAGATGACGCTGATCTACACTGTTTTTTTTCCGCGTTTATCTGCGTCATCGGCGTTCTTTTTTTCGACTCGAATTTGCGAAAACTTCGTGACGTCACCCAAACAACTATTGCCAAACGTTAAATCCGGGTGAGGTCATCGCCACGTCTCGGATAAGTTGGAACAACATTGGGCCGTAACCCACGATAACCAGAGCCACCGCGCCTACTAACCACGGCCTCCAACTGTCGAGCCAGGCCGGGGACAGCTCGGCGTTCAGCGATTCGGCAATGGGCATCTCCACTTCCGCTTTTTCTTTGGAGAAGAAGGCGGTCATCACCATGTTCAGGAAGAATAGGATGGCCGAAACCAGCAGAATCGCCCCACCGAGGCCAACCATCATCAGCGGCACTCGCCACTCGCCGGTACCGTAATTCTCCATGGCCACGCCCAGCATAGTGCGGCGCGGTGCGCCCAGCAGTCCTGCTGCGTGCAGCCCACGCGAGAAGATAGCCATACCGACAAACCAGACCCAGGCCTGCCACAAGGCCACCTTGCGGCTCCACAGCGCCTTACCGGTCAGGTGTGGCAGCAGCCAATACAGGATGCCGATAAATGACAGGGTGACAGCCGTGCCTACGGTCAAATGAAAGTGACCCGGCACCCAGGCGGTGTTGTGGATCACCAGGTTGATATTGTACGAGGCGTTGACCAGGCCACTGATACCGCCGAAAGCAAACAGAATCATCGCCAGGGCCTGGGCAGTAAAGGATGGTTCATCCCACGGCAGTTTGCGGAGCCAGCCAAACAAGCCCGTGCCGCCGCGCGCCTTGCCGCCGATTTCCATCGAGGCAATCACGTTGAAGGCCGTGAGCAGACTGGGAAAGAAGACGGCATAGGTCAGCACGGCGTGCAGATATTTCCAGCCGGCCGGCACGCCGGGATCCACATACTGGTGGTGGAAGCCGAGCGGCACCGACAGCAGCAGGAACAACCAGAAGGCAAAACGCGCCATCGGTTCGCTGAACAACTTGCCGCCGGCCTGTTTGGGGATCATCGCGTACCAGGAGACATAGGCCGGCAGCAGCCAGAAATAGACCAGCGGATGGCCGGTGAACCAGAACAGGGTGCGGGCGAGCTGCGGATCAATCCCACTCACCCATCCCAGCGACCAGGGCAGGATCATGGTCAGAATCTCGGCGGCAATGCCCAGGGTGCAGATCTGCCACAGCGCCATAACAATCAGCGAGGCCAGGGCCAGGAAGGGCGTGGTAACGCCTTTATTCTCTTTACGCCAGGCCAAATAAGTGCCAAACATACTCCAGCCGGTCACCCAACTGCCAACAACCACCAGGGTGAGGCCCAGGTAGAAGTACCAGGGCGCTTGCAGCGGCGGGTAAAAGGTATAGAGTACCGAGGCCATATTGAGCAAGAGCGGCACCGCGGCCATTACCAGGCCGATGACCATCACCCAGAAGCCAACCCAACTCAGCCACGGCTGGGTTAAGGGCTTGTTCAGCCCACGGACGGTGGTCAGGGTTAGAAAACCGGTGATAAAAAAGGTGGTCCACACCAGGGCATTCAGCACGCCGTGCAAAGTCAGACCCTGATAATAGGACTGCAACAACGGCTGCAGAAAAGGATACAAATTGATGCCCATATGTTCAAACGATTGGAGTGGACCAAACAAGGTGCCAAGGGCCAGAGCCACGATGGCAACCAGCATATGCCAGCTTACAAGTTTCTTTTCTAAGGCAAACATGACTTTCTCCTCTGTAAATAGACCTTGTAGGACAAACTTAAGTTTGCCCTACGGTACGGATATTTTCATCATTGGTGGTGTGTCAACACTCGTGATAACCCCTTTAAAGTTGATAGAGTTAGAACAGAGTCTCCACACAAATCGTCAACAAGATCAGCCCCAGGTAGATGTTTGAAACGTTGAAGAGCTTCATAGCCCGGGTCCGGGTAGGAGCAAGTATCAAACGAAAGGATTGCGTTCCTAACCACAGGGCGGCCAGGCTGACCGGCAGCAGATAGAGCCAGCCAAGAGCCGGATCAACGCTCAACAACAGCCCAATCAAAACGGTCACGTCGACGTGGAGGGCAATCCACCAGGCGGAAACCCGTCCATTAACCAACACCGGCAGCATGGGCACCCCGGCCCGGGCGTAGTCGTCGCGATAGGCCTGGGCCAAACTCCAAAAGTGGATCGGCGTCCAGACAAAAACCAGCAATGCCAGGCCAACGGCCGTTGGTTGAGCCCAGTTTCCGGCGGCTGCGCTCCCGCTCAATACGGCAAAACTGCCCGCCGCGCCGCCAATCACAATGTTCAATAAGGTGCGCGACTTAAGCCACATGGTATAAATACCCACATAAGTCAGCGCGCCCAACGCCAGGAATAACGTTAGCAGCGCATTGAACGGCAGCGCAATCAAAACGGCCAGGAGGATCAGGTAGATACCCATTTCCAACACCGCTTCGGGCCGGCTAAAATAACCGGTGGGCAGGGGGCGTTTGCAGGTGCGTCGCATCCGCGCATCCAGATCGCGTTCCAGATATTGATTCAAGGCCGATGCACCGGTGGCCGACAGGAAGCCGGTCACCAGCAGCAAAACCATGTTACCGGCCGCGAGTCTGCCGCCAGAGGCCAGCAGCGCGCCCCCAATGGACGAGAGCATCAACAGCATAACCACTCGTAGCTTGACCAGTACCGCCAGCGCGCCCAGCGCCGAGCGGAAACCGGAGGCGATACCGGCAGCCGGGGATGTTGCTGGGGTATTGGGGGGAATGGGGTAAGCTCTCAATCTGGCATCCATACCTATGGCTCTACAATGATCTTGCCGTACATATTCTGATGACCCACGCCACAGTATTCGTGACAGATATAGGGATACTCGCCGGGGGTGTCAAAAGTAACGGTTAGTTTGGATATTTGCCCCGGCAGCGCCATCATATTGATGTTGGTATTTTGAATATTGAAGCCATGTTGCACATCGGCGCTGGTGAGATAAAACGTTACGGTGGACCCGGCTGGAATACGGATTTCATCGGGTCTAAATTTCCAGGGATTGGCTTCAGCCCGGATATAGGCTTCGTATTTACCGGGCGCCAGTTCGCGTAAACCCGGCTCGGCAAACGGGCCTTCCTGGCTAACCATGTTGGGATTCACCCGAGCTTCGGGCACCGGCACTTGAATACTGGCCATAAAACCAGACAGTCCGATAGCCGCGGCAAATATAGCCAGCACCGCTATGCTGAGACCAATCCACCATTTCTCATAAACGTCTACATGCATCATTGGGTCACACCTCTTTCCAGCAGGGTCAGAAAAACCCAACTCCATAGAACAGCAATGGTAACCAGGTAAATCAGTAATATCGCCAAAGTTCCTTTGGGATGTTCATTTTTTTGTTTCATAATGTTCCCTCCAAAATATCAATTTATGGACAGTACAATCGTGACATTTGTGCGTAAAGTTTCGTTCTTTTTTGGCAATCCCCCTCCTTTCGTTGACCTGACCCACCCGGCCTTACTCCCGGATTTCCACATCCAGGGTTATATCCCCGGATTTCTCAAATTTCAGGGTGACGGGGATGCGGCTGCCGCTTGCCAGCGCTTCAGTGGGTTCAATGAGCATAATGTGATATCCGCCTGATTTAAGTTCAACTGTACCCCCGGCGGGCACATCCAGGGCCGGGACCGGCCGCATTTTCATCACGTCGCCTTCCATAAAGGACTCGTGCAATTCGACTTTGGCCGCGGCCGGGCTGCTCGCCCCAACCAGCCGGTCGGCCTGGCCGCCTTTGTTCTCGATCACAACGTAAACTACGCCGGCTCCGGCCATTTTGGGTGAGGGGCGTCCCCAGGCGTCATGCTGTACAATTTGCGGGCCGGCAGCAGCAGCGCCACAACCCGACAGGATAATTGCCAGCAGTCCTGCCAGGGCGATACTGATAAAATTGAATTTCCAATCGAACATTCTTTTTGTTTCTCCTCTTAGATTAGATATAGTAAATAGTTGCCAATAATCAGTGCTCAGTGTTCAGTCAATGTCATTAAGTTAAGACACTCAGCATCCTGAGTAGTGCGAAACGTAGTGGAGCGCGTATCGAAGGGTGCGGTCCAGGCGTTGATTTGAGGCCAACCCGCACCCCTCGATACGGTTTACCTACTCAGGATGCTCCTTAACTTAACGACATTGAGTGGTCAGTAAACGGTTGACTGATAACTGCTAAGAAACAAATTGCTGCTCGGTGTGGACCACAGTCCACGCCACACATCGCCGGACTGTGGTCCGGCTAGCGTAAGTTATGTGCAACGAACCGAGAAATCGTCCGAGAACTCTAATTTTGCAACTTTACTATGTGGCGAATTTGCCCTA
>DAOUMU010000032.1:0-10043 GCA_034409055.1 Anaerolineae bacterium
TAGGGATGCCCTGGCTACGAGCGAGCTAAATACTATAGGGAATTTCTTTTTTGTAGGCCCCGCATCCCCCTGCGGGGGCCGGGTATAGGGATGCCCTGGCTACGAGCGAGCTAAATACTATAGGGAATTTCTTTTTTGTAGGCCCCGCATCCCCCTGCGGGGGCCGGGCATGGGGATGCCCTCGCTACGAGAGAAATAGATTTGGGATGAACCAGGCTTGGGGTAAGCCAAGCCTGGTTGAATTTGTTTAACTTTGAGTTACGGACCTATGGCCTGGATTTGTCAATCCGGGCCGAGCTAGCAATAAATTACGGGCAAGGTTTCTGCCAGAATTAGTCTTCCGAGGTGAAGGCAGCGTCAAAGGCGACGGCGGAGGGGGCAAAGTCCGTGCGGCGGATGAAGGCCAGGGCATCAGGGGCACCCCAATCGCGGTCCATACCGCTGTCTTCCCACTCGACCGACAATGGGCTGTCATAGCCAATGCGGTTCAAGGCCCGGAAGAGCTCTTCAAAGTCAACGTCGCCGTGACCGGGTGAAACGAAATCCCAACCTCGTCGGGCGTCACCAAAGTTCAGGTGGGAACCGAGGATGCTGCGGCGACCGTCGAGTCGTTTCTTGGAGTCTTTGACGTGGACGTGGTAGATACGGTCGGCAAAGGTTTCGACGAAGGCGGCCGAGTCGAGGTGTTGGTGGGCCAGGTGGCTGGGATCAAAGTTAATGCCAAAAGCGGGGCGGCGACCAATGGCCTCCAGCGTTTTCTCGGTGGTCACGAAGTCGTAGGCAATCTCGCTGGGGTGAACTTCTAACCCCCATTTAACGCCCACCTCGTCAAAAACATCCATGATGGGGTTCCAGCGGTCGGCAAATTCCTTATAGCCGGCCTCAACCACACTGAAGTCATTGGGGGGAAAGGAGTAAATCATATGCCAGATGGAGGAGCCGGTAAAACCGTTCACAATCTTGACCCCAAATTCGGCCGCCACGCGGGCCGTGTTCTTGACTTCTTCAGCACAGCGCTGGCGGACCCCTTCAGGATCCCCATCGCCCCATAAACGAGGGGGCAGGATGCCCTTGTTGCGATCGTCAATCCGGTCGCAGACACACTGGCCCACCAGGTGGGTGCTGATGGCCCAACATTTCAGGTTATATTTCTCCAGCAGGTCTCGTTTTTCTTTCAGGTAGCTGTCGCTTTCCAGGGCTTTGTCTACTTCAAAGTGATCGCCCCAGCAGGCCAGCTCGAGACCATCGTAGCCCCACTCGCTGACCTTTTTGGCCAGCTCTTCCAGCGATAAATCGGCCCATTGGCCGGTGAATAAAGTAACAGGTCGAGCCATTGTTCTTTCTCCTTTGAAAAGTTTGTTAGTAGTTAATTGATTTTTTAACGCAACGTATTCCAGGGGACTTGGTCACTCACGTCCTCTAATTCGTAACCACCCTCGCCCACACATGGGCCCAAAATAGCCAGTAACCTGGCTGGCTGATCGCCAATATTGAACGAGGCATGTACTATGTCAGCCCCGATAAAGACGGAGTCGCCCGGCTCCAGGATACTTTTTTCAGTATCAAGCCACTGTTCAATTTTCCCCTCAATGACGTAGATGACCTCTTCTTGGTCGGGGTGTTTGTGAAAATTGTGACCAAAACCGGACTTTAAATCAACTTCTATCACCGTCAGGACTTTGGCATTGGTGGTGGGTGGCCGGCTTAACCAGCCTAACGTGCCCCAATCCAGTTGCTCTCGTTCAGCTTCATTAGATAGAATAAATTTACCGCTCAAAATTTCAACCCTCCCTTCAAAGACTGAGTTCTTTGAATTTACGCGCTTGACCTTCGATGGCCGGCTCTGTAGCCAGTCGCTCGATGCTGCTGGCCCCGAAAAAGCCGGCGATACCGTTGGTGTGTTCAAAGATGTACTTGGCGTCCTCCGGCTCAGCAATTGGTCCGCCGTGACAAAGCACGATGATGTCAGGATTGACGCTGACCGCCGCATCACGCATGGCCTGCACCCGGCTGGCAGAATCGGCCAGTGTCAACGCTGTTTCCGCGCCGATGGCCCCCTTGGTGGTTAAGCCCATATGGGGTACCAGGACATCGGCACCGGCTTCGGCCATGGACCGGGCCTCTTCCGGGGTGAACACGTAGGGGCAGGTGAGCATGTCCAGCTCGTGGGCCTGGCGGACCATCTCCACTTCTAGCCCATAGCCCATACCCGTCTCTTCCAGGTTGGACCGGATTGAGCCGTCAAACAGACCGACCGTGGGGAAATTCTGCACGCCGTCAAATCCTATCTCTTTCAGTTGGCGCAAGAAGACCGGCATGAGCCGGAAGGGATCAGTGCCGCACACGCCGGCCAGAACCGGTGTATCTTGCACGACTGGCAATACCTCACCGGCCATCTCGACGACGATCTGGTTGGCATCGCCGTAAGGCAGCATCCCGGCCAGACTGCCGCGGCCGGCCATGCGATAACGGCCCGAGTTATAGATGATGATAATGTCCACCCCACCTCGCTCGGCAAACTTGGCCGAGATACCGGTGCCTGCGCCCGCGCCGATGACCGGCTTGCCGCTATCTATCTGAGCTCGCAGTCGCCGCAGCGACTCTTCCCGAGGAATAAATGGCATCTTGGGTTCCTCCTATTTCTTTAGATAAATCAGATGTAACTACCTACCATGTCATTCTGAACGAGCGCAGCGAGTGAAGAATCCCCGAGGTTTTGGTAAAGTAGACCTCTTTTGGGCCAAAGTTTCGGAGATTCCTCGTCGCTGCGCTCCTCGGAATGACATGAGGGTAGGCAGTTACAATCAGATAATAATATATTGTACTACTCCTTTGCCGCCAGCATCTCCAGCAGACGATTTGCCATGGCCGCAGCAAAGGTTGGGTCGTTAATGTGCATATCTAACTCGATCAGTTCCACCGGGGGGCGTACATGTTGGCGTAATGCCTCGAACAAGGCCGTATCGGCCTCCGGTAAATAGAATGGTTCTCCCTCCTTATCGATGGCGCTCACACCCTGTAGGGGTACGAATAGAGTCGTGGGGCCCTGGGCCTGGTTGAGTTTTTCGGCGATAATGCGTCCCAACTCAGCGCACTCTTCAGTCGTGGTACGCATCAGGGTCACGTTGGGGGTATGTCTGTAGAAGGTACGCTCTTTGAATTGGGAGGGAACGGTGTCATAAGCCCAGAAGTTGACCATATCCAGGGCTCCGCATGAGACGATCTGGGGGACGCCCTGACGCCCGGCCGCTTCCAGGCGATTTGGCCCGGCGCTCAACAGGCCGCCGACCAGTTCATCGCACCACTCGGTGGTGGTGATATCGGCCACCCCGGTAATGAAGCCATCCTCAATCAGGGCTTCCATAGACCGGCCGCCACTACCGGTCGCATGGAAGACCAACACCTCGTAGCCGGCCTGCTCTAGACGTTCACGGACAGCGTTGACGCAGGGCGTGGTCACCCCAAACATCGTGGCCCCGATCAAGGGTTTATCCACGGCCACAGGCATTTCTTGTTCGACCATCCCGCATACAGCGCCAACTGCATTGGCCAGAATACGCCGTGACAACCGGTTCAAACCGGCAATATCCACCACCGAATACATCATGTTGATATCTTTGACGCCCACGTATGGCTGGATATCACCGGCAGCAACCGTGGAGACCATGACTTTGGGCAATCCTACCGGCAATTCGCGCATCGCCGCCGTGGCCACGGCTGTCCCCCCTGAGCCTCCCAGGCCCAGGACGCCGTCGAACTTGCCTTCGGCGTACATTTGTCCAGCCAATTGGCTGGCCCCGCGTGCCATCACTTCGATCCCGGTGCCACGATGAGCTTCCTCGCGCAAGGCGGCCAGGGTACTACCGCCAGCTTCGGCCACTGTTTCCGCACTGATGTCGGGGGTGAAGGTGGGCTCGCCGATAACCCCACCATCGAGCACTAATACTTGATGACCACGTTCGGTGATGAGGTCACGAACGTAGGCGTATTCTGGCCCCTTGGTGTCAAGGGTGCCAATGAGTAAGATTGTTTTGGACATCGTTGTCTCCTTGGCTTTTAGGCAAAAATGGCCCCAGGCGCAGCAAAATGGGCACGCCACCAACCTGCTAGAGGTGGCGGCCCAGCCCATAGAGTTTTAGATGAGTATGAATTAAGGTGTTGACTGGTCAAGCCAGCAGTTTTTTCAGAAATGCTAATCCGTCGTAGGCGATAGCGTCTTGGGTGGGGGCTAACGAGCGCCAGATAGCTGCGGCCCGGGCAATACTTTTGACCTTGGCAGTGAACGATTCGATGACTACTGGCCCGTCATAGTTAATATCGCGCAGGGCCTGGGCCACGTCGGACCAGGGGATGTGCCCTGAACCTGGGGCGCCCCGGTCATTCTCGCAGGTATGGACGTGACGCAGGCGAGAGCCGGCAGCGCGGATGGCCTCTCCCATTGAAGCTTCCTCGATGTTCATGTGGAAGGTGTCCAGCATCAACTGGCAGGCCGGGTTGTCTACCCGGTCGATCACCTCGATGGCCTGTGAAGCTAGGTTGATAAAGCTGGTTTCAAAGCGGTTCAGGGGCTCGATGCATAGGGTAACGCCGTGATCGGCCGCGTAGGCGGCCAGGGAACTCAATTGTGAGACGAGTAAATCTGTGTCGTGGGCCCGCTCCTCGGGGGTGGCTTGCCAGGTACGTCCGACGGCCGAGTAGATGGGACCGACCAAATTTGAAGCGCCCAGGGTCTGGGCGGCCTCGATCGCGTGACGAATATAGGCCATACCGTTGTCGCGAATTTCCACGTCAGGATGGACCAGGTCTCGATCTGGCCCCATGGCCACACAAGTGCTGACGCCCAAATCGTGGTCACGGATAAGGGCGGCCGCTTCGGCATAATCGAAGCCATCAATGGCTTCCAGGGGCAGTTCGACCATGTCGAAGCCGGCCTCTGCCAACTCCGGCACTTTTGATTTTAACTCCTCAAGCGTGACCGGGGCGAACCAAACCCAGGTGTTTACTCCGAATTTCATAAGATTACTCCTTTGTAATGATGGTTTTTGATTGTAAATTTAAGGACTCACTCTCCGCCCTTGGTTTCGCTTTGCTCGAATTCGCCGATGGATAGGCTCGTTTCCTCCTGACGACGCACTCCTTTGGGGATGACGTGGCTCCACAAAATGAAGGCCAGGGTGGATATCAACAACACCTGGAAACTGTAGCGGTACACAGCGAATGACCACGGCTGGAATAAGCCAACCACACCCAACACGATGCCGGCGATGAGGATCGTCTCAATCGGACGATAAGTCCGCTCGGGGATGTTATTGCTGAGAGCGGTGGCTACCAGCCAGATGATCGTAATGAGGGCGAGTATAATGGCCACAAAGATCAGGAGGAAGGGGATGGCCGAGATCAGGACGTTGGTGGCCAGTTGTTCCTCAGGAACTGACGACTCAATAAAGGGGCCAGCGACAAGCCCCAGAATCAACAAGACAACGGCCGCAATGGGGATGCCTATTGGAACGCGAGGGCGTATCTTCGCCATAGTTTCTCCTCAACCAAAAGATTTTTATTAAGACGGAACTCGTTTCCCGTCCATATCGAAATAATGTAGTCTCTCCAGGGCGGTGTTGAATCGAACTTCATCACCGACCCCCAGGTGAGTCATGCCTGGCACCAGACTAATCAATGTTTGCTCGCCGGCCTTGATATGGAGAATCGTTTCCACGCCCAGCGGCTCAGTCAGGAGGACTTGGCCCGTGAACTGACCCTCGGCGTGGGGGGTAATGTCCTCGGGACGGATGCCCAACAGGAACGGAGCAGGCAAGTCAAGTTCAGGGGCCGGTAGATGGAGGTTGCTATCCTTGATGCACAAGCTGCTGTTTTCCCGCCTGGTTTCAAACAGGTTGATGCGGGGCGTGCCCACTAATTGAGCCACAAAGGTTGTGGCTGGCCGGTCGTAGATGTCGTCGGCAGTCCCCACCTGCACAATGCGTCCCTCGTTCAGAACGGCAATGCGATCGGCCATAGTCAGCGCTTCGATCTGGTCGTGGGTTACAAACAGGGTGGTACTGCCCTGCGTCTTCTGCAGGTGCTGAAGCTCAACCCGTAGAGCCTCACGCAACTTGGCATCCAGGTTTGAGAGGGGTTCATCCATCAGGAAAATGCGAGGGTCACGCACAATAGCCCGGCCAATGGAGACCCGCTGCATCTCACCGCCCGAGAGATGGGCCGTCTTCCGCTCAAGGAGATGGTCGATACGCAGTGTCCTGGCGGCCTCTTCGACGTGCTGGTGGATTTCTGGCTCGGGCATACGCCGCAGGGGAGCGCGCAGGGGGAAGGCCAGGTTGTCGTAGACCGACATGGTTGGGTAGAGCGAATACTGTTGGAAGACAAAAGCAACATCCCGGGTGGCCGGGGGCAAGTTGTCGACCGGCTCGTCGTCGAATAGTATGCTGCCCTCGTCTTGACGTTCCAGTCCGGCGATTACTCGCAACGTGGTCGTCTTGCCGGCGCCAGTCGGGCCAAGCAGCACAAAAAACTCTCCGTCTTGGATAGAGAAGGAGACATTTTTCAGGGCTGTCACCCCCGGGAAATGTTTGGTGATATTTTGTAGGGTTACGTTACTCATTGGAGCACCTCTCAGTTCATTGCGGCTTCGGTCTTGGGATCGAAGAAGCGTATCATCTCGGGGTTGAGATCAAAGTGGACCGTTGTACCGATTGGGTAACGAGTTAGCCGGTCACCGCGGATATGCACGATGTCAGCCTCGTTCAGGTTGACATGAAGCATCGTATAGGCTCCATGGAGCTCGGTAGCATAAACCTGCCCGGCCAGGACCCCCTCATCCTTGATCTGAGCGGCCTCGGGGCGGAAGCCGACGATGATGACATCGTCTACCCCACCGAGAGCCTTTTGCAGAGAGGCTTGCCGGTCTGGCGGGACGGGATAACGGTTCGAACCCGGCAGTTGCACCACGCCGTCGGCATACTGACCGGTGATCAGATTCATACCCGGACTGCCGATAAAGTTGGCCACAAACAGGTTAGCCGGGTCATAGTACACCTCTGCTGGTGTACCGACTTGCTGTATCTCTGCGTCCGACATCACCACAATACGATCACCCATAGCCATAGCCTCGATCTGGTCGTGAGTGACGTAGACGGTGGTGGCCTCCTGATCAATGTGCAGCCGTTTGATCTCGGCGCGCATACTTTCGCGGAACTCTGCATCGAGCGCGCCGAGGGGTTCATCCATCAGGAAAGCAGCCGGACGGCGGACCAGGGCTCTGGCCAGGGCCACCCGCTGTTGATCGCCACCGCTTAACTTGCCCGGTCGCACAGCCAGCAGGTGTCCGATGCGGAGTAACTCCACCACTTCTTTGACGCGCTTTTTAATCGTCTCTTTTGATTGACCTTCCGCTTGAAGCGGGAAGGCAATATTCTCGTAGGCGGTCAGGTGGGGATAGAGGGCAAAGAATTGAAAGACGAAAGCGATATTACGCTCGCTGGGATGCAACCAGGTCACTTTACGCCTATCGAGGAAGATGTCACCGCCGGTGACCGTCTCCAGACCCGAGATCATGCGCAGGGTGGTGGTCTTACCGCAGCCAGATGGGCCGAGCAGGACCACAAATTCACCGCTGGTGATGGTCAGATCCATCGGCTTAACGGCGTGAAATTCACCAAATTTCTTTTCGACTTGACGGAGTTCTATTGTAGCCATATTTTATCCAATACTATTTTAATTGATAAACGCCTACTATTGGCGCACTGCCCCGAAGGTAACGCCACGCAGCAGGTATTGGCGCAGAGCAAAGGTAACGATCACCACCGGGATTAGGAAGCCCAGCGCACCCGCAGCAATGGCCGCCCACTCAATACCGCCGCGTCCGAGCATACTGACCATACTGGGGGGCGCAGTGCGGGCGGTATCACTGGTCAACATCAAGGCAAAGGCATATTCGTTCCAGGCAAAGATCAGGCAGAAGACGGTCGTGGCCGCAATGCCGGTTACCGCCTGGGGCAGCACGACCTTGAAAAATGCCTGGAAGCGGCTGTAGCCATCAATCATAGCCGCTTCTTCATACTCACGGGGAATCTCGTCGATGAACCCTTTGAGCAGCCAGACGGAGAAGGACAGGTTGAAGACGGTGTACAGCAGGATCATGCCGAGGTGGGTATCGTGCAGCTTCAACTGGCGATACATCAGGAACAGGGGAATGGTCACCACCACCGGCGGCAGCATACGGGTACTAAGGATAAAGAACAGCAGGTCGTTTTTGCCGGAAATGTTGAAGCGGCTGAAAGCATAAGCCGCAAATAGACCCAACACAACGGAAGCAATTGTGGATAACCCGGCGATAATGAGTGAGTTTCTCAAACGAAATGTATATTGGCTCAGGCCGGTGATCTCCATCCCGCGCTCGGCCATGAATCGCTCGGCCCAGTTGAGATCCTCGCGCTGAAGGTACTCTTCCAACCCGCCCTTGGGCAGGATGGCCCGGTCGGTGAGCAACAACATAAACCCTTCCAGCGTCGGCTGGAAGAGGAGTTTGGGGGGAATGGAGACGACGTCGGCCCGTGTCTTGAAAGCTGTTGTGCCTATAGCAAACACCGGGATGAGCATGATGATGGTTATGACCATGACGACCAGGGCACGGATCGTACGCAGTAGCCGGGCGCGGGGGTTGACTTTGTCAACCCGGATTCCTTCTGTTATTGGTAGACGGGGACCAACTTCTTCAAAGCGTGACATAGGTTACTCCCCTCTCAGTTGGTTGAGATATTTGATGTAGATGTTACTGACGGCGATGATGACGATCAAGACGATATAGGCCAGGGCGCTGGCCTGGCCAGTGCGCCACTGCCCCAAAAATGCCTGGCGGTAAAGGTTGACCGCAATCAACTCGGTTTGTTCACCCGGGCCACCGCCGGTCATACCCATCACCAGGTCGAAGGACTTAAAAGCTTCGATGGTGCGGAACAGAACAGCAATCAGCAGCAGGGGGGCCACCTGTGGCAGGGTGATGCGCCTGAACTGGAACCAGGAACTGGCCCGGTCGATGGCCGCCGCCTCGTAGAGATAGTCGGGGATGGCATTCAGCCCGGACAGGACCAGTAGCATCACAAACGGGCTCCACATCCACACGTCAACAATGACCACGGCCCACAAGGCCAGACCCGGCACAGGTTGTCCACCCCAACGGCTGGCCAGCCAGTCGGGCGCGTGAGCGGCGCTGGTGAAGCCAAGTAGATAATTCAAGATACCGTAGGAGGGATTGTACATCAGCTTCCAAAACAACCCGACCACCACCGGGGAGAGCATCATCGGGATCAGGATCAGGGTGGTGACGATGCCGCTGCCCTTGAACTTCTGCCGCACGAACATAGCCATAGTGAAGCCAACAATCGTTTGCAGACCCACCGACATCAAGGCAAAGCGGCCCGTGGTGGCAAAGTAGGTCCACATATTTTCGTTATTCAGAATGTTTCGGAAATTATCGAATAAAACCCACTGTGGCGATTGGCGGGCGATGGCCGAGTAATCGGTGAAAGCCAAGTACAGGCTGTAGAACAGGGGAAAAACGTTCATCGCGATCAGCAGGATCAGAGTTGGCCAGATGAACAGATTTTGAATAGTCCGGTCGCTCAGATGGCGAGCCTGACCAGCATGCCTGATACTTGCTTGAGTGTTGACTGAGGACATGGTGTAATCTCTTTCGTCTGTTATTTTTCAGAATGGGGGGGAGGCAGCCACACTGTCTCCCCCCCGTAAAATTGCCAGGGGTCGGGATACGAGGTTGCTATTTGATGAAGCCTGCGTCCCGCAGGATGCGGTCGTGTTCTTCGGCAATGGTGTTCATGGTTTCTTCAGCCGTGCCCGTGCCCTCGACGATGTAGGTGTGCAGCTCGCGCTGAACCACTTCCAACAACTCGCCGTAGACCGGCACGTTCCAGAAGTCCATGACGAAGGTCATCGTCTCGGCGAAAGCAGGGTTGAAGGGGGTTGCGTTCAGGAAGGCATCAGATTGGAGCACCTTGGCGTTGCAGGTGTAG
>DAOUMU010000033.1:0-2391 GCA_034409055.1 Anaerolineae bacterium
AACGGCAAAACCGCAATATCCTCGATTATCTAACCGAGGCTTGTACAGCTCGACTTCACAATCGTCCTGCTCCCTCCATCCTACCTCCCCCATGCCAACCCCTCCCCGATACCCTTTGAACGATTACCTGCAAACAACCCCGGCCTGGACTGCCAATATTACTGAAACTACCCGGAGCGTGGCCTGGGGGGATGTGGATAACGATGGCGACCTTGATCTGGCCGTCGGCAATATCAATGCTCCGAACAGACTCTATCTGAACGAGAAAGGTGTCTTGCAAACAACCCCGGCCTGGACTGCTAATATCAGCGAAAGTACTGAAAGTGTGGCCTGGGGAGATGTGGACAACAATGGCTACCTTGATCTGGCGGTGGGGAATAATGGTCTGAATAGGGTCTACTTGAATACCGGCGGTGTGCTAACGACCACCAACATCTGGTCTTCACCGGATGCCGGCGAAACGAAGAGCGTAGCCTGGGGAGATATAGATAACGATAGCGACCTTGACCTGGCCGTGGGCAATTTTGGCGCTCCGAACAGGCTCTATCTAAATGTGGGAGGCGTGCTAACCACCACCAACGCCTGGTCTGCCGGGATCAGTGAGACAACCCAAAGCGTGGCCTGGGGAGATGTAAATAATGATGGGCTTCTCGATTTGGCCGTGGGCAATAGTGGTGATTACGATCTGGGCTGCAACTGTTTTTTGGGGAGTGTCAACCGGATTTATCTGAATCAAGGCGGGACTTTGCCATCAACGGCCACTCCATTTTCTAACGATGATAACCTGACCTTCAGTGTAGCCTGGGGAGACTGGGACAGCGACGGTGATCTTGATCTGGCCACCGGAGATCATAATGGCTCGAACAACGTCTACCTGAACGAAGGCGGCGCCTTGCAACCGACTGCTGCCTGGTCCCCCAACGATGGTGACTCCCCCGGCAGTGTGGCCTGGGGTGATGTGGATAACGATGGTGATCTTGACCTGGCCATAGGCAATTTGTTTGGGCCTAACAGACTCTATCTGAACCAGGGGAGTACGTTGCAAGTAACGGCCGCCTGGTCTTCAAGCGACAGTATCCGCAGTACCAGTGTGGCCTGGGGCGATGTGGATGGCGACGGCGACCTCGACCTGGCCGTGGGCAATGGTTGGGCTGATCCACAAGCGCAGCCTCAGGCGAATCAGCTCTACCTGAATGAAGGCGGGAGCTTACAAAAGACCGCCGCCTGGTCTTCCAATGAAATTGAGGTTACCTATAGCGTGGCCTGGGGCGATGTAGATGGCGATGGCGACCTCGACCTGGCCGTGGGCAATGGTTGTACAGATAAAAGTTCGCCCTACTGTTACCCTAGCCGGCTCTACCGTAATGAGGGGATGACCAACAATGGGCAAACGCCGAACTTTAGTTCAGTCTGGTCATCGCCGGAAACGGACGATGCTATGAGCGTCGCCTGGGGGGATATGGATGGCGACGGCGACCTCGACCTGGCCGTGGGCAATTGGGGCCAGGCGAACGGTTCAGGCGCGCCCAATCGGGTCTACCTGAACGAAAACGGCATGCTGCAATCACCAGCCATCTGGTCTTCCAATGACAGTGACCAGACTGGGAGTGTGGCCTGGGGGGATGTGGATGGCGACGGCGACCTTGATCTGGCCGTGGGTAATCGAGTAGCTCCTAACAGGCTCTATCTAAACGAAGGGGGAATGCTACAACCATCTGCCACCTGGTCTTCTAATGACAACGATCAGACCCGGGTTGTGGCCTGGGGGGATGTGGATGGCGACGGCGACCTCGACCTGGCCGCCGGTAATGGTGGCGATGCTCCCAACAAACTATACTTAAATGAGGCAGGCGACTTGCAGGAGACTCCTACCTGGTTTTCCAATAATTCCGATAATCAAACCTGGGGCTTTACCTGGGGCGATGTGGATGGCGACGGCGATCTCGATCTGGCCGCTGGAAACTTGTCCGGCTGGAACAAAATTTACCTGAACCAGAACGGCACTTTACAGACATCAGCAGCCTGGTCCCCCGACGAGCCTGATGATTCAACCTTTGACGTAGCCTGGGGTGATGTGGATAACGACGGTGACCTTGATCTGGCTGCGGCAAATGATGGTGCCCCAAATAAGATCTATCGAAACCTGCGGCGGGAAGGAACTCCCCTGGTCAACAATCCCCCTTCGATAGCCATCACCCGTCCCGGCCCTACCCACAACGCCGCCTTCTTCTCCACCCCGTATATCATTCAAGTCGATAACATTCCCCTAACCTGGACAAGCCAGAACCAAACAGGTTTTTTCTTTATCCACGAATTAACACGAATTTTCACTAATTTTTGTAAGGCTCAAGATGATGTTGAACAAATCTATAGGACGCTGATTAACGCAGG
>DAOUMU010000034.1:0-51108 GCA_034409055.1 Anaerolineae bacterium
TGAGGGCTTAAGCTCCTGAAATCAAGGGGTGTCCCACAAATTCAGGGGGTCAAGCCCCTGAAATCAGGGGGTAACTTTACTGTGGTCAAGCACAATGCTAGGCCCCGTGATAGTTAGACAGTCAGGGGCTATACCACAAGATATGGCCCGGATTTGTCAATCCGGGCCGAGCGCCACGGAAAATCCCAAAGAGCCAACCGGGAATCTTGAAGGAGTTGAAGCGGTAAAACCCCCGAAAGTTGGTAGTCCCCTCCGAATCGCCCCTGTTTGAATACCTCAATTCTGTCTTGACAAACCTGGCAATCAGTATTAAAATAGGATCAAGTTTGTAATTATAATATTATATAATTATAAATCATAGTGATTCGTCATCAGAGAGGAGGTGCCAATCGGTTCTGCTAATTTCCTGCACAAATTGTTCTTTCATCAGAACGCAGATGTAGTTTAGGAAAACTTTATTATTTGAAATTGATTAAGGAGGATATAAGAATGAAACGACGAATTTACATCCTTGCAACTTTCCTACTCGCCTCGATGATTGTCTTAGGAGTAATTGGGCCTAAGGTCAGTACTGCCCAGTCGGAGACGGTCACGCTGACGATGATCCTGGTTGCGCCCGAAGAACGCTGGGATTTCTTGTTGGACGCGGCCAAAGCCAAGTTTGAAGCGGACAATCCCGGCACCACCATCGAAATTGATGCCCAGATTATGCCCTTCGGCGACCGCCTCACCCAATTGCGGGCCGCCGCCGTCGCCGGCACGCCGCTGGACATCGTCTCCCTCGACCAGCCTGAGGTCGGCGAGTTCGCCGCCGCCGGCTTCACCAGCGATCTGACCGATTTCATCGACCGTGACCTCGACGGCCTGTCTGACTGGCTGCCGGCCCACCGCGCCGCCACCCAATTCGAGGGTCGCCAGCACGCTGTCTGGGCCTGGACCGATGTGCGCCTGCTGTGGTATTGGAAAGACCTGGTTGAAGAAGCCGGCGTCAACCCGGAAACCGATATGGTGACCTGGGGCCGCTACATCAAAAGCTGCCAGCAGTTAAACGGGGCCTTGTCAGATCAGGGCATCCAGGGCTGCTTGCTGATCGGCCAACCCTGGATTGCCGACTGGACCTTCCCCTACGCCTGGATGCAGGGGGGCGGTCTCGGCCTGGATGTCAATGCCGACCTGACCGCCAGTGTTGGCGCCACCGAAGCCTGGCTGCCTACCTTTGATAGCCCGGCCTGGATCAGTGCTCTCCAGTTCACCCGCGACCAGGTGGACGCCGGTATCGAACCTTTCACCGAACACCAGTTTGGCCCGGCCTTCGCCGACCGTCGTTACGCCACCTGGCTGGGTGGCACCTGGGTCTACGGCTCCGTCCGTGACAGCCAGGCTGATATGAGCAACCTGGGGGTCATTGGGGCCTTCCCCGTCCCCTCGCCCGGGATGCCCACGGCTACTATGGCCGGAGGCTGGACCCTGGCTATCCCCTCCACTTCCGAACAGCCAGAGGTGGCCTGGGAGTTTCTCAAGGCTATGCTCGATGTCAGTACCCTGGGCCAGATGCAAACCCAGTTTGGCTACCTGCCCACCGAAGTCTCCTTTGCCAACAGCCTGGCCGGCGACTTCGAGAACTACTGGAACGAGGGCGGGGTAGACCGCTGGTCGGAGTTACAAGCCCTGGGGGCCAACGCCTACGGCCGGCCCAGTTTCCCCAGTTGGCCGGAGGTAGGATCGGCCATCACCGAGATGGTGCAGAAGGTGCAATTTGAGGATGAAAGTCCGATGGCGGCTGCCCAGTCTGCTCAGCAAACGGTCCTGGTGGACGTGTTGGGCTGGCCGGCAGGAACGACAGTGATGCTCCACGACGATGCCGGTGGCAGTTGTGGGCACGGGGATGTAGACCGGCTCATCTCGGCAGTGACGCCGGGCCAGAAGGTGGCCGACACCGATGGAAATGGCTCCATCTGCTCCCATGTGATCCTGCCCTGATCTTTTGTGGGTTGACATTGCAACTGAAGAAGCAGAGGAACTCCGGGGTCTGTCATCTCGGTCTCCGGGGTTCCTACTGTTTGAAGTTTAGTTTTGGACTATGGTGGAAAAATGATCAATAGCGACAATCGAGTAGCCATTGGCCTGATCCAGATGAGGTGCGAGCTTGGCGACAAAGATGCTAATCTGAACCAGGCGGAAAGTTTGCTGGTCGGGGTGTCCGGGCAGGCTGATATCGCCTGCCTGCCCGAACTCTTCAACACCGGCTATCATCTGGATGCGTTGGGGGATGCGCTCTTTGACCTGGCGGAGCCTATCCTGGCCGGTCAAGATGATCCGGCCGGCCCCACTGTGAAACGTCTGTCCGAGTTGGCTGCCGACCTGAATATAGCGATCATCGCCGGCTTGATCGAGCGCGATCCCCTGGTCACCGGCCTGCTTTACGACAGTGTCGTCCTAATTAATCGACGCGGCCAGGTCAGCAACCGCTACCGCAAGTCCCATCTTTACCCGGCCGAACATCGCCTCTTTCAGCCCGGCGATGCTCTGCCCGTCTTCAATCTGGACGGTCTGCGAGTAGGGTTGGCCATCTGTTTCGAAGCTGCATTCCCTCCCATTTTTAGCACTCTCACTTTAGGCGGCGCGCAAATCGTCTTCAACCCTTCTGCCGTGCCGGTTGGCTATGGTCATTTGCAAGACCTGCGCACCCGCGCTCGCGCCCAAGACAATCAGCTCTTCGTTGCTGCCGTCAACCACGTAGGCGCCGAGGGAGATGTTACCTATTGCGGACGCAGCCAGGTGGCCGACCCCAGGGGTGATGTTCTGGTTCAGGCGCCTGATGATCACCCCGCCGCTGTGGTGGCTGAACTCGACCTGGCGTTGATTCGTGATCAACGTCTTCAGGAACCGATATTGCGTGGTTTTCGGCCCGAACTCTACCGCTTTCGCAATCCGTAAGACCGACGAACTGCGTCTACCGTTTGATTTGCGCGTTCCGGCACTTTTATCCCGAGAGTAAAAATATATCTACAATGAATATTACGGTTCATATTATAAATCATACCCACTGGGACCGAGAATGGTTTTTGACCTCGGCTTATACCAGTCAATGGATTCCGGGCTTAATTGATAAGCTCGAGCAACTGGTAGCGGATAATCCTGGCTATAAATATCTGCTCGATGGGCAAACCCTGGTCATTGAGGATTTGCTAAAAATAGCACCCGCTTACAAAAGCAAAATAAAGCGACTGATTAAAAATGGGAATTTAATCATTGGCCCATACTACTGTCAACCCGATTGGCAAATGACCGACGGCGAGTTATTGATTAGAAATCTGCTGTACGGTTGGCAAGATATGCAAGCGTATGGCGAAGACAATCGTGTAGGGTGGCTGGTTGACACCTTTGGACACATTTCGCAAACACCCCAGTTGCATCACTTGTTCAACCTGAAAGCAGTATATGTCTGGCGGGGCGTCCCCCAACTGAAGCCGTATTTTCAGTGGCAAGGGGCGGATGGCGAGTCATTGTTCACCGTCAACCTCTTTGGCGGCTACCGCAATCTGTACGGCGTTACCCACGTCCCGGAGGTGGCGTTTAAACGGCTGGAGGCTGAAGCCGCCAAACTTCAACCTTTCTACCCTACTGCCGACATTCCTCTCTTTGACGGCTATGATTTAGAGCAAAGCCCGGAAGACCCGGTTCGATTTTACCGGCAGCGTCCATCTGCCCTCCCCGAAAATATCTGGATTAAAGAGTCATCCCCTGCTCAGTTTGCCGGCGAACTCAACGCTAAACTTCAAGACCTGCCCCTCATCGCCGACGAGCTAAACTCCGGCAAATACGGCGCCGTCTTTCCGGGGACGCTCTCCACCCGAACCTACCTGAAAATTATGCACCGGGATTGCGAATACCTGCTATATCAATTATGCGAACCGCTGGCGACGCTGGCTCGCTTAAAAGGGAGGACCTACAACGCGCAGCAGTACGAAACCTGGGGCAGAATGTTGCTGCAAAACGCCGTGCATGACTGTTTATGCGGCGTCAGCGTTGACCAGGTGCATGAAAAGATGGAACTCAGCTACCGGGAAGTTTTTCAGGCGGCCAAGCAAGATATTCTTGAATCTTTAGCCTATATCCTGAAAGATTTTGCGCCGGGCGTCTACGCCGTCAGCGCCAATCCTTTTCCTTATCAAGGATGGCAAATTACCCAAGACACCGCTTACCACATCCAAACTGAGGGCGTCGGCGTGTGGCAGGTTACCGAACAATGTCCCGTCGAAAAGCTTAACACCCCTGTAGAAACGTTCATGTGGCAAAATGACTATTACACCGCTGTTCTAAACTCGGATGGGACAGTTCAGATGGGGACGGCATCGCTGGGCTATTTAGTCGTCACCGAAGAACGGGGCGACACCTATTCTGGTGAAGCGGGTGAGCGGCGCAGCCTTTGTAAAGCCAATGGTCCGCTAACCATTGAACAAAGCAGCGGGCATCACTGCGTCGTGCGTTATAATTGCGTCTTGCAATGGGATGAGGCGCAGGTATCGGCGCTGGTGCGGTTGATATTTGATCAGACGCCGCTGCTTCGGTGGCAGGTTGACCTGGATTCTCGAGGAGCCAATTTCAAAGTGGAAATGGTTTTTGAAACCGCCCAATCCGGTGAGATATTTGCCGGGATGCCTTTTGATGTGGTCAAGCGACCGGCTGTTGATAGCGACTTGCTACCGCGTCAACTGGAAGCTAAGCTGGCAAAAGTCCTTTTGGGGCAGAGAGAATTGGAGACGGTGCGAACTTTCCCCTTTCACGATTTTGTGGTTGTCTCCAACGGAACGTCGGCGGCGACAGTCTTTGCCAAAGGTATCCGCGCCTACCGGGCAAATGATGACGGCGTAATTTCACTCACCCTGCGCCGGTCAGTCGAGTGGCTGACCGAGTCGGATTTACCCCACCGCGCCGGGGACGCGGGTCCGCTGATGTATGTGCCGGACGCCCGCTGTGAACGAGCGGTAAAACACGAGATAGCGGTTATGATTGGAGAAGCAGCCATTGATGACCTGACCATTCATCAACTGAACGCCGGTTTCCAGAATCCGCCGCTAATTGTGAAGTCGTCGGGAAGTGGAGAGCAAACTGAATGGCAATTTTTGCAGGAAAATCTACCCTTGACCAGCCTGCATTTCTACAATAACAAGCCGCTAGCTCGATTTTTTAATCCTACCGGCATGGCGCGCGCGTTGGACAAAACGTATCAAAAGACAGATGTTTGGGGGAATCCTGAATCGATCATAAAAGAACTTCCATCCAGACAAATTCTAACTGTAGAAATTGAACAGTCGCTCCCCCCGACCAGCAATCTGTCCGGCGAGCAGCCAGTCGCGCCAATTGCCTCCTGGCCGGACTGGCGTGTTGGCGACAACCAGGGGCAGCCCGATCCCAACATCATTGAGCAACTCGAAGCAAAAATTGTCCAACTGGAAGAACAACTGACCCAAATCGAAGCGCAAATGAATAACGGCGGCAACAAACAGTATATTTTGCAACATCGTTATTACATCCTCAAACGAGAACTGTACGAAGCGCGACTATCAGCGCAGTTCAACCAACGTAAATTGAATCCACAGGGAAATGAATACCTGTACACCCCGGACCCGAACATAGCCGAGTTGGGAACGCGGCTCAATCAATTGCGCATCAAGCGACGAATTTATGATTATGTTGTGGAGGCGTTGTAGGATTAAGGTTGTGTCCCAAAATTTGGAAAAACATAGGGGTAAGATGGGGGGACGCCCCCCTAAAAGCTCCTCGGGGCCTACATATCCGGGACTCACCCCAGGATTACATTGCAATTGACCTTAGCTCTACCTCAAGTTATAATCATCATAATATAATCACAAATACTTCGGGAAAAGACCTGACAGAGCCTGTCCTGAACCTGCCAAAGTGTTTTAGAAACCTGTCAGGTCTGACTAAAATCATCCGATGACCACTATTGATCGAAACATTCCTGTTCCGGCTTATTACCAACTGAAACAATTGCTCAAGCAACAGATTCAAAACGGCGACCTGCCGCCGGGCAGCAAAATCCCTACAGAAGAGGAATTGTGCGCGCGCTATAACCTCAGCCGTACCCCCGTGCGTCAGGCTTTGAAAGAACTTGTCGTTGAGGGGCTGCTGATTCGCACGCCTGGACGGGGCACGTTTGTGGCTCAGGCTTCATCTTCCGATGCATCAGCCTCCATCACCCTGCGCGTTGTTGTTTCCGACGAGCGTTGGCGCGAACCGCTGGAACGAGCCGCCAGTCTGTGGAACCAGAACCACCCTCATAGCCCGATTGACCTGGATTTCACCCTGATGGTGCTGGACGAACTTCGTCCCTACCTGATAGAAGCGGTGGGGCGCGGCCAGGCGCCCGACATCTCACTGCTCGATTCGGTCTGGGTGGCAGAGTTTGCCAGCCGGCACTATCTCCGGCCTCTATTCGAGATAGATTCGGATTGGTGTTCAAAGAATGAGGATGATTTTTTCCCGGCCCTTTTGGCCGCCAACCAATACAACAACGCCCTTCACGGTGTCCCCATTACGGCTGATGTTAGCGCAATCTGGTACCGGCGTGACTGGCTGGCCACCGAAGGTCTATCCCCCCCAATCACCTGGGACGAACTGCTGGCTGTAGGGCATCATTTCCGCCAACCGTCTGTGCGTACTCGTTATGGCTTGGGAGCGTATCCCCTGGTTCTGGTTGGCGGACGGCGTGGCGGTGAAACAACCACCTACCAGCTTTTACCCTTTTTGTGGTCAGCGGGCGGCGACCTCATTGCCAACGGTCAGGTTGTTCTGGACAGTCCGCACAACCAACAAGCCTTGACTTTTCTAAGCTCATTAGTGCAGATCGAGAAACTGGTTCCGCCAGAGGTAGTAGACTATGCCTGGGATGAAGCGGCTCGCATCTTTGCCCAGGGGGGAGCAGCCCTGGCTGTCGGCGGTACCTACGAGAGTTTCTTCATTTGCTCCCTGGCCGGTTGGGACGATGCCGTTTTTCAGGACAAAGTTGGATTTGTTCCTGTTCCTGCCGCACCCGGCAATAAACCGGCTGCGCTGGTGGGCAGTATGAGTTACGTGATCTATCGCCAATCTCAAACGCCAGCCCAGGCGCTGGCCCTACTAGATTTAGCCGGTCGAGATGAGATTTCAGGACCTTTCAGCCTGCGCACGGCGCACCATCCTCCCCGCATTGCAACGGCCCACAACTTGGCCCAGGCCGGAAATGGATTTTTGGCGGAGACTGCCTCATTATTAAAAATTGCTCGCGCCCGCCCCCCCATCCCCGATTTTGCCCGCGTGTCGGCGCAGTTCCAGTCGTTGGTTGAAGACTGCCTGACCGGCCACCGTTCTGTTGACCAGGCCATTCCCCGCACCGCCGAGATGATAGCAGCCATTACCGGCCTGCCGTTGAAGTGACTTCAATTCTTACTTTTGCCAGGCTGTGTTGACATTTTGAATTATGTCATTCTGAGCGACCATTGGGAGCGAAGAATCTCCTGTTTCAGGCTGTATTTGCACTTGTTACCGGAGATTCCTCGTCGCTGCACTCCTCGAAATGACATTTTTAGGCAAATGTCAACAGAACCTAGTGGAATTGTAGGGCGGTGAGACAAGATGCAAAGCAATATAAGTTACAGCCGGTGGGGCCATCGCTGACCCCACCGCCAATTCAAAATCCTGCATGAGGTCGAGGGGGCGACTATGAAAAGCATTTTTCTGATGGGTCGCTGGAGATGTTTCACTGTGTCCTCTGCCACTTTGCCTGGACGGCAGATAGTCAGTATTTCTATACGGCGAATCCATCCATGGGAGGCATCGAGGCATTGGGCAGGCACGACATCGCCAGCGGGCAACATATGTTGATAGGGCTGGATGTACCTGCCCGGTCCGCTTACTTTTATGCTCATCCCCATTCCCCCAACCAGGACGAGGTGTATGTCTTCATGGCCTCGAGTGCTTCTCCGGCGGAACCGCCGGAGGCGTTCAAAATGTATAAGGTGCGGGCGGATGGGTATGGCCCGACCCCGCTCCGCCCGGACGACCATCCCATACAGACTGCACTGTGGGCCAAGGATAGCAGTGGTGCGCTCATCGTGACGTCGTCTGCACCAGACGAGATCCAAGCGGATACACTGGTGTGGTTGCCGGTGGATGGCAGTCCGGCCATTACGCTGCCGGTCACAGGTTCTCGAACATTACGTTGGGGGGGGCGACCAATAGCCAATCTTCTTCCTCTACGAGCCGCCCAAGCGGTCTGAAATTGAGGCGGCTAATTTTGAAACTCCGCAACGTATCATTACAATGTTGAATATGGTACGCGCCTTTGGCCTAGTCGTGACTTTGGTCTGGCTTTACATTGAAATTTTGCGCTTGCTGGCCAAGTTGTGCAGCCGAGATTAAAACTTTGCATTCGCTTGACCCCTTACCTTTGGATTGATTAAGGAGTATGTATGAAATACCACATCTGGACAGCCGGCTGCCAGATGAACGTGGCCGACTCGCAGCGGGTCGGATCTGAATTGGAGAAGCTGGGCTATGGTTATACCCCCAGCTACCGGGAGGCCGACGTGGTGGTGCTCAACACTTGCGTGGTACGCCAGAGCGCCGAGGACAAGGCCACCGGCTTCTTGTGGAGCCTCAAGCCCCTGAAAGAAGCCAGGCCCCATAAAGTTATCGCTCTGATGGGCTGCATGGTGGGGGTGAGAGGTGGCCATAAATTGGCCAAAACCTTCCCCCACGTGGACGTGTTTATGCCGCCCAGCGAACCCGGTCCCCTGGTTGACTTTTTACTGGCTCGTGAGAAGGAGCAAACTGAGTTGGCCTATCGCCATCAATTGCAAGACGAAGCCCTGTCCCTGGTTTTACCCCTGCACCAACAAAACAACCTGGTCAGCACCCATGTGCCTGTTATTTACGGCTGCAATCACGTTTGCACCTTCTGCGTCATCCCCTCCCGGCGGGGCCGGGAACGTAGCCGACCCGTGGGCGAAATTGCCGCCGAAATCCGCAGCCTGGTCGCCCAGGGCGTGCGTGAGGTGACTCTGCTGGGCCAGATTGTCGACCGGTACGGCTACGACATAGCGGATGGCCCCCGCCTGCCCGACCTGCTGCGGGCCATCAACGCTATGGACGACCTGCACCGGATTCGCTTTTTGACCAGTCATCCCAACTACATGAGCGACGAATTACTGGACACCGTGGCCGAGTTGCCCAAGGTGTGCGAGCACATCGAAGTCCCCAACCAGGCCGGTGATGATGTTGTCCTGGCGCGAATGAAACGGGAGTACAGCATGGCCGAATATTACGATCTCATTGGGCGTATCCGGGAGCGTATGCCCGAGGTGTCCATTGCCACAGACATCATTGTCGGTTTCCCCGGCGAAACCGAGGCCCAGTTCCAGCGTACCCTGGACACCCTGGCCGAGTTGAAACTGGATGTCTGCCACGTGGCCATGTATTCACCGCGTCCGGGTACGGTCTCGGCCAAACTGATGGCGGATGACGTACCCCGCCAGGAGAAGAAACGTCGCCTGGACGCCGTCAACGCCTTACAGGAACAGATTGTGACCGAGATCAATGCCAAACTCCTGGGACGCACGGTGGAGATTTTGGTCGAAGAAAAACACAAAGGCCGCTGGAAAGGTCGCACTCGCACCAACAAGCTGGTCTTCTTTGAAGATGAGGGGGATACCAATTGGCAAGGTCAACTGGTCAACGTTGAAATCACCTGGACCGGACCGTGGAGTCTGCGGGGTACGTTGCCCGGTCAGAAAGCGCTCAAAGTGAGCCAGGAGCAGATACTGCTGCCGCTGATGGCGTAGGAGTAACGACTAACAGCACTTAAGAAAATAATCGGGTCATTGAAGTCGGGTTGCATATAACAACGGATCATAGGGATTAAACGGATTTGATCCGATAAATCCTCGAATCCGTTGTTATATTTGTGAAATGCTATTACCCGATTAATTTTTTAACCTCATAAGTCGTCACTACAAACATTTTCCAGACATGCTTTAAGCAGAACAAGGGCTTTGAGATGACACTCAAAGCCCTTGTCTTATGTTGCCAATTGGACTACGAACAGTAGCCAACCGACCACGCAATACGCAATACGCAATACGTCGTCAGTAGACCACCAGGCAAGATGGGAATGCCGTTTCCATAAAAAAACATGACCTGATCTTATTATTTCTTTGCAACTTTTTACGTTATAATCCGTAGAGCATGGTGCAGACAGAAAAAAGGAATTCCAAACTGCCTCATGCCAAATACTATAGTTTTTGGTCAACAGAATCTTATGACATCGTCCGTGGCAACGGAACCGGTCACAAAGAAGCAAATTACACCAGAAGTGCAGGCCCAGGAACAGGCTTGGGCCCTGGCCGCCCAAAAGGGCGATAGCGCAGCCTTTAGCCACATCGTCGACGCTTACCAGCGACCCGTTTACAACCTGTGCTATCGCATGCTGGGCGATATGGTGGAGGCCGAAGATGCGGCCCAAGAAGCTTTTTTGCGCGCCTATACCAAACTGAAGACCTACAATCCCGACCGCAAATTCTCATCCTGGCTCTTGTCTATCGCTTCCCATTACTGCATCGACCGGCTCCGGCAACGACGCTATCAAATGATTTCCTGGGATGACCTGCCGCCCTGGCGTTGGCTGCCCGATACGGATCCTCAACCCGAAGAAGCCACCCTGAAACACGAAGCCCACGACACCCTGTACCTGCTCCTCGACACTTTACCAGCCGATTACCGGGCGGTCACGATCCTGCGTTACTGGTACGAGATGTCTTACGACGAAATCGCCGAAACGCTCAACACGACCGTCAGTGCTATTAAAAGTCGTCTCTTTCGAGCCCGACAAATGTTGGCCAAGGCCGCCCAAGAAGTAGAAAAAGAAAGGCCAAAATGGCCCACTGATGTTGATCCGGATCAATGGCTCTAACTCAATGGTAACGGAGAGACCCTATGACGAAAGATAACTTTACCGAAAAAATCTCTCTATGGTTAGATAATGAACTCAGCCCGACCGAAGTGGCCGAGCTGCAAGCCCACCTGGCTGACTGTCCGGTCTGCCACCAAACTTATCAGGCCATGCAGCAGGTCGATCACCTGTTTCGCATGGTGGCTAAACAGATGGTGGCCCCCAGCCCGGGTTTCACCCAAAGATTTGAAACCCGGCTGGCTGGACACCGGGTGGCCAAGCCGTGGCAGATTTGGCTGACCTTGGGGGCGCTTCTGCTCGGAACCCTGTTCCTTTTTGGCCTGGCGGGGCTTTTGGGCGGTCTGACGCTGGTCAGTGTGAGTGTCTCGGTGATTAATGTGGGCTGGTTTTACCAATGGCTGGTGACCTTCATGGAATCGGTCGACACCTTGTGTTTCTTTCTGAATGTGGGCGCTCTCTTCTTGAAAGCCAGTTTCTTGACCATGCAGCAACCCATTTTCTGGGGCTGCCTTTTAATTGGAATAATTATCACCTGGCTCTGGGCGCGACTCATGCGAGCTCTGGCTCAACGTAGCGCCCCAATCGTTAACCTGATATTCTAACTCACACCGTAATACTTGATAGCAAATGGAGAAAAATGATGAAAAGAACAATTTTAACCCTAATCTTAAGCTTAATTTTACTATCAATATTTGCCACGCCGGTCCTGGCGCAGGAACCTGGTGGTGCCCAGGTCGTCTTTGGCGACAACCTCACCGTTGAAGGTGAACAAACCCTGGATCAAGATGTGGTCGTGTTTGGGGGCAACGTCGAGGTCGATGCTTCCAGCAAAATCACAGGGGATCTGGTCGTGTTTGGGGGCAGGGCCGACATCGATGGCACCATAGAGGGTGACATTGGTATGATTGGTGGCAATATCAACCTGGGTGAAACAGCCGTGGTTAAAGGTGACATTGGCCTGATTGGCGGCCGGGCTGACGTAGCTGAGGGAGCAGTGGTCAAGGGTCAAGTACGAAGGTTAAATCATTTTAATTTCGATTATGACTCTGACTGGGACAATGAGAAGGTCATTCCCGATATGCCCCCTATACCCACACCGCCATCTGTGCCAGATTTTCCCGGTTCACCCGATTTCCCTGACTCGTTTGAGTGGCCGAATCCTTTTCACTGGATCAGCCGGGTGGTCGGCGACATTGTCCGCACCATGGCCTTCGTGGTCGTCCTGGGTTTGCTAAGCTGGTTAGCGGCCGCCTTTATGCCTGAGCAAATGCTCAACGTGCGCCAAACCGTGGCCACATCGGCTCCGATGAGTTTTGGGGTAGGCTTAATCACCCTGGTGGTTGTTGTGGCCGTCGGCTTCCTGCTGCTGCTGACCATCTGCCTGGCCTTTATCCCGATTTTGGCCTACATCCTGCTGGGGATTGCCGCCCTCTTTGGTTGGATTGTGATTGGGCAAATCATCGGCGAGCGACTGCTGGTGGCCAGCGGACGTTCCCAGCCCGGCTTTATCTTTTCCAGCATCTTCGGCGTGACCGTGCTGACCCTGTTGACCAAGATGCCGGTGATTGGGGAGATTCCTTGCATCGGTTTTATCTTCGGTCTGGCCGGTTTCCTGGTTGGGATCATCTTAACGATGACCGGCCTGGGCGCGGTTTTACTGACCCGCTTCGGTACACGTCCTTACCCGGCGCCGACTTACCCTTCATACTCCGGTGGTTCGTATCCTTCTTCTTCGTTCGGGACAGGCGTTCACTGGACAGATCCCGCCCCGGAGGTGGCTGAAGACGAGATGCCCGCCTCCGAAGCCGAGTTGAAGGCTAAAATCAAAGCGGCTCTGGCCGAAGCCGACAAGGGCAAAGGTACCCCTGACGAGGAAACTCCGGCAGACGAAGAACCAGATACAGATAAACCCACTCCCGATACACCCGACGAGCCAGAACCCGATGATGAACCTGAACAAGGGCCTAAGAGGGGGTAGACAGTGGTCGGTTATCAGTGGTCAGTTATAGTGATCGGTTATCAGTGATCGGTTATCAGTGGTCAGTAATCAGTAGTCGGTAATCAGTTAGTCGGAAAGCGGGTCAGATATAAGGGGTGACACAGTTGTGTCACCCCTTTTGATTTGGGTGTGTTTCATTTGTAGGGCAATTTGCTAAATTGCCCCCAAACAAGTTAGCAACTTGTTCTACAACTCATTAAGAAAATAATCGGGGCATAAATGAGCCACGGGAGCACGGGGCTGACCACTGATTACTGATTACTGACGACTGACCACTACCCCCACCTTCCGCCGGATGACGGCCAGTTCTTCCAATCCAATCACATAGGCCAGGGCCACATACACTAACCCTCCCCCTAGAATACCTACCAGACCGCCCAGCCAGGTCGGATTGGCCGGCAAAAAGGGCTTTAAAGCCCACAAGGCCAGGCCCATGCCTCCTGCCACCAGGCTCATCTTACCGACGGCCTGACCCAGCCCCGGTTCGGCCAAACCGCCCATCAGGGGACGGAGCAACACGAGCAGGGCCACCATCTCCAAGGTAACCGCAATCGAATTGGCCAGGGCCAACCCACCGTGCGGCGGCCAGCCCAACCGGGTAAAGAGATACATCAAACCCACACTCAAACCGATATTGATCAACATGGCCACGATCCCTACCCCCACCGGCGTTTTAGTGTTTTTAAGGGCATAAAAAGCCCGGGTGGTGATTTCCACGACTGCGTGCCCGATCAGTCCCAACGAGAAGAAACTCAACGCCCAGGCCGTGGCGGCAGTTGAATCGGCGTCAAAAGCGCCCCGCTCTAGTAACAAGCGAATAATCGGTTCCCGTAAAATCAGCAGGCCCACAGCCGCCGGCAGGGTCAGAAATAGCATGTTGCGCAGGGTGATGCCGAAAATGCGCCGCATCTCGGCCCGCTCGTTCCGGGCTACCAAAGCGGCCAGGGTAGGAAAGAGGGCCGTGGCCACCGACTGGGCGATCACCCCCTGGGGCAGCAGCATAATGATCCAACCGTAATTGAGCGCGGTCAGGCTGCCCGCCGCCAGGCTAGAAGCCAAAATCGTATTGACCACAAAATTTAACTGCACAGCGGCCAGGCCCAATGTCCGGGGGGCCATCAGACGACCCACCTCGTGCAGGCTGGCTTCTCGGGGGGCCAAGGTGGGCCGGTAGCGCATCCGCTGCTGGACTAAGCCCGGCACCTGCACCACCAAATGGGCCGTTGCGCCCAACACCACCCCCGCCGTTAGCCCCCGCACGCCCCAGGTAGGACCGAGTAGCCACGCCCCTAAAATAATGGCTCCATTGTAAATGACCGGGGCCAGAGCCGGCAGGAAGAAATGCTGGTGGGCGTTCAAAATGCCCATCATGACCCCACTGACGCCAAAAACCACCGTGGAGATGAGCATCCAGCGCATTAATTCGGTGGTCAAGGCTTGCTGGGCCGGGGTAAACTCCCCGTAGAAGGTCCGCACCAGCCAGGGAGCAAAAACAGCCGCCAGGCCGCCCAACACCGATAAAATGAGGACCACCCAGTTGATAACCGCCGAGGCCAGCCGCCAGGCTCCGGGCAGATCACGATCGGTCAAATAGCCGGTAAAAACGGGGATAAAAGCCGAGCCGAGCGCTCCCCCGGCTACGAGGTAAAACAGAAAATCGGGCAGGCGAAAAGCGGCCAGGTAAGCGTCCATCTCCGCACTGGTCCCAAACTGGCGGGCAATGACCACCTCCCGCAGCAAGCCCAGCCCCCGGCTGGCTACAAACAGAACCATAACCAGGGTGGCAGCACGGGCAATGCGGTCAAGGGGGTTGGTTGGGTGGTTGGTTAGTTGGTTGGTCGTTCGTCATTCGCCACACCTGCCCTGCCTGTGCCCGTTTTTTGGGTATGGGTTGTCCATTCGCTTATTCGCCATTCGTCATTGTATCACGCCTGCTGCTGGCTGACAATCACCCTCAGCTTAAAATCAGCAACTTGAATTGGGACTTATTTTAAGCTATACTCTGCTAATCACCACTATGTTGAAAATACCGATAGATTGCCCAATGGTAAGCTGAATGCTTGCAAAAACCAGGCGAAATCTATCGTCTGTCTGAATAAGCACGTGGCTAATCCTGAACATATTGAGTTAGCCCGGCGCTATGCGGCCGGGGAGCGGGGGATGCGCCTGGAGCAGCTTGACCTCTCCGGAGCCGATCTAAGCGGTCTCGATTTTTCCCAGGCCTGGCTGCGGGATACCGATCTGAGCCAGGCCATTCTGCGGGGTTGTCGCTTCGTCGGTGCACCGATGCCCGGCACCAATTTCAGTCAGGCCGATCTAACGGGGGCCGACCTGCACGGGGCCATTGCCGCTGGCGCCATTTTCAAGGGGGCTTGTCTGGTAGAGGCCAGCCTGCGTTCGGCCGACCTGTATGGAGCCGATCTGAGCCAGGCCAACTTGACCCGGGCCGATCTGGCTCAGGCTGACCTATCCCTGGTCCAGGCCAGGCAAGCCATCTTCACCGAGGCTCATCTAGCTCGAGCCATTCTTTTTTGCGCCAATCTGACCCAGGCTGATCTGCGGGACACCGATTTAGCCCAGGCCGAAAATGTCAGCAACGCCAAGTTTGAAGGGGCTCGCCTGCCAGCCGGCTACCGGCCGGTGAATAATCCCCGGCGGTCCCGCTTTGCCAGAGGACTTTTTGGCAGGAAAAAGTAATCGGATAAAAGCTAGTGCGTGAAACGTGAAACGTGATGCGTGAAGTGTAATACGTGGTTAGACTTCACGTGTTGCGTGTTGCGTGTTGCGTGTTGCGTGTTTCATTTCCCTTACGCAATACGCACTATGCCAGTGTCTGCGAAGGTAGGCCAAAATCTAAAGCATCTTTCTTTGCTTGGGAGGAGATACATTTCTATGGCTAGCCCAGTCGATTTTACTACCGTTCAATGGGCCCGGAAGATGGTGGCTCTGAGTCAAAACTTTGCCGGTCTGTCCTCCGCCGATCTGCGTAAGCTCAGTAACTTTTTGGACAAGCTGGCCGATTTTCGTCAAAACGAGGCAGAGCTTTCGGAACAGCAGTTACAGGTAATTATGCAGGGCCTGCACACCAAGACGTTGGTCCGGCTGGAGACCCACAAGGGTGGTGCTTATGTGGAGTTTACCGGCGGTGGCTTTGAGTATGAGCGTTTTCTCGTTCGACCCGACGGTAAGATACCCAATAACCGCTACGAAGCGAAGAAAGCAGGGTAAAGAGCAGAGGGGTAGGGGAGCAGAGGTGGTGTTCCTCATATTTGTTTCACACTCCCACTTGGCTTTTATCGCTGGCAAAGTTACAATAGCTGCTTATGAAAAACCAAGACATTCACCAAGTCATTGCGACTTTACGCCAAAGCGCCCAGGCCTGGCAACCGGCCCTGGTCGATGGAATGGGGAAAAAGGAGAACCGAAGCCCCTACCAGATTCTCATTGCCACTATTCTCAGCCTGCGCACCAAAGATACGATGACGGCCCAGGTGGCCCCCAAACTGTTTGCCCTGGCCGATAACCCCAGAGATATGGTCCGCCATTCGCCGGAAGCGATTGCCGAGGTGATTTATCCGGTGGGCTTCTATCGCAATAAAGCCAAGAATATTGTGGCTATCTCACGAAAGTTGATTGACGACTACGACGGTCACGTCCCCGACAACCTGGATGAGTTACTCAAGCTGCCGGGGGTGGGGCGCAAAACGGCCAACCTGGTCCTTACCGCCGGTTTCAATAAACCGGGCATCTGCGTCGATATTCACGTTCATCGCATTTCTAACCGCTGGGGTTACGTTCAAACCAAAACACCGGAGCAGACAGAATTTGCCCTACGTGAAAAACTACCCCCGGAATATTGGATCGAGTACAACGGCTGGCTGGTCAGCTTTGGTCAAAACCTGTGTACGCCCGTTTCGCCCTGGTGCAGCCGGTGTCCGGTGAGCCAGTTTTGCGACCGGGTTGGGGTAGACCGCAGTCGATAAAAAACGTGTTCCGTGTCAACAAGTATCAAGCAGGTAACGTGCGTATTGCTCTTATTCTTGAACGCCATGGTAGAGCGATACTTTGGCTCGGTTCAACAAGGCAATGGGCATAACATCCGGCAGGGCAGCATTGGCCGGGAACATGGGAAAAAAAGAAACATCCGTGATGGTCAGGAATCGTTTCTCCAAAGCCTCCATTGCTTCTGACAAGCTCATATCTGCACCCATGGTCAGGTTGGCGTGGATGGCAAAAGGCCCCGCATATAAAACGACTGGCTCAGAATGGGGCATCTTTTGAATTCTCTGTTGCATCTCCGAGTCCACCGGGTAGACCATCAAAATATCTGTAATTTTTAGAATGCCCTCGGAATAGCCCATCGGTTGAACCGGATTGGTTTGATACCACGGCGTGGCCACCACGCCAAGAACTGTAACATAGTCGTAATCCTCGTTGTTTAGACTGGTATCCAACACCCCAACCGATCTCACGTTGGCCTCTAATAAAAATTGATCCATCACAATTTTTGCCGGTACTTCAGAGATTTGTAGACTTATTCCACCGCCGATCATGATAAGTTGCCTCCTACACGACTCTAACAATATGTCTAGTATAGTACTCGGTGCAAAACTGTAGCTGGCGCATACCTATGTGTCAACGGCAAGGCATAGGGATGCCTTGCTTACGTTTTATACTAGCTAGTATAACCCTTTTTTGTACATATGGACAACAATTCAAGTTTTTTTGTGCTTTGTGACCGGTCAGAGTAAAATTGGAGCGAACGACCGGCTATACTGAGGGGCTGGTCAGGGGCACACAGTGATGAGTCCGCTTCTATGGATACGAAAACAACGAATGGTCATAGCTGTCCTGTTGTTGCTGATTCTGGCCTGTGGACCAGTGGACCGATTGCGAGAGCTAAACCAGCAGCGCCAAGCGTTAGCTACCGGGGCAGCCATTATCGATGAAAGTAGCCACCTGGCTGCTGATGCCTATGAAAAAATCCAGACGTTGCCCAGTTATCGCCTGGAAAGCCAGCGTATTGAGCTGGACAGTGCTGGCCGTCGTACCAGCCAGATTACGATCAGTGAGTACGACGTCAAAAGGAATGTTCACACTCTGACTCAAGTCCCCAATGATCAGCAGCATGAGCTCTATTTTGTTGACGGTCACACTTATGTATTTGAGGAAAAATATGAGGGCTGGATAGATTTAGGCGCTGTTACCCCCACCGAGGCCCAACAAGCCAGCCAGGAAGTCTTGCTGGCCACTCCGGGACCGGTGGAGAATCTGGTGCAACTACTGACTCAATTTGCCGTCGTACCTAACGAAGTTGGCCACGAAAGAGTTCAAAATCGACCAGCTACCCGCTATAAACTGCAATATATCGTAACCGAAATCGCCGAAGCGTTTGGCCAAGAACCAACAGACTTCCCTATAGCCTTACGCGGTACGCTCTGGGTAGACGATGAAACAGGAGCATTGTTAAAATCGGAAATCTTGCTTTACGACCGTGAGACCAGCCAACCCAGGCAAGAATATCTATTGGAAATCAGCCAGATTGGTGGCATTGCCCTCATTCCTGTGCCCTCGCCAATAGTTGACCCGGCCGCAATTGCCGCCGCTACGGCCACCGCCCAGGCTTGGGTCGTCCTGAACGCGGTATTGGATTATCAGGATAAGCAGATCAGCTTTGAGATCATCCCGGTGCAGGCCACACAAGTGCCTAACTCCTCTCCCCGCCAGGTCGAGATGCAACTCATTCTGCGCCAATTGCCCGCCAGTCTCTTCCAGGGAGCAGATCTGGAGCCATTTTTAGTCTATTTGCGGGAACAGTTGCGCTTAAGCATTCCGAAGCGCAATTTAATTGTCACCAGCAGTGGTTTCCGTTTAGAAAACAGTGATTCTGAAAATCGCACCCTGGATGTGCTTTATTTTTTCAACGCTGATTTAGAAGACTTTAGTCATGTCGAGCTTATTCTGTCCGGATCGGGCAATCCCCTATTCGCACCCGTTCCGGTGGAATGAGAGTTATGGGATATGGGATACGATTTTTAATCTCTGATCTCCAATCTCTAATCTTCAGTGGATCCAATTTTTGCGGAGTGAGGCACGCCTACGTGCCGACTGCGAAGCGTGCCGCACGTAGGCGTGCTGGCTCCTCAAATTTGGATCTACTGAATCTTCCAAAGTACGAGGTTATTTCTGGACAAGTCTTATTTTCAATTTCTGATTTGAATTGAAAGGAAAAATTGATGAATAAAAAAACAATCAAAGATGTTGATGTCAAGGGTAAACGCGTTTTGGTAAGAGTTGATTTTAACGTGCCGATGGAGGGCGGCCAGGTCACCGATGATCGTCGCATTCGGGCGGCCCTGCCCACAATTCAATATTTATTGGATCACGGAGCCAGTCTGGTGCTGATGAGTCACCTGGGACGGCCCAAAGAAGGGCCTGATCCAAAATTTGCTATGGACCCGGTAGCGGCAAAACTAAGCGAATTGCTGGACAAACCGGTCAAAAAATTGGACGATTGTGTCGGACCAGAAGTAGAGGCTGCTGTTAAGGCCATGCAACCCGGCGATGTCACCCTGTTGGAAAACACGCGCTTTCACAAAGAAGAAAAGAAAAATGAGACTGCTTTTGCCGCTCAACTGGCCAGCTTAGGCGAGGTGTACGTCAACGATGCTTTTGGTAGTGCTCACCGAGCCCATGCCTCGACCGCTGGGGTAACCGACACGTTACGTCCGGCTGTGGCCGGTTTCTTGCTGGAGAAGGAACTGGAATACCTGGGGGGCGCCTTGGCTAATCCGGTTCCGCCCTTTTTAGCCATTATGGGTGGGGCCAAAATTTCCGACAAGATTGCTGTTATTGAAAATTTATTATCTCAAGTCGACTCCTTGCTGATCGGAGGAGGTATGGCCAACACCTTTTTTGTGGCCCAGGGGTTTGACGTAGGCAATTCGTTGGTAGAGGAAGAGGCCATTGACACGGCCAAAAAGCTGCTGGCTGACTATGCCGATAAGCTAATTTTGCCAGTCGATTGTATCATTGCTGCCGAGTTCAAGGCCGACGCTGAAGCTCAGGTGGTACCAGTAGATGAGGTCCCCGAGGGGTGGATGATTCTTGATATCGGTCCGGCCACGATTGCTCACTTTGCCAACCGGCTGGCAGCAGCCAAAACCGTGGTCTGGAACGGTCCAATGGGCGTGTTTGAATTTCCGCGCTTTGCCCAAGGTACCTTTGCCATCGCCCGCGCTCTGGCCGAGCTACCTGAAGCGACCACCATTATTGGCGGCGGTGATAGCGCGGCAGCAGTAGAGCAATCCGGTTTGGCAGATAAGATGAGCCACATTTCAACCGGTGGCGGGGCCAGTTTGGAATTTCTGGAAGGCAAAACCCTACCGGGCGTAGCCGTGCTGGACGACAGAAGGTAAGCGCTCACCTATCAGCCTTCAGCAGTCAGCTTTATGGACTACTGACGTCAAATCATACTTTTTTTATTGCTCTTCTTCAGGCAAGGGGGTTGGGGTGGGGATAGGCGTGGGAGGTGAATTGGAACTGGGACAAACGCGCAAGCCAGCCCAAGCAGGATTGTAACCTGAGCTATCTATCTCCAAGGCCCTTAAAAGCCAGGGCACTGCCTGCTTGCATAAGGGAGGGTCCATATAGGCATAGGCCAGTCCCAGCTCATAATAATATTCGACCGGAGCCAGTAATTTTTCCTCAAACTGAATGTTAACCTGCGCTCTTTGATTACCATCGGGTTGAAAGTAACCGACGCTGTCGGTCCGGTTGGGCCAAAAGCTGACTTTAATTTCATAGGGTGTTGTTTCAGGTTGAGGTAGCGCCTTGAGGTCAAGAAAAAGGTTACCACTGGTCAGATTCAGCTCGGCGATGCCGGTGGACTGGCTAAAAATTTGGGTAAAGGTCAAAGATTGGGTCGGTCCTAAGAGAATTGCTTCGTTTTGAATAGATTGCACAATTGAGGCAGCACACGACTGCTCAGAATCCACCTCCAGGTCAGACTCATAACTGACGGGCTGAAGTGTGGCTATATATCTTAAGTTGTCGCGATCATCTGGTATCGCAAACCTTCCCCGCAAAATGGGGATAGACTCCGGGCCGGTGAGCGTTTGAATATCGGTGTATACCTCAACTTGACGAGCGCGACGCAAAAACTCTCCTTCGGACAGCTCAATCGCTTTCGGGAAAAACTCGATGGCCTTTTCAAAATTCTGACGGGTATAGTAAACGAGGCTCAGGTGTCCCCAGGCGCTGGTACCCCGCTGGCTGACATAAGTTGGATCCACGCCGATACTCTGCTCCAAAGCGTCTATAGCTTGAGTATACTCACCATTCGTATAATAGGTCCAGCCCAACCAGTTGTAGGCTTCCGGATCCAACGGATTTAATTTGATCGCCTTTTTGAAGCGGTCGGCTGCGGTCTCAAAATCCCCCAGCCAGTAATGAGCCCGCCCGGCATCAACGTAGAGCGGGCCTAAATTGGGGGCAAGTTTAATGGCATTCTCGTAGGAATCGACTGCCTGGCCATAGCGTCCCTGCACTTCCATAGCATATCCCATATTGTGGTGGGCATCCATGCTTTGAAAAGTGGTATCAATGGCCTGTTGGGCAGTCGTGCGGGCCGAAAACCAATCGCCCTGGTCAGCATACACTTCCGAGAGAAAGGCATACCCCTCGGCGTAAGACGGGTCTAATTCAATCGCGCACGAACAGGCATCAAAAGCCTCACTGTAGCGAGCTTCCCAATCCAGAGCCCGGCAATAGTAGGCCAGGTTTTCAGGGCTGGTGGGATTAAGGACAACGGCCCGGGCAGCACGTTCAACAGCTTTGGCCGTATGGCGGGTATAAACCAATAAACGTGATTGACGCATGTAGGGGATATCGTTACTGGGGTCTATTTGAATAGCCTGCTCATAAGCAGCAATGGCCTCATACAGTTTCCCCCCGGCAAAGTAGGTGTCGCCATCAGCAATATAAAGGACAGCCGGTCGGGTTGGGGTGGGTGTTGGGCCAAATTGGTTGGCCAGGGCCGGCGGTTCAAATTCGATATAACCAACGTACATAGCCAGCAGCACCGCCAGCACCCCCAACATGACGATTAAGAGCAGGGACAAAATAAAAGTTAATAATGCACTACGTTTTTTTTCTCTAGGACGATAATACATAATCAATTATCAATGAGCAATGAGTAATCATCAATGGTCTAAACATTCATTGTTCATTTCTCATTGTTAATTGCTAATTATTCATTGTTCATTGTACTGCTGCGGCCTGGTTCAAAATCTCGCGGGCGCTCTGGCGGGTACTGTCGCTGGGCGTGCCGAGCATTTGGGCCAGCTCTTCAACTCTATCATCACCGGCCAAGGTGCGAATATAGGTTTGGGTACGTTGACCCTCGACTTGCTTGGTCACATGGTAATGGCTATCACCATAACCGGCAATTTGAGGTAGATGGGTAACGCACAAAACCTGATGTTCACTTTGGTGAGCCAGCTCCCACAGTTTATGACCGACCACTCCTCCAACACGTCCACCGATCCCCTGGTCAATTTCATCGAAAATGAGGGTCGGAGTTTCATCTGCAACGGCCAAAACAGTTTTAAGAGCCAGCATGATCCGGCTGGTTTCACCGCCGGAGGCTATTTTGGCCAGCGGCTTGAGTGGCTCGCCCGGATTGGGGGAAATCAAGAATTCGATCCGGTCAATTCCCCGCTCATCAAAGGCCAGAGTTCTGAGGTCATCTTCACCTGTATCAACGTAAACACCATCGGGATCATCGGCCCACTTGATCTCGACCGAAAAATCAGCTCGCTCCATACCCAGGTCGGCCAATTGAGCCATCACCCCATCGGCCAGGGTTTGACCAGCCTGGCGGCGAGCAGTAGATAGGGCCAGGGCCAACTGCCCAATTTTGTGGCGCAACGCCTCTGCTTCCTCACACAAGCGTTCGATCCGCTCTTCACTATGGCTCAGAGTCTCCAACTCGGCCTGCGCTTTCTGGCCAAATTGAATAATTTCTTCAATTGAGTGGCCATATTTGCGCTTGAGGTTAAAAATGAGACCGAGGCGCTCTTCGACCTCTTGCAAGCGAACGGGATTAAAATCTATGTTTTCACTGTAATCCCAAACCGTCCGGGCCAGGTCCTCAAACTGATAAGTCAAATTATTAATCGATTGGTGGTGTTCCGTCCAGGTTTCATCGAGCTTGGCCAGACTGTTAGCAATACGAGTGGCCTGTCCCAACAAATCTGTGACTGAAGGTTGTTCCTCGCCATCACCTTCGACCAGCAGACGATAGAGTTCGCCGGTTAACTGGCTGAGTTGTTCGGCATTGGCCAGGCGATTGCGTTCAACATTTAATTCAGCTTCCTCCCCAGGCTTAAGATTAGCCGCTTCGATCTCCTCGACCTGAAAGGCCAGTTGGTCCATACGCCGGGCCAGACGTTGCTCGTTTTGCAATAGATCTGCCAATTCTTGACGCACCCGACGTAGTTGGCGGACCTCGACCGCCAGGCTTTCCCGCTGGCTATCCAGCCCGGCATAGCGGTCTAAAAAGCGTTGATGCTGACGAACTTGCATCAGGCTCAGGTGTTCGCTCTGGCCGTGAATATCAACCAGTGGTTGGGCCACGGTTTGCAGAATACCTAAACTGACCGTCCGACCATTCACCCGGCAGAAACTGCGGCCGGTACTACGCAGTTCACGACCCAAAACCAGGATATCTGGATCGTCGCCCTCCAATCCTTCCTGCTCCAGAATAGGATCAACGATCACCCGTAAATTATCAGACATGCGGAAGATACCCTCAATACGGGCCCGGTCACTGCCGGCCCGAATAAAGGTCGTATCGGCCCGCCCGCCCAAAAGCATGGTGACGGCATCAATAATAATGGACTTACCGGCTCCGGTTTCTCCGGTCAACACGTTAAAACCGGGATGAAAAAAGAAAACCAATTTTTCGATAATGGCAAAATTAGCGATGTTTAATTCAATTAGCACGGTGGTGAACCTTTAACAAAAATGAGGAATGATGAATGATAAGTGATGAATTTTTCTTTGATTTACTTATCGTTCATCAGTCCGCATTCATCATTCCACGTTCATCATTTTCTTGGGCAATAAATATATGAAACTTTGCCTCATCAATTACGTATAGTTAAATGAGGTATCACCTTGAGTATAGCACGGACGTTCGACCTTCGTCAAACAACGAGTTTCAAAGAGACTATTGTCAGGTGGGGGTAGGTTTGGTATAATGGAGTGACTCTAAATAAATAATTGCCACAAAAATTTATTTTGATTAGGGGAGGGTTATTATGAACTTCAATCAGGATTTTGGTAGTGTAGCCAGCCAAACCGTAGAGGTGATTGGCTTTGGTCGGCGGCTTGTCGCTTATATTATCGACTCGATTGTTTTATCAATTGTAGGCGGTATTATCGGTGGTGTATTTGGTGCACTTATTGCCCTGCTAGCCAGTGCCGGCAGTGAAGACATAGCCAATGCGGCCAGTCTCCTGGTCAATTGTCTGAGCTTATTAATTGGTTTGGCTTATTTCGTCGTATTCTGGGCCACAACGGGACAAACGCTCGGCAAAATGGCTATGGGCATCAAAGTGATCGGTATTGATGGTACACCGGTTACCTGGGGCAAGGCTATTCTTCGCTACATCGGCTATATCATCAGCGGCCTAGTGCTGGCATTGGGTTTTATTTGGATCGCTTTTGATAGCAAGCGACAAGGGTGGCACGATAAAATCGCCGGCACTTACGTTGTACGCAAAGAGACGCAATTCTCCCCGATGGACAACGTAACCTTTGTGCCGTCTGACCCCGACGGTGGTTGGATTTGGGCGGTCGTGGCAGTGGTCTTTATCCTAATGCCGATTTGTGTGATTGCCATCTTGCTACTGCTAGGACCTGCTATAGGCGAAGTGTTCTCTAATATCGTTGAGGAGCTTGGTACTCCATCTCCCCGATAATTCAATCTCACTACCGAACAGTTTTGTGGAGAAACCCGGTTTTTCACGGTTTGAGCAAACAATTTGCGCTGAAAAGTCACTTTTGTTTGCCAAGGATGATAAATTTCAAGCGAAAAAACCGGGTTTTTAGGCTTGCTATACAAATTTAATTTTTTATAAACAACGGAGGTTTCATTCTCATGGACATTGGGTCTGCTTTTACATTTATGTTTGATGACCAAGATTGGATCAAGAAAATCGCGATTGGCGGGGGAATTACGTTGGGGGCCCTTATTTTATCGCCCATTTTAATTGGTCTGGCCCTGTTTCTGCCGATTAGCGGTTACATGCTTGAAACTCTAAAAAATGTCCGGGATGGGCGACCGCTCCCCTTGCCGGAATGGACTGACTTTGGCTATTTATTTTCTAAAGGCTTGATCGTTTTTGTCATTGGCCTGGCCTACAATCTACCCGCTATTCTTGTTTCTTGCGCCTCGGCCGGGGCAAATATTGCTGCCCCCGAGCTTGACCCTGATATAGCTGAAACCCTGGCCTATGTTTCCGTCTGTTTGAGTTGCCTGCAAATCATCCTGAGCCTGTTAGGCAGTGCCTTACTCCCGGCTGCCCTGATCCGATATGCTCAATATGACACACTTGGCTCTGCGTTTCAATTTGGTGAAATCTTCAGCTTTATCACCGGCAATATTGGCGACTATATTATAGCCGTTCTATTGAGTTGGGTAGCCGGACTTATTGCTGGTTTCGGCGTCATACTATGTCTTATTGGCGTCTTCTTTACCGGTTTCTGGTCAGTTTTAGTAGCCGGCAATCTTTATGGTCAACTAGCTCGTAAAGCTGCCAGTCCAGTGTAACGGGCAAAATAGATGTTCGAACATAATCTCGAACTGACAAAACAGCGTCTCTTGAAAGAGGTTGAGGCTCCCGAGACTTTTGAGTGGATCCCTCAAAACGCTCGGGTTATCAACTTACCCGGAGAGGCCCCGGAACTATTGAGGGCTAATCTGGATCTTGCTGTCAAGCTGGCGCATGAACAGGATGAGCGTCCGATTGTACTGATTCCCGAACCTGGCTTTGAGATACCATGGTCAGAGCTTGTTCCCCTCGTGTCCGGTAAGCGCATTGTAGATATTGGTTCAATCCGGGGCGGTGTCGGTCTTGATTTAACTTTTGATGACGGAAGTCGATTGATGCTCGTGGCGACAAGACAACCCAACCAGAAAGGAAATGAGCAGTTGGTAATTTCTATTGGGATGCATAAAGAAGCTGTCGCTTAGGAATTCTCGGTTTTCGTCCGTGGAAACTACACTATTATACAGGCTTCGCTGTTGAATAGGGCGAGAGAAAGGAGATTTTGGAATGATCGAAGCCTTTTCAAACATAGCCACAGCCTTTGGGCTGTCGGCCTCAGCAGGGTTGAATGCCTATTTACCCCTGCTTATTGTGGCCTTAACGGCCAAATACACCAACTTGCTGAACCTGAATGAGCCCTGGAACGTGCTTACCAATTGGTGGATCATCGGCACGCTGGTGGTGCTGTTGCTGATTGAGATGACGGTGGATAAAATTCCGGCGGTTGACACGCTGAACGACGTCATTCAAACGGTTGGTCGTCCGATCGCCGGAGCCATTCTTTTTGCTGCCGGCTCCGGAACCGTCGGCGACCTGCATCCGGTCCTGGCTTTCATCGCCGGGCTGGTTCTGGCCGGCGGTGTCCATGCCGCAAAATCTGTGGCCCGGCCGGCCGTAACGGCCACCACGGCTGGTACAGGGAATTGGGCCGTCAGCATTATTGAGGATGTTCTGTCCCTAATCGGCACCATTTTGGCTATCCTGGTACCGGTCATTATTGTGCTGATCGCTCTATTTCTCTTGCTGGTATTTATCTGGTGGTGGAGTCGTCGCCGGGCCAGACTCAGTGCCACTTAACGAAAAAATGTAGGGCGGCCAAGCCGTAACGCAACGGAAAGCGTTTTGATGGCCCGTTCACCCATCGCCGATATTCGGCAAAAGTTATATGAAAGCCGCCGGAATACCTGGCAACTCATCAGCAAGATCGATGAGCAAACTGCCCACTATCGGCCCCGGCCTGACGCCTGGAGCGTGAAAGACCACGTAGCCCATTTGGTAGCTGTGGAAGAGTCGGTTATTCATTTTGCCCATCGCATTCTAAATGAAGATTGCCCCATCTCTCCCCTTTGTTACGACCTGGCCTTCAATCAAGATGCCTGGAACAACCGCGAGATCGCCAAGCGGGCCAGCTATACCTGGGCGAAGACCATCCGCGCCCTGGAAGAGACGCGCCAGGCACTGCTGGCCTTGCTTGATGATATTTCCGCAGAGTCGCTCAACCGAGTTGGTTCTCATCCCGTATGGGGTACACCGGTAACCCTGGCCAGCGTCTTGCGTGTTCCCTACCGCCACGAGCGAGCCCATCGCGATGAAATTGCGGCCCTGTGCACGCTGAGCCGCTCGACAATTGACAATTGACCCCCCTTATCCACAAAATATAGGATAAAAATACCACCATAACACAATATATAGTGGTGTGATACTTGAAAATTTCTCAAACTCAGACTACAATTTAATCATCAAACAAAATGTCTATCCGAAAATAGTGAAAGTATGCATCACTAAACAAGATTATTTTGATAATCGAGAGGAGATGAGGAATTGATCAAATCCGTTGGATTTACGCCCATTCCAGATCGTATTATCCGCCTGGTAGAAATAGCTTATAACTTATGGTGGTCCTGGCATCCAGAAGCCCAGGATATTTTTCGCCGCATTGACGCCCGCCTCTGGGAAGATGTTTATCACAATCCCGTTCTATTTTTACGCGAGGTACGACAATTCTCTTTAAATGACGCAGCCAACGACCCGGACTTTATTCGAGCCTACCATAATGTTTTAACCGCTTTTGACGAGTATCAAGTATTTGATAAGACCTGGTTTAAAGAAACTTACGGCGATAAAATCGACAAACCCATTGCCTATTTCTCAGCCGAGTTTGGGCTGCACGAATGTTTACCGATTTATTCCGGTGGCCTGGGCATTCTTTCCGGTGACCATACCAAAGAAGCCAGCGATCTGGGATTACCCTTTATTGGGGTGGGCTTTTTATATCCACAGGGCTATTTCAAACAAGTCATCACCCCAAACGGCGATCAAGAAGCTATTTACGTAAAGGTGCGTTTTGCCGAAGTATCGGCTCAACCCGCCTTCACCAGCAATGGCAAAGAGGTAGTGGTTTCGGTCGGCTTACCAGCCCGTAATGGTCTGCCTAATCGGCGCGTTTACGCTAAAGTTTACAAAATTCAGGTCGGTAATGTCCCTATCTATCTGATGGATACCGACATCCATCCCAACGCTCCCGAAGACCGCGAACTGTCAGCCCGGCTCTACGGTGGTGATGAAGAGATGCGCCTGGCTCAAGAAATGGTGCTGGGCATTGGGGGGGTGCGAGCTCTACGAGCCCTGGGGATTGAACCGGCTGTCTTTCATATGAACGAAGGACACTCGGCCTTTTTGGTCCTGGAACGGGCCAGGGATTTGGTCGAAAACGGGTTGAGCTTTGCCGAGGCCCAGAAAATCATTCGCAAAACCTCTGTTTTTACCACTCACACCCCGGTCGCTGCCGGTCATGATGCTTTTCCTTTTCACATGATTGACCGCTATTTCCCCGAATGGCACAAACTTCTCAAAATCAGCCGTGAAGCGTTTTTAAACCTGGCCCGGCAAGACCAAAGTTGGGGTCCAAGTTTTAGCATGACCGTACTGGCCCTGAAAATGTCGGGGCGATACAACGGGGTCAGTAAGCTACACGGCGAAGTATCCCGGAAAATGTGGAGTTGGCTCTGGCCCAATAAAAGCGTGGATGAAGTGCCGATCACCCACGTGACCAATGGTATCCATACCGAAACCTGGCTGGCATCGGAGCTTAAGGCCATGTTTGACCGGTATCTGGGCAAAAACTGGGTGTTACGGATTAATGATCAGACAATGTGGAACGGGATTGAGTATATTCCCGATGAAGAGTTGTGGGAAGTGATGAACCAATTACGGGCCAAACTGATTGATTTTGTGCGTATGCGTACCCGCCAACGGCTGACTCGCCTGGGCAGGCATCCGAATGAAATCCAGGCCACGGCTAATTTATTAAATCCCAAAGCTCTGACCATTGGCTTTGCCCGTCGCTTTGCCACCTACAAACGAGCGACCTTGATTTTCCACGACACGGAACGTCTGAAACGTATTGTCTATGGAGACGGCAGTCGCCCGGTGCAATTCATCTTTGCCGGTAAGGCCCACCCCCGGGATGAACCGGGGAAAGAGTTCATTCGGGAAGTATATCACCGTTCCCACGAGGCGGGTCTGGCCGGCCATTTGGTTTTCCTTGAGGATTACGATATCAACGTGGCCCGTTATATGGTGGCCGGAGCGGACGTGTGGCTCAATACGCCTCGCCGTCCAATGGAGGCCAGCGGCACCAGTGGCCAAAAAGCTGGTCTGAACGGTACGCCAAACTTCTCTATTTTGGATGGCTGGTGGGCTGAAGGCTATAACAGCAAAAACGGCTGGGCCATTGGCGACCCTGAAGCCGAATATGAAAGTGAGGCGGCTCAAAACCATGCCGACGCTACCTCAATCTACGAAATTTTAGAGAATGAAATTGTGCCCACTTTTTACGAACGTGATACGAGAGGCATTCCTTATAAGTGGACGAAGTTCGTTAAGGAGTCTATCCGTATGATTGCGCCCCAATTCAGTATGACCCGCATGATTAAGGAGTACACCGCCAAGCTATATGTACCCAGTATGGAGTAGGGAGTAGTCACGAATTACAACTCATCTGTATCCAAAATAATAGTTACCGGTCCATCATTCTCAATATGGACCCGCATGTGAGCGCCAAAAACACCGGTTTCCACTTTTTTGACACCTAAGGCGCGTAAATCATCAACAAATCGAGCCACCAATGGCTCCGCTACTTCCGGGGGCGCGGCTCGGGTAAAACTGGGTCGTCGCCCTTTTTTGGTATCGGCGAACAGGGTAAATTGTGAGACAACCAGCATCTCTGCCCCAGTATCCAGGGCAGACAGATTCATTTTGCCCTGTTCATCCTCAAAAACGCGTAGATGTACTGTCTTCTCCGCCAACTTCTTTACTTCCGCATAACTATCCTGGTGCGTTATCCCCAGTAAAATCACATACCCTGCCCCTATTTCACCTACAACTTGATCATCAACCGTTACAAATCCTCGCCGAACGCGCTGTAAAATCATTCGCATAAGTTGCAACCTCTTTTCTCTTGTAATAGTATAATGGTCTGATTGACCGTTGCTAACGATCAAGCTATCATAATAGAAATTTTCTTTTTGTAGACCCCGCATCCCCATACGGGGACGGGCATAGGGATGCCCTCTCTACAGAGAGACAAATTTATATGACAGGAATTTTCTTTTTGTAGACCCCGCATCCCCATGCGGGGGCGGGCATAGGGATGCCTTCTCTACAGAAAGATAAATTTACCAGAAACAACACGAGGTGAAATCATGGGGCATGTAAGTTATTCTGAAACAATCAAAGCGACACCGGAGCAGATCTGGGCAATTTTATCTGATGTCATTTACCTGCCGGACTGGGCTTACACCGAAGGCCGTTTTCCCTATCCGGTTGAAAGTAAATATGGCGGCGACCAGAAGGAAGGACCGGGCACAATCTGGATTGGTGTCTCAAAAGACGGGCAAGTAGCCACCCAAAAGGTCACCGTTTGGGAACCAGGTCAAAAATTGGTCTACGAACTGCAAGAGATGGAGAATGCTCCCTTGCAGATGTCTCAAATCAACACTTTCGATTTGGAAGCAAGTGGCGACAGCACAACAGTCACCTGGACGGTTGATTGGGAATTAACGGGTGGCTTCTCACTCAGTTCACTCCTGATTCGTCTGACAGGCAACGGGGCCTTCGAAGAGATGATCGCCGGCTCACTAGAAAACTTAAAACTACTCGTGGAGAAAAGGGTATCTCAATCGGATACACCTCCATCTAACGCGGATGCTGTTGATGGTTCAGACGATTCAGGAGGTGGTGAAGCAGGTTGATTGACATTGTTTTATAACTTTATGACTATGCGAAACAATTGATCTAAAGTCTGGTAACACTAACCCGCTTCAGCAACATCTCAACCTGGTTCCGTTCAAACCGGCCCGGCAAATCGGTCATGGCGTTGGCCGACCCGCAAGCCACCCCAAAGGCCAGGGCGGCCTCAAGCGATTGCCCTGCCAGGCGAGCCACGATCAAGCCGGCCAGCAGCGAGTCCCCACTGCCCACCGTGCTGACCAGTTCAACCGGCGGCGTACTGGCCTGCCAAGCGCCGGTCGGCGTAATGGCCAGTGCCCCCTGGCTGCCAAGTGTCACCACTACCAACGCTGCCCTTCGATCCAGCAGCATTTGGCCGGCTTCCACCAGGCGATCAATGGCTTGATTCCCAAGTGCCAATCCCAGGCCAGCGACCAATTCCAATTGATTGACCTTGATACACAATCCCTCGGGCTGGGCCAATATGGCAGTCAAAGCCGCTCCACTGGTATCGACGTAAATGGCTCGCTCAGAGGCCACCAGCACCCGAGCCAGCCTGCCGAGTGACTGTGGTTCGAGACCCGGCGGTGAACTCCCGGCCAAAGCCACGGCTCGTGCCTTTTGGGCCAAACGCTTCACATGAGTGACCAAGCCGGCCCAGTCTGCGAGCGATACAGTGGGTCCTGGCTCGTTGATGACCGTCGCATCACCAGTATCATGGTTTATCAACAGGCAGGTGCGGGTCTCGCCTGCGTTCAACCAGTACCAATCGGTAGGCAACCCTTCGGCCAGGGCCAGATTGGCAAAAATTTGACCCGTCTGTCCTGCTAGAGGACCGGTTACCAACACCTCATCCCCCAGCATACGGGTCACGCGGCCGATATTCACCCCTTTACTGCCTGCTGTCAAATGGACTTTGGTGGCCCGATGCACATCCCCCACCACCATGCGAGGTACGTACAGGATTCGATCAAGCGTTGGGTTAGGAGCTACCGCTAATAGCATAATATTTCTGTATAAAATTATGGTAACTACCTACCATGTCATTCTGAACAGGTGAAGAATCCCCAAGGTTTTGGTAAATACCCAAGGGGCACAGGGTAGACCTCTTTTGGCCCAAAGTTTCGGAGATTCCTCGTCGCTCTGCTCCTCGGAATGACATGAGGGTAGGCAGTTACAAATTATGCGTCCAGGTCAGCGGCATCGTTGCCACCGGCTGGGGATAGGGTAAAGCTAAAAACGCTGCCCTGGTCCGGCCCCCCCTCACTCTCGACGCCGACTTTTCCTCCTAATTTTTCAACAATGCGCTGCACAATGGACAGGCCCAGACCATGTCCCTCGGCCCGGGCCTGGTCCAGGCGGGTAAAGGGGACGAACAACTGGGCTTGCTCCTCCGGCGTCAGCCCCTGCCCGTTGTCTCGTACCCAGAACTGTACCAGGCCGTCCGGCTGGACAGTAGCTCCCAGTTCCGCCCGAGGCGGCTGCCCCCCATACTTGATGGCATTGCTAAGATAATTAGCCCACACCTCCTCTACCCACGGACCATACCCCAAAGCTACCGGCCACTCATCCGGTACAATAACCTCGGCCTGATATTCCTCAATGATGTAGGCCAGGCGATCTTGGGCTTCGGCAACGATGCTGGCCATGTCTATAGGCTCCAACTCTACTTCTTCTTTACGTACGCCAGCCAGCAGTAGCAATTCACTAATAATATTGTTCATCTTTTGCCCATTCCGCATGATCGTATCCAAAGATTTTTGTAACTCTTCAGGCGACATCTTGACATGATATCTCTGCAGAAATTGAGCATAATTAATGGTCACCCCCAACGGGTTTTTGAGATCGTGGGCTACCGTGTGGGCAAAGGCATCTAATTCCGCAATGAGTTTCTCACGCTCGGCGATTTCCTCCTGTAGGAGCGCATTTTTCTCGGCCAGACTCCTTTGCAGGTTCTGAATGGTCAGATGAGTCCTGACCCGGGCTAAAACCTCCTCGGCCTGAATCGGCTCGGTAACGTAATCTACCGCTCCGAGAGCAAACCCTCTGACCTTATCGAAGGTACTGGACAACGTGGCCATAAAAATCACCGGGATGTCTCGAGTTAGCTCATCCGCCTTCAATCGCCGGCAGGTCTCAAACCCGTCTATGCCAGCCAGCATCACCTCCAGCAGAATGATGTCCGGCCTAGCATATTGAGCCACTTCAAGCGCACTTTCGCCATCGTGGGCCACCAACACTTTGAAGCCGAATCCTCTTAGATAATCGAACAGGACGCCAAAAGTTTTGGTGGTATCATCCATCACAATTAAAATCATACTGCTTGCGGCAATTTTATCACTCATCATTTTTCCGTATTCTCTCCGTCAGGTTCCAAGTTCTTTTTTGGATAATCGAGGTGCTATACGAAGTTATTTGGTCGGGAAATTTTGGATACCTGTTAGGCGTCGATTGATCCGCTTCGGTCATACTGCAATCTTATTTTTTTAATTTTTTGAGTGAGCACTACATTTCTAATCAGGAGAAGTAGGGGATGGACTGCTCTAACCGTCCCAGACAAGCCCGTAGCCTGCCTTCCTGAAAGCTGCCGTGGGAGCAAACAATTCACGCAATCAAATCTAAGTATATCATAATTACTCTCAAATGTCATTGGCACCAATGATATTTTTGTCCAACGGTCAAGAAAATTCAATTATCTCTCTCGTAGCGAGGGCATACCTATGCCCGATCCCGTATAGGGATGCGGGACCTATTTCCACATAGGACTCTCCCACAGCACTACCTTTTGACCCAAGCCTTTGGCCTTGGCCGTCTCATAGATACGATGGGCCACCGCCACATCGTGTAGAGCCAAGCCAATGGGGCTAAAAATAATCGCCTCGTCGTCATTCTCTCGGCCCGGTTTCTGACCGGCGACCACCTGACCGAACTCAGCGTAAAGATCGTCGTCGGCAAACTGACCGTCGCGCCACATCAGAGCCACCGTCGAATACATGCGGGCTTTAACCAACTGCCACTCATCCACCACCACCTTGTCGGCGTAGCGCAGAACGTCGTATTCACATTCGTAACCGGAGACGTGCGCATAGAAACTGCCGGGGGCCAGCCAGCCATGGCGGATAATCGGTTCGGTAATGTTGGTCGTGGCTGTGACCAAAATCTCGGCCTGGCGGGCCACTTCCTCGGCGCTAGCGGCAATGCGAATATCCAAACCAAGACGCTGGCTCATCTCGGTTACGAACGCCTCGGCCCGGTCACGGTGGAGGTCAAAGATCATGACTCGTTCGATGTTGGGGCGGGTGGCTTTCAGGGCCATCAATTGGGTACGGCCCTGTACCCCGGTGCCGACGAGCCCCACCCTGGTTGCATCTTCTCGGGCCAGGTATTTTGCCCCCACGCCGGTAACCGCACCGGTGCGCATCGTGCTGATCAGGGTGCCGTCCATGACCACCCGGGGTAATCCTAACTCTACGTCATTCAAAACGATGAGGGCAGAGGCGCGGGGCAAGTTATGTCGAAAGGGATTACGGGGAAAGCTGGCAATGGCCTTAAAACCGGCCGCGTTGAACCGCCCTCCGATGTAACCCGGCATAATGTTCAGATGGTTTCTCTGTTCCCCAGGTGGGGGAGCGTCCCACTCCCACTGAAGCGACACCTTGACCGGCAGGGCATACTGACCGCTGCCAAACAGGCGAAAAACTTCCCCAACATCATCCACGATAGTGACCATATCCAGGCCGCCAGCGATAATGACTTCTTCCTGGCTTAGCCAAAGCACTTCGACTTTCTCAGACATAAAATTCCTTTCTTTGTCCTTTGTTATTTGTCATTTACAAAAAGCAGTGAACAATTGCTTATAGCACAAATATTTCATAATGTAAAGTTAGACAGGGTGGAGAAATTTAACATTGTCAATATAGACTCATACCGATATAATTTAAGTAAGAGAACCACTAGGGTCTGAATGAAGGCGAATATGTTGAACATTTCATGGTATCAACTCAAAGAACAAATCTGCGAAAGGGCTTATACCCTCATCTATCTATTGGCTGTTGCCTTGATGAGTATATTGTTTGTTGCTTGCCAACCAGCATCACCCTTTGAATGTACCGATGCCATCGGCTGCGTGTCCATTGCCCCAGATGAGTCGCTCAAACTGGGGGTGATACAGGACTTGAGCGGCGGTGCGGCCGTTTATGGCACCGAACAACTCCACAGTTTTGAACTGGCTTTAGCTGATCGGGACGGTCAGCTTCTTGGTCACCCCATTGAACTACAAATCGAAGACGAAGGATGCACCCCAGAGGGAGGGGCCAATGCCGCTCTAAGAGTTATCGCCGACCCTCAAGTGGTCGGGATACTGGGCACCACTTGCTCCAGTGCAGCCAGTACCGTAGCGAAACTCATGTCCGAGGCAGGACTGGTCATGGTTTCGGGCGTAAACAGCGCCCCTTCCCTAACCTCAATAGGTGGCAAACCAGGCGTAGACTGGCAACCAGGCTATTTTCGCACCATGCTTAATGTCGTGGAGGAAGCCCGAGCGGCAGCCGTATTTGCCCTTCAGGAACTTGGCGCAGCCAAGGCCGCCACCATCAACGACGGCGATACCTTCTCACAGGGGTATGCGGATGTGTTCGAGCAAGTGTTCACAGAATTTGGAGGAGAGATTGTTTTGGAGGCTACGGTCAACAAGGGCGATACGGACATGCACCCCGTACTGCTTAGTGTATCGACCTCCAGGGCTGAGGTAATATTCTTGGCCCTCTTTCCACCGGAGGGTGCTCTCATTGTGCAGCAAACTAAGACAGTAACCGGTTTAGAAAATCTTATTTTCATCGGGGGTGGTGCATTACGAACAGATGCTTTCATCGAGTCCGTCGGGGCAGATGGCCTGGGAATGTACTTTATTGGTTCGGCTCCTCCACCGGTGGGTGCAGTCAACGATAAATTAGTCTCTGAATATGAGTCGCGATATGGCCAGCCGCCCCAAACAGTCACCTATGGTTATGCTTACGATGCGGCCCAGGTGCTCTTAAAGGCCATCGAAACGGTGATCGTACAGGACGCGGATGGGACCCTGCACATCGGGCGTCAGGCCATGCGGGATGCCCTGTATGCCACCACTGACTTTGAAGGCGTGACAGGACAGCTCACTTGCGACGAGTTTGGCGATTGTGCGGTGGTCAGGTTCGACATTGTGCGTTTGGATGATCCAACGGCCGGGGTTGAGGGGTTGCTATCAAACGTAATCTACACTTACGGGCTGGGGCAATGAAAAGAGAAATACCATGAATAAATGGAGACCTTTATCTCAACAGTGGCAAGAACTGAGTATTACCACGAAATTCACTGCCGCCTTTGGTCTGTTGTTGGCCCTGATTTTGCTGGTAGCCATAAGCAGCTATGTGGCGTTGGCCACCGTCCGCCGCCAAACCGAAGCGGCCATCCTGACCAGCACGGAAATCCAACGTTTGGTCTTGGAGATGGATAGGGGCTTGGAGAACGCCCGGCGTCTACAGCGAGATTTTTTCTTGCGGTATCCTGAAATTGGTTTTTCACAGGCTCGTGACATTTATGCCTTACAGGCCATTCAACAGATAGCCCAAGTGGTGACCCTCAGTACTGAATTAAAAGAACGTATCGCTCAAGCCGACGTTAGTGATACGTTACGGGAAAGGGACGTTGATCTCAACCTGTATCTTTCTTCGGCAGAGCGTTATGCTGATACGTTTTTGGAAGCTGTTGAGTTGGTCACGACATTGGCCGCCGAAGAAACAGGCTTGCAAGCCCAACTCACTCAACATTTAACCTCGTTACACGATACTTTGGAGGTGGCCAATGACCCTACCCTGATTATCCTGTGTCGTGAAATGCAATCCTTTGCAAAAGATTATCTCCTCACCCGCCAACGTCCTCTTTTACAATCCGCTTTTAACGTGGGCTTTCGTTTGCGTGAAGCGATAAAGAACTCGCCCACCCTTGAAGCCGACCAAAAGGCTCAAGCATTGACCTACCTGGACGATTATTGGGCAACCGCTGAGGAGATTGCGGATTTAGATGTTGCCATTCGCAGTAAATTCCATGATTTTGATTTACAAGCGGAATCTGTTGACCCTATCTCGGCCGAACTGATTGCCCTGGCCAACGCAGAAGTCGAGCGCGCCCGCCTGGAAATTGAGTACGCAAGCTGGTTGGCCACCGTCATCCTGGCCGTCACTGCCCTATCCGGGCTGGTGTTGGCCGGTCTGGTCGCCGTCGTGCTCAATAACAGCATTACTCGCAACGTGATCAAGTTGACGGAAACCGCCCGAGAGTTGCAGGCCGGGAATTGGGAGGTCCAAGCTCAGGTAGATAGTGCCGACGAATTGGGGCAACTGGCCGATACCTTCAACGCTATGACCACTGAAATCAAGGCCAAAGTGGTCGAGCTGACTGAGCTGAACCAAACCTTGCAAGTTAGCGAACGGAAATTCCGCAAACTGTTTGAAGATTCTCATGATACCATCGCCATCACCACCCCCGATGGTTGGTTTGTGGACATCAACGAGGCCGGAGTACGCTTACATGGTTACAGTCGGGCGGAACTGATGGCCCAGAATGCACAAACGCTTTATGTCAATCCTGAAGATCGGAAGCAATTTCGGCAAAGGTTGGAGCAGGATGGTACGATTAGCAATTTCGAGACCCAACTCCGTCGGGCAGATGGCACAGCCATCGATGTGGTACTCAATGCGACCGTTCAACGGGCAGAAGACGGTGCAGTATCAGGATTTCAGGTCATTGTGCATGACATCACCGAGCGCAAGGGGGCGGAGGAGGCGTTGCAGGAAAGTGAACGACGATACCGACTACTAACAGAAAATGTCCCCACAGTTGTTTGGGTTACCAGTCAGGATGGCAGGACCATTTTCATTAGTTCCAATGTAGAAAAGGCGTATGGTTACTCCCCCGATGAAATTCTGGAAGAAGGAGATGCTCTCTGGTTTGGCAGAATCCATCCTGAAGATAAGGATCGGGTGAAAGATGCTTTTGAATTGCTCTTTTCCAAGCAAAGACAATTTGATATAGAGTACAGAATTCAAAGAAAGGATGGACAATGGATTTGGCTTCATGACCGTGCGAATATTGTTGAAGAAAAAGAAGGACATCTGTATGCCTATGGCGTGTTTTCGGACATCACCGAGCGCAAGCAGGCGGAGCAGGAAATCCGCCGCCGTAATCGCGAGCTGGCCCTGCTCAACCGGGTCATCGCCGCTTCAGCCGCCAGTACGGAACTGAAGGCCATCTTGGAAACAACCTGCCGTGAATTGGCCCTGGTCTTTGAAGTACCCCAGACAGCCGCTTTTCTGTTAAACGAGGAAAAGACCGAGGCGGTAGTAGTGGCCGAGTATCTGGCCGAGGGCCGGTCACTGGCGCTGAACGAAGTCGTACCTGTTGCCGGAAATCCCCTGGCTGAACAGCTACTGCTCCACAAAACGCCTCTGATCGTACCCAATGCCCAACCCACAGGGCAGGACGATCCGCGTCTGATTTCGGTCCACGATTTTCTGCGCCGACGTGGCGCCGGTTCCCTGCTCATTGTACCTCTCATCGTTGAGGAAGAGGTGGTAGGCTGTCTGGGTTTGGGCACCACTGAGTCGCACCACTACTCGGCTGAAGAAGTTGACCTGGTCTGGAGCGTAGCCGGCCAGGTGGCCGGGTCGTTGGCCCGAGCCCGACTCGACCAGGAACGCCAGCGGTTGGAGGCGCAATATCACCAGGCCCAAAAGATGGAAGCCATTGGCCGGCTGGCCGGGGGAGTGGCTCACGACTTCAACAATTTGCTGACGGCCATTATGGGCTACGTTGGCCTGACCCTATACACCTTACCCCTTGATGATCCTGTACGCCAGGATATTGAGGGGATCCAACAAACCGCCGAACGGGCCACCAACCTGACCCGCCAACTGCTGGCCTTTGCCCGCAAGCAGGTCACTCATCCCACCATCCTCAACCTGAATGAGCTGATCCTCAATGTGGACAAGATGCTCCGTCGCTTCATCGGCGAGGACATTGAGCTGGTGACCCTACCCGCTCCAGACCTGGGCCAGGTTAAAGCGGATCCCGGCCAACTGGAGCAGGTTTTGCTCAATCTGGCCATCAATGCCCGCGATGCGATGCCCCACGGCGGTAAACTGACCATCGAGACCGCCAACGTTACCCTGGACGACACTTACGCCAGCCACCACGCCGAGGTAACGGCTGGCCAGTACGTGCTGTTGTCCGTTAGCGATACCGGGGTGGGCATGACCGAGGAAGTCAAGGCCCACATCTTTGAACCCTTTTTCACCACCAAAGAAAGGGACAAAGGAACCGGTTTGGGTCTGGCCACCTGTTTTGGCATCGTCAAACAAAGTGGCGGCCACATCTGGGTTTACAGTGAAGTCGGCCAGGGCACAACCTTCAAAATCTACCTGCCCTGTCTCGAAGACACAGTCAGCCCTGGGCCCGAGCAGGACAAATCGGACGATTTACCACGGGGGACGGAAACCGTGCTACTGGTTGAAGATGAACCCTCGGTGCGAGAACTGGCCGTCCGTACCCTACGCCAACAAGGCTACCAGGTCCTGGAGGCGGCCAACGGCGATGAAGCACTGCGGGTGTTCCAGGAACATGCCGAGGAAGCGATTCATCTATTGTTGACCGACGTGGTCATGCCCCGGCTGGGGGGTAAGGAGTTGGCTGATCGGCTCAAGGCCATGCATCCCGACATCAAAGTATTGTTCATCTCGGGCTATACCAACAACGCAATCGTCCATCACGGCGTGTTGAAACCGGGCATCACCTTCCTACCCAAGCCATTCTCGCCGCAAATGTTGGCTCACAAGGTGCGGGAGGTGTTAGATAGGTAAAACCAGGGTTCCCTCTTTGTACACAGTGATCCGCTCAGGGCATTGCAGGGCCGTGATGTCGGCTAAGGGATCACCATCGACCAGCAGGATGTCTGCCAGCTTACCCGCTTCCAGCGTGCCTATTTGATCACCAAGCAGGCAACACTCGGCCGCGTTTTTGGTGCCGGCCACGATGGCTTCCATGGCCGAGAGCCCCCCTTCCTCTATCATCAAAGCCAACTCAACCCCATTCGTACCATGCATATCGGCCAGAAAGGCGTCACTACCCAGGGCGATTTTGACCCCAGCTTCATACGCCCGACGAAAGCTGCCCGCTTGTTCTTGCAGCAACCGCTCCTTCTTCCGCCTGGACACGTCGCTCAGCGTGGCCATATGAGCGGACTGGGATAGCGTTTTAGAGATGTGTAACGTAGGAACCAGGAAAATCTCTTTTTCCAAGAACAGATCAATCGCTTCTTGGTCTAACACATAGCCATGCTCGACCGAGGTGACCCCGGCTCGCAGGGCGTTCTTAATGCCGGCCTTACCCTCGGCATGGGCCATTACCCCGGCATCACGTCTACCGGCTTCCTCCACAATCACAGCCAACTCGGGCAGCGTCCATTCCGGGATGAAGGGAGAGCCCTGGGGGGCAACAACCCCACCCGTGGCAAAAATCTTGACAAAATCGACCCCCTCGCGGAGCACTTTACGTATTGTTTTCCGGACGTCCTCAACCCCATCGCAGATACGCCAGGAATCCTCGTCTACGATCTGGGCGCCGGACGGATACTGCAATTCCATCAGTCCCCCTGTCTGGCCGATTCTGCCGGAGACGAGGAGGCGCGGCCCGGAGATGAGCCCCATCTCCAGGACCTGACGAAGGCCGGGGTCGGCTCCACCCGCGTCACGGATGGTCGTGAATCCGGCTTGCAACGTCCGTTTGAGGTTTTCAGCCGCCTGGAAGTAAGCGACCACCTTGGGGGTAAAAAGGCGCTGCTCCAGTGAAGCCGAGTTGAGGGTGATATGTACGTGGCAATCGATCAGGCCCGGCATGACCGTTTTGTCGGAAGCATCAACCAGTTCTGCCCCTACCGGAATGTCAACCGTCTCCGCCGGACCGACAGCGGTAATGATTTTATTTTCAACGAGTACAGTCGCGTCTTTAATCGGTTCGCCACCGTTGCCGTCAATCAGCAACCCCGCCCTGATTGCGAGTGTCATATGTCCCTCCTTGAACGAAAATTTATGAAGATAGTTCGTAACTACCTACCATGTCATTCTGAACGAGCGCAGCGAGTGAAGAATCTCCTACTTTCGGCTTGAATTTGTCCTCGTTGTCGGAGATTCCTCGTCGTTTATGCCCTTTGGGTACTGCGCTCCTCGGAATGACATGAGGCTAGGCAGTTACGATAGTTCACAATTCAAATTATTATTCTCTGGCGCGGCAGAATAACTACACTTTGCACTCGGCCCACAGGAAAGGCCGAACTCGCTCCTCCACCAATTCCACTCCCAGGCCCGGCCGGTCAGGGGTAGGCAGGTAGCTCTCTTTGATGTCCCATTCTGGGGCGTGATCAACGATCTGAAAATGTTCTGGAATACGATAAGGGTAGAGTTCCAGGATGATGAAGTTAGGAATACAGGCGACCAGTTGTAAGGCGGCGGCGGTGGACACCGGACTGGCACAGACGTGCGGTTGGACACGCATATTGTATACTTCAGCCATCGCCGCAATTTTTTTGGTTTCCATAATTCCACCCGTGTTACCGATGTCCGGTTGGAGGATATCAGCCGCATGTTGTTCCATCACCCGCCGGAAACCGTAACGGGTGTACAACCTTTCACCCACAGCAATGGGCAGGTTGACATGTTCGGATACCTTTTTCAAGGCCTCGACGTCGAAAGGATCGACCGGCTCTTCAAAGAAAAAGAGATTAAATTCTTCCAGCCGCCGGCCGAGGCGAATGATGGCCTCGGTGGTCAGTTCGGCGCTCATATCTAGCAGAATGTCGATGTTCGGCCCCACTGCCTCGCGGACGGCTTTGACCCTGGCCACGGTCAGATTCTCAGCCTCTCGGCCGATGGCCCGCAGCGATACGTGTCTCAAGCGGCCATGCGCATCTGTAGTCTCCGGTGAGGCCAGAGGATAGAACTTGATGGCCGTGTAGCCGTCCTTGACCACTCGTTCTGCTTCGCGAGCAAATTCGTCGGGTGTGTTACACCGAAAGGACCAGCCGTTGGCATAAACCCGGGCCTTATCTCTGAACTTACCCCCCAGCATCTCATAGACCGGTACGCCCAAAGCTTTGCCTTTGATATCCCACAACGCCTGCTCAACGGCACTAATGCCGGCAAAGATGATCGGCCCACCCCCTTTAGCCCAGAAGGTGTGGTCATACATCTCGCTCCAGATGGCCTCGATGCGAAAGGGGTCCTGGCCTAACACAAAACCCTCGGCCAGGTCTTTGATCATACCGGCAGCGGCTGTCGCCCCGGCGCCGTAGGCAATGGCCGCATCGCCAACGCCGCTGAGGCCCTCGTCGGTCAGTAGTTGCACCACGACCGGACGACGGCCATCTATCTCAATAAGATATATCTTGGCTTCGATTATTTTCATCAGTTAATCTCCTTTATGGTTTCCAACCTGTCTGTACATACTCCTCGAGTTGTTTGAGAGTCAAGTGAGCCAGACCGAGGTTCTCTAGATTCCGACCGGTGTTGTAGTAATCGGTCTCATTAACCAGAGAAGCCAGATGAATCATGCAGTCATAGGTTGGTGTGGGTACGCCTGCCTTACGGGCCAGCGAGGTGGTCAAGGTCGCGCCCATCGGGATGTCCTCGGTGACGTAACGATCCTGCATACTGAAAGGGCCCTTGCTCGAGGTAGTAGCAAATTCCTCTACCGTCATGTTGAAGCAATCGTGGAAGATCTCATCATAGGTGTACGGCTTGTACCCCAAGGTGGTGAAGAGGGCCGCGCGCTCTGCGTCCATGGCATAGATGACCTTCTTCACAGAGGGGGTGAGACCTTCTTTGTACATATAGAACTCGCCCTGGCTATATTCAATGTGGCCCATGTTCAGCAAGGCACCGACCGGGTGGACAATAATATTTACGTTGTAAAGGGCCGGTTCGAGAATACTCACGGCTGGCTTGACTACATTGGCGTAGGTTCCGGCCAGGGCCTGCAGCACGGCTGGCGTGTCTGTGGCAGGTAAAGCAGCCAGCAGCATATTGGGGCCATCTACGCGATGGATATTGACTGTCCCGGCCCCCCCCAAGCGCCGGCAGCAGTAGGGTAAAGTCACCGCCTCGGCCAGAAACACGGGCCTATCAAAGCTCAGCCCATCCCAGACCTGCCGGAAGGCAAGCGTGCCACCGCTACCCGGCCAGAGGACGATGACCTGGCCATCCTTGAGTAGAGGCGCCAGTGCCCGAGCCACACGTTCGTGGGCCAGGGCCACGGTCGCTACCATAATCAAGTCAGCCCCTTCAACCGCTTCGCCCAGGTCAGTCGTGGCCAGTTCGATTCGGGCGAAACCGGTGCGGGCAATACCGCTTACCCGGATGCCGCCCTGTTGCCGAATCGGCTCGATGTTGGCCGCATATTCGGCAAACTCAAACAGACGACAGTGATGTCCGGCCAGGGTCATATCGCCCGCAATGGCCGAACCACCATTACCGGCCCCAATAACACAGATTGTCTTGTTGTCCATACGATTTTGCCTTATCGTGGATAAAAATGGAGTGCAAAGCTTGCTTTGCCGAGTCTCCTTCAATGACGAAATTTAGGAGTCCAAAGTGCACTTTGGACTCCAGCAGGATGATCCTATTTTCGGAACAGCAACGCCTTGAACCGCGCGATCAATTCCTCCGCCCGCTGGTCACATTCATCAAACTTCAACGGTGCCAAATCGTAGTCCAAAACCTCTTTGATGATCTGCCTGGCCTGATCGGTATAGACCACCGTGCCATCTGCCTCGATTCGCTCGATTCCATCCCCCCGTTGACCGGCTTCGTTGATGGCCAAAGCCTGTTCCATTGTGACCCCGGTGGGTAAAACCAGTTCAGCGCCGGTCGCGTCGAGACGAACCGGATAGCCACCGGGCAGTCCCTGGGGACCGGGCGAATGGGTCAGCAGGCCGGTGTCACGGAGTAGGGCAATGGCATTCTTAACCCCGGAAGCAGCCACGACCGGGTTCAGGTGCTCATCAGAGAAGCGATCTTGGGAAACTTGGTGGAGCAGCAAATCGGTATCGAACTGGCCGGTGACGTCCTGGTCGCCGACCATCAGACGCAGGAAATACGGCGGCGCACCGCCAGGGTGTTTGCGGAAGCAACTGGTGTGATAGTGGTGAAAAACGGCGTACACGCTCACGTTAGGCACCGGTACGCTCAACTGTTTGGCCACTCCCATCTGCACGGGTGGGATCAACAGGTCAATGTTACCCAGGCCAATGGTGGGCGCTAAGCCTCGCTTAGCCAGGACCGCATTGCTGATATCGGCGATGCCGCTGTTGATTACATAGCCCTGCCAACCACTGGCCTGGATGGCCAGCATCAACTTGCGACTCAGAGCCAGATGGGTGGGCAGCCAGGGCCCAGAACCGGCCTGGCTCAACCGGTCGACCGTTTCTGGCGGCAATTTTTTCCGTAGCCACCAGGTTTGTAGGGTGGCACAGTTAAAGATCAAAGAGGGTTGCAGGCTGGCAATGAGCTCAGCCGTGGCCGCTATGTTTTGCAGGTCTATGGAGGTAAATTCCAGGCGGGGGTAGTAGCCTTGCAGCATGGCTCCAGCAGCCACGTTGTAGACCTTACGCCGGCCCCATGCCTCGTTGAAATCTGCCCCCACGACATAGGAGATGCCCTCGGTGCGGGCCAGCAGCTCCAAGACCCAACTGCCCACACCCCCTAAACCAATGATGAGGATCTGAGGTTGTCTCATTTTTATTTCTCCACTAACGACCAATGGAACTTAAGAAAATAATCGGGGAATAGCTGGCCGGGCATAGGGATGCCCGGCCTACCCCAATTAATTTTTTAACCTTCATAAGTCGTCACTACAAACGGGCCTAATCGCCCACATTTAGCATATCGGCGCCAGGCAAAGAAACCTGGTAATTAGCCTGCCTCAGCACCTCTTCCCGTCGTCACAAACTGGCGAATCTCCTCCACGCTCATGCCGGCCAGGCCCAGGTTCTCCACGGTACGGCCTTCGACCCAGAAATCACGGTCCAGCAGCATGCAACAGATGTCGATGATAGCTCGACAGGCCGGGGTAGGCACACCGGCCAGGTCACCCAGGGAGGCCAGCGGCACCAGCCCGGTGGGAATATCCTCGATGATGTGGCGTACCTTCAAACTCTTGGGGGCCTTAATGCCTTCGTAGGCCCGGTTGCTCTGAATACAGTCGTAAAGGGTCTCGCCAGTGACCCCCTCATAAGTTTTCAAGAGCCAATCCCTGGCCGAATCAATCTCTACACCAAAGGCGTGAGCTACGGCCAGCCGTTCCCGGTCAATGACTTCCAGGAAGTGAACGATCGAGGGGGTCATATCCTGGTAGAATTCGAACTCCTGCCCGGCCTCGATGCGATTGGCGTTGAGGACCACGGCCCCCGGATGGAAAACCGCCCCAATATTGTCGAAGCTGATCTCCAGGATGTTAGCGGCCGGTTTAAACTGGGGATACAGGCGGTTCACGGTCTCAAGGACGGTGGTCGTCTCCGTGGCCGGGAAGGCGGCCAGCAGCAGTTGACGCTTGATCCCGGTAATCCGCACCTGAGCTGGGCCGGACAGGCGGCAGGCGTAAATCAGGGATTGTGCTTCGGCCAGCCTTACTTGAGCCTGTACCCCCATTTCATGCCAGACATTGGCAAATTCCAGGACTCCGCCCGTACGGCCAGGGTTCAACACCACAATCTGGCCATCACGCAGGTGGGGCGCGCAGGTCTCCGCAATGAAACGATGGACGAAGGCTGGCACAACCACCATGATAACATCGGCCCAACCGACGACAGGGGCTGGATCGGTGGTGACCAGTTCAACCGGCCCAAATCCCTCCACCACCCCTTCCATCGTGACCCCACCCCGCGCCTGCATTCCCACAATCTCTTCTTCAAACTTGTTGTATAGCCGGACGGGAATCCCTTGCATACCCAGGTGCCCGGCGATGGCATGAGCCCCGTTACCAGCACCCAGAATGGCTACCTTTGGAATATTCATTTTTCACGTCCTCTTATATAGTTATGCAACATTGGTATGATGGGTGATAATTATAACCGCATACCCCGCACTGCATACTGCATAAGGCACTATTGAGCAAAATTATTATGCAGTACACAATACGTAGTATGCAGTAGAAGATTTGACTGGCGAGGAAAACATCAGCAGTGATAGAGAAACATCTCTATTATGGATATCATTGTTGCAAGCGAGGGTCTAGAATATCGCGCAGGCCGTCTCCCAATAAGTTAAAGCCTAAAACCGTGATGAGAATGGCCAGACCGGGAAACAGGGAAACCCAGGGGGCATGACTCAGGTGTTGAGTACCATCCCGGATCATCGAGCCCCAGGCCGGCATCGGAGGAGACACCCCCAGACCGATAAAACTCAAGTTGGCCTCCACGCGGATGGCAGTGGCCGTCCAAATACTGCCCAGCACGACCAACTCGCTGACGATGTTGACTAAAATATGCCGGCGCAGTATTCTCAACCTGCCGGCGCCAATCGCCCTGGCCGCCTCCACGTAATCATTTTCTTTGACGGACAGGGTTGCGCTGTGAGCGACCCTGGCGAAAGTGGGTGACAACACAATCCCAATGGCCAGGATCATTTTGCCCAACCCTGAGCCCAGTACGGCCAGGACCATCAAGCCCATAATCAGGCTGGGGAAGGCCATCAAGATATCCACCACTCTCATAATGATGTCTTCGATTTTACCGCCCAGGTATCCGGCCACGACCCCCATAATGGTCCCTATGGCCCCCCCCAAAAGGACAGAGGTGAGGCCCACCAGCAGCGAAACTCTGGCCCCATACACGATTCGCGACCAGGTATCCCGACCGTAAGAGTCCAGTCCCATCAGGTGTTCCTCGCCGGGCTCAGCCAGCCGATTACGAGTATCTTGTTTGGTCGGATCGAAGGGAGCCAATAAGGGGCTGGGCTCCCGGCCCTGGGGCAAGGCAATAAACCAGTCGTCGGCAAAGAAAGCGGTCAGAAAGACCAACACCACCAAAATAAGACCAAGGATGGCCGTTCGGTTACGGAGAAAGGTTTGCCATATTCGCTCTCTCTGACTGCGCAGTTTGACCGTAGGCTGTGGCAAGTTTTGTCCAGCTTGACTCATAAGTTATACCTCAATGTGTTATTCGCGGATCAACGATACTATAGATGAGGTCTGTAATCAGGTTGATGATCACGATAAAACCTGTGTAGATGACCATAACGGACTGCAAGGCTGTGTAATCACGTTGTAGAATAGCCCCGACCAACATCTTGCCCAAGCCAGGCCGGGCAAAAACCGTCTCCGTCAAAACCGAGTCGGCAATAAGATTGGCCGCCCAGATGCCGACGATGGAGACGATGGGCACCAGCGCCGCGCGCAGAGCGTGACGGAAAATAACCACCCGCTCTTGCAGGCCCTTGGAGCGAGCCGTTCGCACGTAGTCCTCCTGGAGCACGTTCAACATAGCCGAGCGGGCCAGGCGAGTGACAGAGGTGGTCATAATCAAGCCCAGGGTAAGCGCCGGCAGGACCAGATGGCTCAGATTATCTTTCAGATCATTCAGATCTCCCCCACCCACTGCCGGGAACAACTGGAGTTTGAGGGCAAAGAGCAGCATGATCAGAATGCCCAGGTAAAAAGCCGGGACCGAAAGGCCGGCCAGGGAGAGAACCCGGCCCAGGTAATCAAACCAGGTATTGCGGTACACAGCCGTATATATGCCGAGGGGAACCCCCAGCAGAGCACCGATCAAGACGGCCGAGAGGGTCAGTTGCAGGGTGTACGGCAAAACATCCCGTACCTGCTCGCTGATTGATTTACCGGTGATCAAAGATTTGCCCAGGTCGCCCTGCAACAGGTCTCCCAGGAAACGAAAGTACTGCACGTAGAGGGGATCGTTCAGGCCCATCCTTTCGCGCAACGCTTCGACGGCTTCTTTAGAGGCATAGTCGCCCAGGGCAGCCGTAGCCGGATCGCCAGGAATCACCCGAACCACAAAAAAGACCAACGTCAAAACGGCCAGAAAAGTGGGAATTGCCAGCACGAGCCGGGTCGCTACATACTTGATCTTAAGCATAGAACCTCATTTCTTCGCGGTTTTAAAGATACTGACCGCCGACCGCCGACCGCCGACCGCCGACCTGTGTCCCCTGTGTCCCTTGGATATTAGTATCTTCAGGATTCAAAAATGGTCTGGGGCCTGATTATTGGCCCCAGACCACTCAATCTTTTAAGCTACTTGATGATGCGGGTGTCTTCGGTGATTTGAGGATAGAGGGCCAGGGCTGAGACCAATTCGTGGCCGTAGTCCACGTAGGTAGCCCGCGCCGTGACCTGGTTCTGGTATTGGAGCGGATAAGTGATCATCTCGTCCAGAAGTTTGATCTGCGCTTCCTTCCACAGATCAATCTGCTTGTCAGGGTTCAACTCTCCCCGAGCCGTTTCGATCATTTCGTCAAGCTGATCGTAATGGGAGAAGTTGGTATCCGGCTTGGCCCCGGTGACAACGATGGAGTCGGAGTGGTAGAAACGGGTCAGGTAGACATCGGCGTTGGGTCGCCAGGCCACGTAGATGACGATGGGGTTGACGTCTTTTCGAATCTGATCGTGCATTGTGGAGTGGTCGACCACCTCGATCTCAAGATCAATCCCCACTTCGGCCAATTGGGCCTGCATACTCTGATAGTTTTTGAGATAGGACTCCCGCTCAGAGGAAACTACTTTCAAGCTGAATCCATCGGGATAGCCGGCCTCGGCCAGTAGCTCTTTGGCTTTGTCACGATCAAGAGGATATTCCAGATCCAGTTCAGCTACCTCGACCTGGGTTAACCCGCCGGGTAGGAACTTGGCCGGTACCGGTGAGTAAACGTTCTCAGAAACCGGCTGGCCAAAGAGAGCCAGGAACTCGTCCCGATCCAGGGCATAGGCGATGGCTTTGCGCACCAACGGATTGTCTAAGGGTTCAACCGTAAGATTGAAGTGGATCGTGGCTACTTCGCCAACCCCATAAACATCTACCCGGACCCCCTCTTCCTGACTCATGCGCTCACCCCAGATACCCTCGGCCGCGCCGTTGATCACGTCCAGCTCGCCGGATAGGAGGCCAAGCTCACGACTGTTCAACTCGGGCATATAGCGATAGTCGATGCCGTCCAGCAGGGGCCGGCCGCGGAAGTAATCCTCGTTGGCCACCAACTCGACCTTTTCCTGGGCACTGTAGTTCTTGAACATAAAGGGACCTGTGCCGACAGGATGGGTTTTGAAGGCTTCGTCGCCCATGGCCTCGATGGCCTTCTTGCAGACGATGAACCCACCGGCGTAGTCGGCCACCTTGGGGAAGAAGAGAACCGGCGAGATGGGCTGATCCAGGGTAATCTTGACCGTGTAGTCATCCACCGCCTCAAAGGTCATGCCCCCATACTCACCGGCAAAGGCTGACCGATCAGGATTGGCCGATTTTTCTAGCGAGTAGAGCACGTCTTCAGAGGTCAGCTCATAGGCTGGCACCTCGTCGGTGGGGTGGCACATCACCCCCTGGCGCAGCTTAAAGGTCCAGACCTGTTTGCCATCCACAATCTCCGGTTCGGGCATAGCCTCGGCCAGGTCGGGCTCAATGACTGAACCATTGCCCGGTTTGTAGCGCACCAGGCCGTTAAAAACCATATCCACGATGTTGCGGTCGTTGGTGGCAGAGGCAAAGTGCGGGTCCAGGGTACCCAGGTCGGCCGCTTTATCGGCGTATCGCAGAACGACCGCTTCCTTGGGTTCCGGGGTGGCTACAACGATGACCTCTTTTTCAACTTCAACTTCAACTTCTTTTTCAACGACCACTGTTTCAACAACAGTGACTATCTCACCCTCAACCTCCTTTTCGACCACCACTGTTTCAACTTTTTCGACCACCACTGTTTCAACAACAGTGACAGTTTCAGGTGTGGCTCCGGCACAGGCTGCCAGTACAGCCAAGATTGCAATCACGCCAAGCAATACAATCAAACGTTTCATTATATTTTTCTCCTCCCGAAAGTTGACTGATAACAGTTTTTTTACTACTTTGAGATCTTGTCCAACATATCTTTCCCCTGTCAAGCTCAGAAAAACTCTGAGCAGCCAAAGAAAGTACAGAAGCTAATACTTGCTAATCTTGCGTTTCCACCCCCTTTCCTTTGAATTGATGCACTATCAGTAAAGCGTAACTGCCTACCCTCATGTCATTCCGAGGAGCTCAGTACCCAAAGGGCATAAACGACGAGGAATCTCCGAAACTTTGGCCCAAAAGAGATCTACCCTGTGCCCCTTGGGTATTTACCAAAACCTTGGGGATTCTTCACCTGTTCAGAATGACATAGTAGGTAGTTACAGTAAAGCTGCGAAAACAGATTAAAAAATCTCGTCCAATCAAGACGCAACTTTACCAAGCATCCTAAAGACTCTCAATTTTAGCTACCAAAATCGGCAGCTCTTTGGAGAATTAAAGGTTTAGAGTGCTGGACAAACGTCCAGTTCTCTTTATCTGATGATACTTTGGTGTTTGGTGACCGAAAATAAATTATGATCACCAGAAGGGACAAAGTCTGGAGTAGTAGTCGATAATGACGGCGACGATAAGCAACTGCTGATCGTGAACTTCTGCTGGTAGACGTGACGAAATTTAGTTCGGCAGCCTACTGGCATCCTTTACGATATAAAACTTTTTACAACGAGATCAAAGTAATCAACTGTCGGAGAAAATCGGTCTGTGGCAAAACCGGATTCTCATAGGATGCCGTTGGACTGTTTCATTGCTTACCCTGAGAAATCCGGTTACATTGTATCACAAGTTATAGGGATTGAGCAAGTGCATAGCATGAAGGGGAATCGAAGCAGAAGAAAATAGAAAAATCAACCCCAAAATTGCCCTACCCAACTTAACAATCCTCAACTAAAACTGGACAATAAGGCATCTCACCATCAGGAGGTGTCTTTTTATGGCTACT
>DAOUMU010000035.1:0-13618 GCA_034409055.1 Anaerolineae bacterium
CTGTCCCTCCCGGCAGCGAACTACGCACTTTCTTGCAGGAGCAGTTGCCGCCGTATATGCTGCCCTCGACCTTTGTTTCACTGGACACCCTGCCTTTAACCACTAGCGGTAAGATAGACCGTCGAGCCTTGCCGACGCCGGATCAAGTCGGACAAACGCCGAAAGAAACCTTTGCCGCTCCCCGAGATGAATTGGAACACCAATTGGCCGAGATTTGGGCCGAAATTCTTGGTCTTGAGCCAGTGGGCATCCACGATAATTTCTTCGAGTTGGGGGGACACTCCCTGCTGGCTGTGCGCCTGTTCACTCAAATCGAGAAATTCTTTGGCAAAACTTTTCCTCTGACCACGCTCTTTCAGGCCCCGACGATTGAGCAACTGGCCACTATTCTCCGTGATAAACAGTGGTTGCCCCCTTCATTAGTCCAAATTCAAGCCGGTGGTTCCAAGCGCCCCTTCTTTTGTCTGGGGGGTGGTCTCGCTCTGGCCAATTTGGCCCGCTATCTGGATACCGGGCAGCCGCTATATGGTATGGAGGTCATGGATTTGACTGGAGAACAGTTCTTCACCAGGGTTGAGGATATAGCCGCCCACTATATCAGAGAAATGCAAACCGTCCAACCCGAGGGGCCTTATCTTTTGGGAGGCTTCTGCTTTGGCGGCCAGGTAGCCTTTGAGATGGCCCGGCAGCTTCAGGCCCAAGATCAGACCGTGGCTTTGTTGGCCCTGTTTGATACCCGTGCTCCAGGTTCAAGACATCGCACTCCGTTCGCCCATCGGTTTACCCAAAAACTTAACTATTATCTGGATAACCTCATCCGGCTCGAACCTGAAGAGAAGCTAACCTTTGTTTTAGAACGAATACAAAATTTCTGGAAATGGATAATCTGGCGCAGAATCTGGAAGATTGCCTATAAGTTTTATCGGCGCATCGAGCGTCCCTTACCTCCTCTTTTCCGGGACATTCAACAGGCCTACGCCCAGGCCGCTATAGACTATGTCGTGCAACTCTATCCGGGCCAGGTCACCCTCTTTGCCGGCAGCGAGCGTCCGGCGTGGTATAACCATGACTTTCAAATGGGCTGGGACAAGCTGGCTACTGGGGGGGTCAAGGTCTGCGAAGTGCCTGGTGAGCACGAAGATATATTTAAAGAGCCCCACGTCCGGGTCCTGGCCGAAAAGTTGAGTGCTTCCCTGGATAAAGCCCAGGCCGAGGTTTACGATGATGATTAAGTACATCCAAATTTGCTCAGAAAAAGATTTTGAGTTTGTACCCAGACGGGCACAGGTAGTAACGACTTCAGTCGTTCCAGTCCAGCGGCCAAAACGCGGACGATGGTCCGCTCCGAGCTTGAAAATTGGATTTACTGGGGCTAAGCTATATGGGCTAATTGGTATAACCCTTTTATTACTAACCCTGCTCCTCTCACCAAAACCAGCCTACGCCCAGGAACCGTGGCCTCCATTCTGGTTTGACTTAATCCCGTCGTATGAAAATGGCAAAATAACTTATCGCCTGGGACTTTTCAGCCAGGTTGACTGGCCAATGCCTGACTTGACGATTAAGATTCCATTGCCAGAAGGCACCCGCTTCCTGGAGGCCAGCACCCAACCAGGGGTCACTGTTGAATTTGATGGACAGGAAGTGACGTTCTTTACCTCCTCTTTCAACCGGTATATTGCAGAAAATTCCTTTATCCTCGAAGTGACAGATCCAACCATGACCGTCTTCACCACCCAGAGCTGGATCACGTGGAAAGGGAACCGGCCAGGTAATTATCTGACAGAACCTATGACCTTTGATATCAAACGAGAACCGTTAAACTGGACCGCCCCGTCTCCCTCTCGCCTACAACTTGGTATAGGGGCGATGGTAATCGACGATCTTATCAGTTACACGATTTACCCGAAAGCGATTGACCGGTCACGGATGTGGGATGTAAAAATCAGCGTCCCTCTGCCTGAGGGGGCCATTTTTCTATCGGCTGATGCGTCCCCTCCCTTTGTAACCGGCTTTAACGACCAGGAAATCTCTTTCTCTCTCCTGGAACTGGAAGAACAAGCCGAAGCTGCCCCCCTCACTTTTAAGCTCTCTACCGCCGGGGTAACCACGCCCGTGGTGACCACCCAGATTTGGGCTGCCTGGAAGAACGCAGTTTTTGACGGTGATCCGGTGATTCCTGGGGAAGAGCAAATTATGATCGAGGCCACCGTGGTCCGGTCACCCATTTCGCAGCGAGTGGTATTTGATACAAGTGGAGATGTACCGTTTCCCAGCTACGACTTAAAAAGTATTGCCTTTCAAGAAAACGAGGCTGCTCTCACCGTTATTTTTTATGTTAGCCAGGATGTAGGTTTGGTGGGCCAGCCGGTACAATACACTTCATTCATCGATAGCGATTGCAACAGCGATACCGGTCAGCGGAGACGATATCGCGGAGCGGAGTATCAAGTTAGTTATAATCACCAGACAGGCCGGGCGACCATTACTCCCTGGGATGTAGCAACAAAAGATTGGCGCTGGTCCCAGGTAACTGAGTTGAATAGCTCGGTTGACGGCAAGACAATTAAAATATCGGTACCTTATCATTTGATCGGAGAAGGCCGGCAATTTTGCTGGGTGGGACAGGCTTCGAACAGATCGGATAGATTTCAATCAAACCTACCGGAGGACTGGCTGCCAAACGAGGAACATGCGAAATTGGCTCGGTATGAAATCATAACGCCTCCCCCCCCTACCCCGCCCCCCCCGTCTCCTACTACTCCTATTATTACCGGTGTCAGCGGTAAGTTGGCTGTATCCCTTAAAAATGAGCGGGGCTTTTACGATGTGTTTATTTTTTCTCTACTCAATGGCCAAGAAATTGCCAAAATACCAAACGCACGCCAGCCCAATTTCCGAGCCGATGGTCAGAGACTATTGATAAACCACGAAAGCACAGAAAATGTAAAACATAATTTGGCCGATGGACGAACAGCCATTTATGTTCTCAAAAATTATAGGGCAATTGAAGATATCTATGAGTACAATTTGGCTGACAGAACTGAAAAGCAGGTCAGTGATACCCCCCCGGATTCTCATCCGTTTTACAATCCGCAGGGCAATCGGGTGGTGTATGGCAGTTTAAAACCACCGGTTGACCCTGATGACTCTCAACTGCCCTATGTTTTTGTGCAGTGTGGTTTGCTACCGCCTCACCAGGAGGTAGAACAACGCTGTCAGGACTTATCAAACTTCGGGGTGCTGGTACCGGCCGGCCAGCCAGGCGAAATATGGGGCAACTACCCGGTGTGGACCAGCAACGATATGATTGCTTATAGAGGATGCGATAGTTGGGCTCAATCGACCGCTTGCGGTATCTACATCGTTAGCTCCTTAGCCACCAGAGGCTTTAGTAACGGGACTATGCCCAGCCAACTGACCCAGGATGCTAATGATATCCCCTCTGACACTAAAGGTAACTTGATTGCTTTTACTGCTTACCGGGAAAACAACTGGGAGGCTTACCTGGTCAACCTGGATGGCTCTAAGGTCAGGAATTTGTCTAACAGTCCAAACTCGAGCGATGGTCTACCCACTATCTCGCCCAACGGTAACTGGATTGCCTTTATCTCTGACCGTAACGGTCAGTGGGCGGTATGGGTCGTCCCGGTTACGGGGGGACCTGCCCAAAAGTTGTTTGATTTACCAACCAACACTCCCTGGGGCAATGATGACCGAGTCTGGATAAATGAACGCATTTCCTGGGGGCCATAATCATCTTACATTATCAGGAAGAAGAACCACGACCTGTGCTGATCACTGATTTGAAAAAATGTTACGGGAGCCCAGAAATGCATAACCTTGATACAACAAAATTACTTCATAAGAGATATCCCTATGCAGCAGCCTCCCAGATTGGGCCACTTTTACATCTGATAACCCGCTTTAGCTTGACTGTTGGCCTGATCGTTATCTTGGTGGGATTGGTAGGACCGGCCTGGGTTCAGGCAGCCCTGAATCCGGATACGGATAAAGTAGATAGCCCTGATAAGCGTGGTAATACGCTCCTGGCTAGCCAGGCAATCTTTGTCGCTCTTAATGGTAGTGATCCTAATGGCGATGGATCAATTGACAACCCATACCGTACTCTAAAAAAAGCAGCTAATGAGGCTTCACCGGGAGATACCATTTATGTACGCGGTGGTCTTTACACCGGCACGAAAGATACTATTTACGGCATCAATGGTACCGCCCAGCAACCGATTACAATTCGCCCCTATCCCGGCGAAACAGTCATCTTTGATGGCACAAATGCCGGCATTAGTGGCAGTGAAAGTGTTATCGTGATTAACACCTCTAGCTATATTGTCTTTGAAGGATTCGAGATTCAAAATTCCCCCGGTCGCGGCCTCAGCACTTACGAAGCGCACCACATTACCATCCGTAACAATCGCGTCCATGATGTACAGCAGCGGGGCCTCAGCGGCGCTGGCGACAACCTTGTTTTTGAAGGTAACGAAGTGTGGCGAGCTGTTCTTGAAAACAAAGATGAAGCGAAGTCCAGTGGCTGGTCTGCAGTTATGGCTATTTACAAACGAGCTGATGGTTCCGACTCGACTAATATCACCATTCGCAACAACCACATTCATGACTCTTGGGGAGAAGGCATTATTCCCTCTTATGCAGATGGGGTCGTAATTGAAGGCAATATTGTACACGACACCTACAGCGTTAACATCTATCTTAATAGGAGCAACGGCGTTACGGTTAACGGCAATTACCTTTACAATACCGTAGATACCTATAACCGTAGTGATCATGGCTATCCGGCTCACGGTATCAGTCTGGCGAATGAAGGACCTTCGGCTGGGCAAGGGACTTATGCGAATAACGTTACCATGGCCAACAACCTCATCGTGGGCACGGGTAGCGGTATCAGATATTGGCAAGCGGGCATTAGTGATCCTGAAAATACATATCGTAATCTTAAAATCTATTATAACGTCATTACCGGTACTCATATTGCTGCCATTTATATTGATGAAGTTGACGCAGCCCATTATGCCCCCAGTGGGGTGGTTGTTCAGAACAACATCATTCACGCTGGCACTAACGGTACTACGTTAGATATTGGCAATCCCGAAGCCTGGACATTCTCGCATAACAACTGGCCCAACGGTGTTCCGCCTCTGGCTACCGGACCGAACAACTTTTCTGAGCCACCGCAATTCGTCAACCCAACAGTTGCGGGGGCGCCAACCGGATTCAAACTTCAATCTGGTTCCAGTAGCATTGGCAGGGGCACACCGGTAGACATTATCACCGATTACTGGGGAAATTTTCGCGGGCAACAACCAACAGTCGGCATTCACGAGTTTTTCCCTGTTGTTCTTGATAAGATGGTTTACCTGCCGTCAATCCAAAAATAGTAAATGAGGTTTCCTACTGATGCTCCATCAAGAAGAGAAAACAAACCCTGTGCTGATTATTGATCTGGCCAAACGTTACGGTGGCGCGGAAGTGCGCGTTCTTGATACAGCCAAATCACTTCACGGACAATACCCCTATGCGGTCGCTACCCTGGCCGGATCGCCCTTACACCAACGACTTGAGGCCGCCAAGCTGATTTCGCTGCCAGTGCCTTTTTCGCGGGGCGATCCCCGTCTCTTGATTTTTCTCTGGCGCGCTATTCGTCAAGAGGGCTATCGAGTCTTGGATGCGCACAACGTTCAATCTCAATTTTGGGGGCACTTAGCGGCTATGCTGGCCGGGAAGATAACTAAAGTGTCCACTGTACACAGTGCCTATAAACTTGAGCACCATAACTCGCTCAAGGGGCGAGCATACGAGCAAGTGCTGCGTCTTAATGCCTGGTGGGGCGTTCATTTTATTACCGTGTCAGCAGCAAACTACGCCTACTTACAGGGCATTGGTATCCCAGAGGAGCGCATCTCCCTGATTCATAACAGCATCCAGTTGCCGGCACATTCTTCTCAAGAGCGAAACCTGCCCCTCCTGAAATCATTGGGATGGGAAAAAGAGGCGTACATTGTAATCGTCGTGGCCCGGGTCGAGCCGATAAAAGGGCATACTTTTTTGATAGAGGCGTTCAACCGGGTAGCGCAAGAACGGCCCCGGCTTCGTTGCCTGATTGTCGGTGAAGGTCGGGCCCGGGCGGCTCTTGAGGCTCAGGTAGAGCAGTCGAACCTCCAGGATCGAATTCGCTTTGCCGGTTTCCGGGATGATATACCTGATCTTTTGAGAGCCAGTGACCTTTTTTGCCTGCCTTCCCTCTCGGAAGGATTGCCCTACGCCTTATTGGAAGCCTGTGCCCACCGCTTGCCGCTGCTGGTCACCAAGGTTGGCGGGATGGCCGATTTTTTAGTCCATCAGCAAACAGCTTTCCTGGTACCGCCTGCAGACCCTGGGACATTGGCCGAGGGACTGTGTTGGCTCATTGATCATCCCCAGGAAGCTGCGGCTATGGGCCAGGCGGCTTTTGACTATGTACAACAACGATTCAGCCCGGACGAAATGATTGAGAAAACCCTGGCAGTATACCAGCAATAAACGATACTCAGTAGATCCAATTTTCAAGCTCGGAGCGGACCAGTGCGAAGCCTCCCCGTGGGACAGTCCGCGTTTTGGCCGCTGGACTGTGGTCCAGCTAAAGCAAATTTGGATGTACTGATACTGGGTTGATTTAGCCACCCTCTCCTGGAATAAGGAGAACTGATGATGACTCGAATATACTACTCCAGATTCATAACCCTAACCATCTTTGTGATCTTGACTATCGGACTGATTCTGAGCCGGCCGAACTATCCTGTCCGTGCTGGGACTATGATTATTGAACCAGATGGCGTGGCAGATAGCGCCGATATCAAATATAAAATTATCTGGTCAGATGGGAACAAAGCCGGACATACTGTATCGCTCTTTTACGACCCCGACAATGAAGGTAACGATGGTACATTGCTTGTGCAGGATATTCCGACCGGGGATGGAACCAATAACTACTTTTGGAATACGGCCAATATACCTGCTGGAAACTATTACATCTATGCAGCCTACAACAACGGTACGGACATTACTTACCACTACAGCCCAGGCCCGGTTACGATTGCCCACAGTCCAGCATGTCTTGATATTTCAGACCGCATAAATTTGTTACCTAATGCCAGCTTTGAAAACGGTTTCTTCAAACCATCCAGTTGGCAGCCTGATACGCCAACTATTTTTCTTCGCGAACGATCTTGGGAGTACGAGTGGGTTAATGACCCCAAACAGGCTTATGCAGGCAATCGAGCCATCAAAATTGCCAATACTTTCAACGGTGTCAATTCCGACAGTGCCTGGAAAGACCGGGTTATTATCGATGGCCCGAAGCTTGCTCTGCCCACTACCAACGGCAAATATTTACTAACGGCCTGGATCAAGACAGACAACGTGGCTACCGGTCAGGTTATGTTTCGCGTTAAATATTACGATGGGAATGGAGAGGAGCTTACACTCAAAGGTCATGGAAGCGAGACATTCTATGCCGGTGGCCCACCTACAACAGCCTGGACACAAGTAGCCTTCATGCTCAATCCGCCCCACTGGGACTCACCACCTTATCCCGCACCGGCCCGGGCTGAAAAAATCAGAATCAATTTCTCCCTCGATAATTCTCCCGGCACCCTTTGGGTTGATAACATCTCACTGGTCGAAATCAGCCAATCAGAATATGAGCACTATAATCCACGTAATCGGTATGCGGCTCCAGCACTTATCACCACAACTGTGCCTGTTACTCTGCCGGCGGTAGCCGGTTGGAATGCAACCATACAACAAGACCCTGACACTGGTGTATGGTGGCTTGTCGGACCAGATCAGAAGGCTTTTTGGGCAGTAGGACCCGGTGCGGGAACTAACGACAAACTGTTATCTACTACAGGGTTATCCGAGTCTGAATATAGAAAAGAAGTCCAGTATCGGGCCAGATACGACCTGAACTTCAATCAAGATTGGCGCGACAAAACCGGTTCCGGTCAATACTCTTCTACCCGAAATGATATTTATTGGTTGAATTTTTCCTCCGAGCCAAATATCACTGAGGACCCCGGTGAATGGGTCCTCAAGGACCGGGATGGCAATCTGATTGCTGACTATGGCCATTATTTTCCAGATGTATTCAGCCCTATTTGGCAGGAGAATGCGGTTAGAGAAGCAGAGACACTCCTCAGTGATGAGGGCTGGCTAATCGAAAGTGAACAATTCATTGGGTATTGGACTGATAATGAATGGGCCTATGGTGACCTCTATGATTTCCTCTGGGGAGATACGGCCAGGCTGGCTTTTGTGGATTGGTTACAGGGTAAGAACGATTTACCCAGCCTGGATGCTGTTTTTGCCAGGGCCGGTAGTCGCATCAACTTGGATGTACCGGCCGGGTTTGAAATAGCCACCCCTTACCCAACCCCGGCCGACCTCAACAAAAGGTGGTCATCTGCCTACCACAGTTACAATTACCGCTCGTTTGCAGATGTCTATGGTCGCGATAAACCTTACATTCGGGCCCACGATGATCCGGTCACGTATGATCTCTACGCTTTTGAAAGAGTCATCTACAAAATCTATGTAGACACCATTATTGATAACATTCGTCAAGTGGAAACCAATTTTATCGCCCGTACTGGGCAAGGCTTTTACCACCCTATCTTTAGCAATCGCTTTGATGTCGGCACACCGGCCGCGTTGGAAGCGTTACGACGCAATATGGATATTTTCAGCCGCTTTGATGCAATCGCCGTTAACTGGTATCCTGACTATAACCAGAGCAGCACCTACCATCCCCGTGAATGGATGGAGATCGTGAAGGCCACCTTTCACGATACTACCGGCCGGCCTTTATATATAGCCGAGTATGGCGTGGCGGCTGAAGATGCTGACGACTATAGCGCCGTCCCCTATTTGACCGTGGCTCGCTGGCGCGAGAAAACTGTGGAACACCAATACCAACGAGGCTGGGCTTACCACAATTTGGTATCTACCTGGGCCAACCTGCCCTACGTGATAGGGGCAAACTGGTTCAAATGGCCCAATGGTTATGGCAACCCGAATGGAAGTGATGTGCGCGACAGTGGTCTTGTAGATGATAACGATAATTACTATGTACATCTAACCGATAACATACGTTCGGTCAACAAGCAAATCAATTCTATCAGCCGGTCAGGTACTTTCTCGCTCGACAATATTGACTGGATCAGTGTTGAGCTAAATCTCTGTAGTGCATCACTTGAGTGATATGGTAACTGCCTACCCTCATGTCATTCCGAGGAGCGCAGCGACGAGGAATCTCCGACAACGAGGACAAATTCAAGGCGAAATAGGAGATTCTTCACTCGCTGCGCTCGTTCAGAATGACATGGTAGGTAGTTACGTGATATGAAGAAATTACAAACTACTTTGAGTTGCCAGAGAAATTCAAGGATACACCTTGGGCAAAACTCTAAGCCGGTCAACCTCACCCTCTGGAACCAAGAGGAAGACCAGCCCAAAACTAAATAATCCACTATCCACTATCCACTATTTGAAGATTAAATGTGAGGACAGGAGTTACATATGATCGCAAAACTATTTTGGTTATGTATCGGTAGCATCATCTACACCTATGCTGGTTATCCCTTCTTATTAGCCCTGCTGGCTCGCATCTTTCCCAGACCACAGTTGCAGAAACCACCTACAACACCTTTGGTAACTCTGCTCATCGCAGCCTACAACGAGCAGGCAATTATTGCCGAGAAGATTGAAAATAGCCTGGCCCTCGATTACCCTCCTGACCGGCTGCAAATTCTGGTCGCCGCCGACGGTTCAGACGACCGCACCCCTGATATCGTGCAGACATACGCCGAGCGGGGCGTGGAACTCAGCTACAGCCCCCCCCGACGTGGCAAAATGGCCGCCATCAACCGGGCTATGTCCCGAGTCCGAGGTGAGATTGTGGTCTTCTCTGATGCCAATAACATGTATGAGGCCAACGTTATCCGTGAACTGGTTGCCCCTTTTGCCGATCCAACAGTCGGGGGCGTGACTGGGGTCAAATCAATTATCCGGGGCGATGGGGCGCTGGGGGAGTCTGAGGGACTTTACTGGAAATATGAGTCTTTTATCAAGACCCAGGAGACACAGCTTGGCTGTAGCACGGGTGCGCCTGGTGAAATTTTTGCTATCCGGCGTGACCTGTTTGAGCCTCCACCCGATAAGATCATCAACGATGATTTTTACATGGCCATGCGCCTGGTCCAGCGTGGTTATCGAATCATTTACAATCCGCAGGCTCGCTCCTGGGAACGTGTCTCACTATCAGCAGAGGATGAGATTAACCGGCGGGCTCGTATTATTGCCGGCCGCTACCAGGCCATTGCCCTGGCCCCCAGCCTTCTACCCCTGCAACACCCGCTGATTGTCTGGCAGGTTGTCTCACACAAATTCCTGCGCCCCCTGGTGCCTTTTGCTATGGCTGGTGCATTGCTGGCCAACCTTATGGCCGTAGTACGGCCCACCCGCTCTCCAAAATATCCAATGCTTCAACTCGCCCCTCCTTTTAACTGGCTTATCCTACTCCTCCAGGTGCTCTTTTACGGGCTGGCCTGGCTTGGCAACTTTGTAGAGAGCAAAGGGGCTATAGGCAAACTGCTCTACTTACCCACCTTTCTGGTCAATAGCAACCTGGCCGCGGTCATTGGCCTTTATCGGAGCCTGACCAAGGGGCAAACGTCGCTCTGGCAGCGGGTACGGCGTCGCGAAAATCCTCAAACTTGATAATCATCATCGAGTCCGCTCTTCCAACCTTAATCACCTGGCCACTCTCCTGACCTGATCACCTGGATGCATCCAGCGCGAGTCCCTACGTTCATCCTGTTCCGGCTGTTGCAGACTCTGTCTGGCTTGGGCCAGGCGATCTTTTCGGCGCGCCTGGTCTTCGGCTTGCCTGGCGTCACGGTAGGCTGCTTCGGCCTGCTGGCGGATACGGATCAGGGCGTCTTTGGTGGCCTGCTTGGTCGCGTCGACGGACGGCAGCGTCGTTTGCGCCCGGTGCAGAGCATGCCACCAGGCCCCACTGGCATCCGACTGGCGGACCACCTGTGCGGCCTGCTGAATGGCTTGCTGCGCCTGGGCCAAAGCTGTCAACGCTTGTTCCAGGTGCTCCTCATACTCCTGACGGTCGGTGGCCACCTGGCGGACTGTCCACTCGGCCAGTTGACCGACTTCGTCGTAGGCCTCAATCGCTACTTGCAAAGCTTGAGCCAGGGCTCGATCCTCCAGGCCAGCAGCGACCGCGCGGGCCTGTTCGGCTTCGGACAGCTTATCCCGAAGCTGCCAACCGAGGCGATTGGTGCTGGCCGTTTGGGCCACCGGGGGTAATTTTCTGGCGGCGGCCAGGTACTGTCTCTTTTTTTCTTGGGCGTTCTTGACCACCATTGCCAATTTTGTCTGAAGGGCGTTGATCTGGCGCACCTGCTCATCGGCGGCCACATAGGCGGCTGTGGCCCATTGCCGGGCCGTTGCCTGGACGTTCATGGCTGCGATGAACTGGCTGGCCTCGGTTAGACGTTTGGCCTCGGCCAATTGGCGCCGAGCTTGTTCGATTTGCCGGTCAACCTCCGGCCCAATTTTGATATCCTCCCGGTTCCGGAGGGCCTCTGCTCTGACCAAATCGGCCTCGGTCAGGTCGAGTGCTGCGGCAATGTGGGCCTCGGCCGCCTGTAGTTCGGCCAGGCGGTTCACGATGGTCCGGAATTGTCGCTCGACCTGGGTCAGGTCCGCGGTGGTATAAGTCAGCAGCCGCTCGGCTTCGGTAAATTTCTGAACCGTCATGCTGTTGAGACTTTCAATCTGCCTGATCTGATCCTCACGCAGTTGCTGGAGTGTTTTTTCGGCTGACTCCATTTCAGTCCCAACATCGGTCCAGTTTACCTGAGGGTATGTCTGCAATGTCTGCCAGGCGGGGGTCACCTCGTCCTGCCACCATTGGCCGATGCGGGCAATCTCATCACGGAAACGGTCCAGACTGGCCACGTTCTGCTCGTCCAACGCCTGCCAGGCCTGGGCCTCGGCCAGGGCACGTTGGCTGTCGATGTTGAGTTCCTCGATCCAGGGGGCTGCGCCGACGTAATCACCGGCCAGGATACATTGGGTAATGGTCTGCACATCCGTCTTGATCTCCTGCCAATCATCTGCCAGGCCGGAAGGACGGTATCCCTGGGCAGTGATGGCCTCAATCTTGGCCTGGCGGCGACCGTGGTCGTTCATGGCCCGCAGAAACGCTCTGACCGTTTCCAGGTCTTGCAGAACCTCCAAAACCTGCTCAATCACCTCCAGAAACCGCTCTTGTTTCAAAGCCACCTGCATCTGAGCCAAGCGCTGATCAATGTCAATAAAGAGTTGTTCTCCGGTCAACTCGACCGGCGTAACCTCATCCGGCTCGTCTGGCCGGGACTGTGCTTCACCACCTCTCATAATGTACTGGTAAAGCTCTGTCAGAAAAGAGGGGGTATCTGTTTCGACGGCCTGACGCCGGGAGCGGGTTTCGGTCAGCCACCAGGGTGCTTCTTGACGATGTCGCTCTGGCAAACGTTTGATCTGGGCTTTGATCTGATCCACATAATCCAGAATCCCCTCGGCTTCAACCTGGGTGGGATAGATCATCTGCCATTTGATCTTGAGCGGCCTCCCGGCCAACTCGCGCCACAGATCATCCAGTTGCCTGACCAGTTGAACATCCGTCCCGGCCCGCTCCGAGGCGTCCAGCATCGGGTCGAGAAGCGTGCGTAGTTCGTCAGCAGTCAGATTTCGGAGGCGCTCGCTGCGTCCGACCAGGGTAGCGTAGAGCATCTCCCAGTCCCATATTCTTTGTTCAAGCGAACGGTTCTGCTGCGTAGCCGGGTCAATCAACTTTTGATGTAAGTCAAAGGCAGCGTTCAGGGCCTGCTGGCTGCGATAGAGCGCCTCGTAGACTTCAGCAGCCTGCATATCGCCATAGGACTCGCCACCGTGAGCCTTAAACCGTTGATAGAGGATTGTCTCTTCGGGCGTATCACCTTTGAGTAACCGGTCGCAGGCGTTCAGCAGTTTCGAAGTCAACCGCTGTAAATGTTTCAGATGGTGCTCCAAGGTAGCCCGGCGTCGTTTTAACCTTGACCGCTCTCGAAAATAGATGAGACCGCCAACCCCTATAGCGCCCAGGGCACCCGAAGCCAGGGCAGAAATAATCATCGCCCAATCCATTGGGGAGAGTTGCCAGTAGTTGATCAAAACTTGGGATTGAACTGTCATCTGTATGGGAGTTATCATAGCGAACAAAGCGAGGCACCTAACAATTAGATATCGTTTATGATGATTGTTGTATCTTTACGACCAGTATATCACACCTGCAATCCAGAAACAATGACCAAAGACAAAATAAAAAGACCGGCTATTCAGCCGGTCCCCGCTTAATCTTCATTCAACAGCGGTCAGTAGTCACTTAAGGCAGTTCCGAAAAAATAATTGTCCCAACTCCGTGAAACGTGAAGCGTGAAACGTGATGTTTTTACGCCATAAACCCTCACGTTTCACGTTTTACGCTTCACGTCACCGAAAGTTTTGGGAT
>DAOUMU010000036.1:0-5987 GCA_034409055.1 Anaerolineae bacterium
ATCCCAAAACTTTCGGTGACGTGAAGCGTAAAACGTGAAACGTGAGGGTTTATGGCGTAAAAACATCACGTTTCACGCTTCACGTTTCACGGAGTTGGGACAATTATTTTTTCGGAACTGCCTTAAGAATAACAAGGAGCAAATCATGATCCACAAAAAAGAACACCGCCTGATCGGGTTTACCTTTATTGTACTTCTTATAGGCATGTTAGCCTGGTTGGCCCTGCTCGTCCCCATTGTCGAGGCCGGGTTGCCGGTGCGGGACACGCCCACACCAGTCCCGTCAGAAAATGGAGACGGGGATAGAGATAAAGACAAAGACAAAGACAGCGGGCCTATCGGGGCCTGGATTGAACTGCAAACTCAAAATGCGCCCGCCAGCGCGTGGAGCGTGGTGCAGTGGCAAAACAGCGACGGCAATTGGGAAAATGTTGACGGCTGGCAAGGCACGCTGGACAGCAACGGTTTGCGCTGCTGGTGGGTGGCCGAAAAGGATTTTGGCGACGGTCCCTTCCGCTGGGTGGTCACTCAGGGTAAGGGAGGTGTGGTGCTGGGCGCCGGCGAGCCATTCACTCTGCCCGCCGGAGCGAATGAAGTTGTACCCGTTACGGTGGTCATTCAATAACTTTATAGATGTCCAGATAAATTTTTTCCGCCAGACTTGTGAAACGTGATGCGTAAAACGTGAAATCACGCATCACGCAACACGTTTCACGTGGTCGGTCAGGCAAAAACTTTTCTAACGCAAGCAGGGACACGAACGGAAGGAACAAACCAGGTATCGGTGGACGAGTGAAACCTTCGGTAGGACATCGAGAAGGGCAAATGGCAGTCCCTTCGACACTCCCTACGGTCGCAGGACAGGCTCCGCGGAGCATAGTACCGAGGGTCAGAAATGACCGGGAAGATGGGGAAGTGAGGCCCAAGTCTGTCCTGAGCCTGCCGAAGGGCGACCCATCGCAGGGAAGGCGAAGCCGGGTATCACGCGCTGTTGGCAGGAAAGACAGAAAGGACTTTGAGCCTGCAAACTGTCTCAACAGAAGGCCAACAACAGGCGAAAGGGTAGCTCAGTGATGCGCCAGCAGGTTTTGTCAGCTTGCTGGTTATCCTAACTGCCAGTAGAAGTCGAAAGCGGACACGCTACGCAGTACCGAGGAACCTTGTGCGTGAGTTGCGCACGCAGGGATCTGTGGGGGGAGCGGTCGGGTAACCGCCGTCCCTACCCGGCCACGCCGACAGCCTTGGATAGCCGGGTGGTTTGGCTCACCTTTGGCTGCGGGTGAACTCCGGCGTTGGGCGGCACATTTAACCAACAACACATATGGTATTTTGTAAAATAGAACTTTTGTGCTAAACTTGCCTGTAATATGATCCTGAAACCATTACCCAACACCCAAAGAAAGGATGCGCCCAAATGTATAAAAATCCATTTAGTCATATCGACCTGCGCGTACCAAGTTTCGAGAGAGTATTACCATTTTACAAAAAACTCCTGCCTGCACTCGGATTTACCCGTGAATTTCATACATCAAGATGGAAAGTCTTTGCTGCTGACGGAGAGTTGCCAAGCGCGGCGTACTTCGCTATCACCGAAGATCCTGCCCACAACCCCAACGATAACCTCATTGGATTTTGGGCTGCAAGTCGTGAGGAAGTCGACCAGATGGCCCAGCTTGTTCAGGAAAGTGGCGGCAAAATTAATGCCGGACCAAAAATATTTCCGATAAGTCCGAGCTACTACGCCGTCTATTTTGAAGACCCATGCGGCAACAAGTATGAATTCCTCCATAGGATAGATTAGGTGAACGGTATGAAGCAAATAAGCACGAGGCGAAGTGTTGTTGGTCAGACCAAAGATGTTGGTTTTCAGATTGGTGTGCGCAGAACGTTCGCCAGCCGGTCACAACAGGTTTGGGAGGTGATGACCTCGGATGAAGGGGTAAAATTATGGTTGGGTGATGTATCGGGGTTACGGCTGATGGAAGGGGAAATATATCAAAGCCGTTATTAGTTTTCACCAAGAACATCTACTTGGCGAACAAGAACGCGAACAAATGCGGCAACGTTGGGACAAGGTTTTAGAGGAGCTACACACTCTTCTGAATAATTAACAGGCTTTTAGCGTATGGCAGTATTGATGTAGTTGGAACGAGTCTTGCTGGCTTGGCGGCGGGTGAAACGCGGGGTTGGGCGGGTTCTAAACCGTTTAATGATATTGGTCAGATGAATCGAGGAATGATCATTCAAGGTAAAAATGCCAATTATCAAATCCGATTAGCCGATAGAGACGAATTGTTAGCTTTGCCAGCCATTGAACAAGCGGCAGTTCAACAATTTGTAGAGTTTGGATTAGCCTATCTCGAAAATATCACCTTGCCCATTGAGATATTAACCGAAGCTCAAAAACGTAGTCATGTTTGGGTTATCACCACGATGACCGCAGAAATCGTGGGATTTGCGGTTGTATCAGTGGTCAAGGAGCGGCTTCATCTTGAGGAAATAGATATTGAACCAGCCCACGGGCGACAAGGCTTAGGACAAGCACTAATAGAGGCGATTTGTGATCGGGCTAGAGCGATTGGCTTGAAGGCGATAAGTTTATCTACGTTTAGAGATATTCCGTGGAATGCGCCGTATTATGAACGGCTTGGCTTCAGGATAATACCAGAGAGCGAGTTGACGGAGGATTTAGTTGAGATTCGAGAGGCGGAAGCAGGGGTAGGATTGCCGGTGAGTCAAAGAGTAATTATGCGTAAACATCTTTAAAATAGGGTAATCGCATGTGACTAAAAAGCAGATGCGGTTATGTCGCTATGTGTGAGTTCAGCATCAATTTCAAACGTATCTCACCCTCCTTCATCTCCCTACATAAAAGGTGATACGTGACACGTATCACCTTTCCAAGCCGTATTTCTGTGACCAAAACAAAAATCATCACCGTGGCCAAATACGTCTATGCCTTTGCCGATGGGACCTACTTCATAGTTTTTGCACGGGTGAGATGCCGATTTTGGTCGTGGTAGGCATCGGTAGTATGCCAAAATTGAATTTACACACAAATCGTGATACTGCCCTCAGCGGACATTTCCAGCTATCCCCGGCTCTGGTAAATCTCAATCTAATACCGCACTACTTGCTAAAGTGTTAACTAGGTATAAATAAGGAAATGCTCCGTCGTCCCCAACTTGCGTCATGATGAGTGTCACCGTGTCGTTACTCGGATTATTGTTCCATAAGGTGCTCCAAATACCTCGCCAGCCATAGCTACCTTTACCTCCCAACCAATATCCAGGGCCGCTAGGTGCATCAGTTACTTGTACATCCACTCCGTAACCCCAAAGATTCCCGGTAAGACCCGACTCATTAAATTTATCAGGGGTAGGCTGTGTCATCAGCTCGACTGCCTCACTACTCACGACGCGCACCCCGTCCAATTCGCCTTTGTTCAACATCATTTGGGCAAATCGGAAGTAATCATAAGTCGTACCGTGCAACCCACCACCGGCGGAAAGATAGGTTTTGTTTTTTCCAAATGTATACAGTGAGTTTTCGGGTAGTATACCAAGGGTCTTTTCGACAAACGGGCTGTCCGCTTTGCCCGGCTGGGTAACTTCCGGTATTCTGGCGAACACACTTTCAGGGGGATAGAACCAGGTCTCATTCATCTTGAGCGGTTTGAAGATCGATTCTTCCATGTACTTGTCTAAAGGCATCCCCGAAAATTTTTCTACCAGATATCCTATAACATCATGAGAAGTGTGCGCATAATACCACCCTTCGCCTGGTTGAAAGGCCAACGGGCATTTAGGCAACGCGTTGGTATTATCCGCGATGGTGTGAGTGTAGTCAGCATCAAATAAATCTTGCACGCCTTTAGCGACATAGCATTTCGTCACATAGGAGTTCACCGCATTCGAGCCATAATAGAATGAGCAAGTGAAACCTGCCGTATAGCTCATAAGATCATGCATCGTAATTTCTCGTTTGGCCGGTACAAGTGTTATGTTGCCTTTGCCATCATCCACAGCCACCTGAAAGTTCTTGTATTCGGGGATGAATTTGGAAACCGGGTCGTCGAGTTTAAACTTGCCCTGGTCATAAAATTGCATTAAGGCCACCATAACCAACGGTTTCGTCATGGATGCCCAACGGAAAACGGCATCCGTCTCCATCGGCTTACCTTCCCCAGCTTCGCCATAGGATTTGAGATAAGCTATTTGGCCATGACGAGCGACCAAAACGACCGCCCCCTCAAAATACTTTGCATTCATTCCTACTTCGGCAAACTCGTCAATCAACGTCAAATCCTTTTCGGACATGCCGACTTCTTCGGGTTTTACAACCTCGATCTTATCCTGATTATGCGGGAGCGATTCCTCCCCCCCAGACATGCCAACTTTTTCAGGACTGACACCCCCAATCTGTCCGGCCCAACTCGGAATGGCTACGAACAGAAAACTGATGATAACAACTGTTGTGATAAATAGGATCTTTTTCATGGCAACCTCCTTTTTTGGAATTTAGAAGTTTTGGGACACCGATTTTTTAAAGCGATTTCCGGTTAGTTTGAGCTCCTACCTCCTTTCTTGGTATTGTTGGTCTGGCGCCGGAAAACTTTATGCCGAAAAGTTGTCTGCCATGCGGCTCAATAAAGCGCCAGCAACAAAAAAGGCTCATTACGAATCACAGTTTGTCCGTGATTGGCAATGAACCTTTCACCTTTGCTCACCGTTTACCGCTTTTTTGGTAAACGTTCTAGCTTTGAAATGAGTTCGCTTTTGTGAAGACAACTTTGTCTACCATCATTTACCAAAAACCGAAAATTATTTAAAAACTTGGGGATAAAACTGCATACAAATGTTCAAAAATCTCTTAAAATTGAACCTATATGTTAGCACCGGTTCAAAAATCGGACAAATTCTGGGCTACAATAGGGCAATCGTATGTGACTAAAAGACAGATGTGGTACAATTTATTACAACATCAAACCAGAATTTGGCTTGCCAGCGGGGTAAAAAGTAACTTCCGCTTGATGTTGCTAGCCAACTCGTGAACCCACAGGGCAAGTGACGTAAAACGTGAAGCGTAATGACTTATCTATGGCTTGATTTTACGTTTTACGCTTTACGTTTTATGTGGTTGGATGCTCTATTTTTATCGGTGATGCCAGTTTTTGCCATTTGGCAGGCTTTCTCAGGTTTAGGGTGGACCAGGAGTTGGCTGAAGCGGCTGGTCGTTGGCGGGGTAGCGGTGGCAGCCAGCTTGCTGGTAACGGTAGCTTATCATTGGGGATATCCTGAATTTCGGGGGCCGCAGGTCATTGCTCCGGCATTTGGGAACGGGGCCATGAGTTTGGCGTACCTGTTAACCACAAATCCGTTGGCGGCGGTGGTTAGGCATATAGCGATGCATATGTCAGTGGTTTTGCATGGTTTAAACACTGCGGTCCAGTTGCCACCTCATTATTGATATAAGAAGATTACTTCGTCCAAACATACATTAAAGGTCCATATGAATACCAAGCAAGGTGTCATAGATACGACCACTCACACTGAAATAGTTCAAAACCTTTCAGAGAAATTGAAGACTTACTACGTTTTCCCCGACATCGCTGAACAAATCTGTATACGCCTTCAAAAGCACCTGGAGGGTGGAGCATACACCGATATCACAGAGGGCGAACTTCTCGCCTTAGCCCTGACCGTGCATATGCAAGAAGTAAATCAAGACAAACACTTGTTTGTTCGATGGTATCCAGAGCCACTGCCAGACCATGAAGGTCCAATGTGCCAAAATCAAGAATGGCTGGATGAGCGGCGTCAACAAGCCAAACTCGACAATTACGGGTTGCACAAAGTGGAGGTAGTGTCCCTCAACTACGTGGATGAAAAGCTTGTAAATTGTGGACGAATTGTTGCTGCTCAAGTTCCTGTCGAAAGTTGGGAGGGACACGATAGCTCAGGAGTTCTTCCATCGTCCAAACGTGA
>DAOUMU010000037.1:0-4042 GCA_034409055.1 Anaerolineae bacterium
AAAGTCATCAAAAAGACGACCAAGCGGCCAAAATCGGCCAAAAAAGTGGCCTGAAACTCGGTTTTTAAGGTTCAAATCGTTAGTCTGGCTACTGCCAGGTTAGTTCACTTTGTCTAAATTCAAGATACCTGGGACTACGCTTTACCACAGTGGTCAACGCCACCCTTATGAATGGTCTGGCGCCGTTGATCACCGGCCTGCTGGCCACTTTATTGATTGGCGAGTCGATGACTGGACGCCAGATGATAGGGGCTATTGTTGGTCTGGCCGGGGTCACTATCCTAATTTCCGGCGGCTCTCTGGCCTTTTGGTCAGCCGTGCACAACAGTGTCGGTGATTTCATTGTACTGGGGGCAATCATCTTGTGGGCGCTTTATTCCGTACTTGGCCGTCGAGTGATGCGCCATCGCTCGGCCCTCTCGGCTACGGCCTTCTCGGCCCTTCTGGGGCTGCCTTGGCTGCTATTGGCTACCGTCTGGGAGACCCGAACTTTTCCAATTAGCTTTCGCTTTGAACTGCTCCTGGCTGTTATCTACATCGGTATTGCTCCAACCGTGATGGGCTTTTTGGCCTGGAACACGGGGGTGCGTCGCCTGGGTCCCACCGGAGCGATGGTTTTTTACAATACGCTGCCGCTCTATGGCGCTTTACTGGGGTATCTTTTCCTGGGCGAGTCAATCGGCCTGACCCACTTGCTCGGTGGCGCCTTGATCATTGGCGGAGGAATATGGGCGGCCCGACGTCCGGCCTACTAGATAGTATGCCTATTGGGTGTATTTCAATTTGAGAGTAACTATTTGTGGAGTCTAGGCTTCAGCCGGACGTGGGCCTCATTTGGACCGGCTGAAGCCTCGACCCCAAAGGTTTACCCAGCTTATAAATCATAACTCGCCCCCAAACTGAAACAAACTCACGCCTATGTCTAGTTGTTTACCTCCGACACCAAGCGGTGTATAATGGAACTGCAAGCCAAATGTAAGCTATGTTTAAGAGGTAATTCCAATGAGCCAACGATGTCTCTGTGCTACAATAAACCTATTGGTAATAGTGATTGTATTGTTCACTCTGCCTGCTTGCGGTGTGACTGAGCCTGTCCCCACAGCAACAACGGTGGTCACGGCAACAACTACCCCCCCGGCCAAATCTGGCCAAGCCGACACCCCTACTCCTGCTCCTCCTCCCGATTCTAACGCTAATGCACGCCAGCGAATGGTCGAGCGGCAGATTCGAGCCCGAGGCGTTTCTAACAAAGCCGTACTGGTGGCGATGACCAACGTGCCCCGCCACGAATTTGTCCCAGACCAGTACTTGGCCCAGGCCTACAGTGATCATCCTTTGCCGATTGGCTACGGGCAAACCATCTCCCAGCCTTACATTGTGGCCGTGATGACCGAAATGATCGATATCCAGCCGGGTGAGCGGGTGTTGGAGATTGGCACTGGCTCGGGTTACCAGGCAGCCGTCCTGGCCGAATTGACGGACGAGGTTTATACCATCGAGATCATCCCCGAATTGGCCGAACGAGCTCAAGCCACTTTTGACCGGCTGGGGTATGATCAGATCGTGGCCAAACAGGCCGACGGCTACTGGGGCTGGGAAGCGTATGCCCCCTTCGACGCCATTATCGTCACTGCGGCACCGGACCACGTGCCCCAACCTCTGGTCAATCAACTGGCCGATGGCGGCAAAATGGTCATTCCCATTGGCCCACCGGGCGGCTACCAGAGTTTGTGGCTGTTAGAGCGACAAGGGGACAAGATTCTGCGCTACAATTGGGGTGGCGTCAGGTTTGTACCATTCACTCGGAGCGAAGAATGAGCGAACTATGACGACAATAAGGGAAATATCCAAAAATGTGGTGGCTTTAGCCGGTGGCGTGGGGGGGGCTAAGTTGGCCTACGGGCTGGCCCAGATTATACCGCCGGAACATCTAACCATCATCGTTAATACCGGTGATGATTTTGAGCACCTGGGGCTGCACATCTCCCCTGATCTGGACACAGTCATGTATACCCTGGCTGGGGTGGCCAATCCGATTACCGGGTGGGGAATCAAAGATGAAAGCTGGAATATGATGGCCGCCCTGGCTCGCTACGGTGGGCCAACCTGGTTTCAACTCGGTGATCGGGATTTGGCTACCCATTTGTTACGTAGCCAATGGCTACACGAAGGCTGCCCCTACAACTGGGTTACTAAAGAATTGAGCCACCGCCTGGGGTTGCGTTGTACCCTCCTACCGATGAGTGAGGCTCCGGTCCGCACCGTGATTCAAACAGAGGATGGTGAGCTCGGTTTTCAGGAGTATTTTGTCAAAAAGCAATGGCAGCCGGTGGTCAAAGGCATTCGCTTTGCCGGAGCCGATACGGCCCAGCCCAGCCGTGAGGTCATCACTGCTATCCGTAATGCCGACACCATTATCTTTTGTCCCAGCAATCCGTTGGTCAGTATTGACCCCATTCTGGCTTTGCCCAGCATGCGCCGAATCATTGCCGCCACCCGTGTCCCCAAGATTGGGATTTCACCCATCGTGGGGGGTAAGGCGCTCAAAGGGCCGGCCGCCAAGATGATGACCGAGTTGGGGATGGAAGTCTCACCAGTGGGGGTGGCGCGCCACTTACAAGATGTGCTGACTGGCTTCGTACTGGACCACGTAGACGAGGTCCACCAGGAGACCATCACCAACCTGGGCCTGCGTACCCTGGTCACGGGTACGGTGATGATGAATAACGAGGATCGGATCAAACTGGCCCAGGAGGTATTGGAGTTTGCAAGCATGTAGCAGGTAGTAAGTGGCGGGCAGCAGACATTGTTCATTACTCATTGTTTATTGATTCGATGGCCAGGCAATTAACGATCAGCGGCTCTCTGAGATTCAAGACCGGTACCATATAATCTCCCAAACGGAGAGCCAGATAGGCGCTTTCGCCGCCATCAAAGCGCATAGCCCGGTCTACTTCAATCCCCCATTTTTTTCCCAGGTTGATGATGTTCTCCGCGTGCTCTTTAAGGGTCAAGCCATAGGAAGCGGTAATAAATAAATATTTACGATCCTTAGACAGGGCCACCGTTATCTTGGCCCAACGTGTGTCCCGGTAATATTTCAAACTTTCCTCATCAAACCATTCCTGTTTCGGGTTATAATCGTATTGGCCATCCCATATAAAGATGGGGCCGCCCCCCCAGGAGATGGCGGTCCGGTTGTAGTCTTTACGCTCGTGGATCACGTCAATATCAAACCGACCATCTCGTCTGAAGAAGGCAGCCCGGCCCAGGTGGAAGAACAAATCCTGACCGATTTCGGTTTTGTTGCTGCCGTTCAGGCCATGATAATCCGCGTCAATGACCACCAACGATTTGTCAGAGAAACAATATGAGGGCGTAATAAGCGTGCCGCGCTCCGAAGTATTGGGGACGATATTGCGCACAATATAGCCCCGCCCTTCCAGATCGACTATCACGTAGTGCACGTTATCAAAAACAATATAAACAATTCCCGGCGTAATTTCATACGCTGTTTGGGACAGGACGATGCTGCGCAAATGGGCCAAGGTAGCCGGGTCAGCGCCGACGAGGGCATCTAACTCCGCCTCGGAAAGTAATTTATTCTTAGGACACTCATAACATATACGGCGTACCGGTTTGTTCTGTCTCAGGAGCAAATTGATATCGTACTCGATTGTCGGTACGGCAGCAGCCTCCAGACCACAGCCGGCCGCATTACATTTGGTCAGGTTACGAGTAGGGGTGGGTGTAACAGTAGGGGTGGGTGTCTTGGTGGGGGTAGGTGTCTTGGTGGGGGTAGGTGTCTTGGTGGGAGTGGGTGTGGCGGTGGGAGTGGGTGTCCTGGTGGGGGTAGGTGTCTTGGTGGGCGTCTGGGTGGGGGTAGGGGTGGGGGTCTTGGTTGGCTCTGGTTTCGGCGTGGAGGTAGAAGTGAAAATGAGACGGTTAACGGCTGTCGTACCGGTAGTAACGCCTGTCTCCAGCCCGACTTCTCCGACGAGCGCGACGGGAATAGGACTTGACTCTGCCCCTTGAGTTGAGG
>DAOUMU010000038.1:0-5699 GCA_034409055.1 Anaerolineae bacterium
GTTGTAGCGCAGATTGACCTTGAGCTTCCGCCAGGAAGAGGGTCTCGTTGACATGCGGGCCAACCGGCGCTATCCAGGTAGTACCGACGCCTCTCGCTCCAGCTCTTCCACCCAAATAATCGCCCCGGTGGGACAATTCATCTCGCATGTGCCACACTCTATGCAGATATCCAAATCAATATAGGTCTGGGTTTCTCCTTCCTCAATAGCGTTGCTCGGACATCCGGCAACACATGCTCCACACAGGATACATTCATCAGTAACTACATAAGCCATTGTTCAGTCCTCTAATCCAATCTAAAGCGGAAGTAGATAAAAATATTTTTCGTTAACTGGCCCCCGCATACATCCTTTCTGGATCGATCTCCTCGCGGATCACGCGAACCTGCTCTGCCGTAGGGGGTGCGGTGACAGGCAGGTCTTCTGGCACAATCGGCTTAAAGTTCATATTTGAAAGAACATCCTCGAGCGTGGTGTTGGGGTGAATTGACTCTAATCGCATTCGTTTGCTCTCCGGATCGAAGCCAAAGACTGCTTTATCGGTAATCACCCGGCTGGGGCCTCCGCGCAAGCCTCGGTTCTGGCGTTCACCGCCCCCCCTCAGATACCCCGGACTCGTTATGAAAGAAACCGCCTCATTGAGCTTGCGCGCCTCGTGCCGAATGAGAACGACCGTCCGGTTGGCGTTCGAGGCGACGTCATTGCCGCCGCCGCTGCCCGTAAAACGACGAAACTTACCCTTGGGATCGCCTAACAAAGTCGTATTCAGATTGCCATACGCATCGATTTCAAGACCCCCCAGGAATCCCACATCTACCAGCCCTCTGTGTAAAACCGAACCCAACATGTCCGCAAAACTGGTATGGACCTTGGCTCGATACCAGATCCTGGGATCGGAGAGACCATCGACCCCTACCTCGATAGGCTCTGGATCAACCACACCCAACTCAAAAAGGATCGTGATGTTTGGGGCATGAGTACGTTGAGCCAGGAATGTTGCGATCACCGGCAGGCCAAGCCCCACAACCACAATTTCACCATCTTTTAATTCACGAGCGCCTGCGGCTGCCATCAACTCATAGGGAGCATATTCAAGTTCTGCTGTCATCATTCTTCTCCTCACGCATCAATACCCCAAAATAGGATCAGCAGTCAGGTTATTGAGATACTTCATACCACCCACTGCTTCAAGGTAAGCCCAATGGTCTTTGACGCCGTACACATACTTTTCCAGGTATTCTTGTAAACCTGGTGATGTTTTGGAGGCCTCGGCATATTTTTTGATATGTTCCTTATCAAAATCATAGACACCATATACAGAGGTTGGATGCGCCGAGAAAGGCAAGTGAACCACGTGAGAGATCCTGAACCCTGGAATCACTGTCCGTTCCGGGTATTGGCGAATCGTTTCAGTAGACACAAGCCGTTCGGTAATGACGATTGTACGCTTGCTTGCTTTTACTTGTTCCTCGTTATCCCAGCGCGGTCCCAAAATCCAGGCGTTGCCATCTTCATCTGCAACCTGCACCTGCACAACCGCCACATCAGGCAGGAGTGGCTTGAGAACGAGCCAATCGTCACCCGTAAAGGGGTCTTTCAAGGTGCTGACCACTGGCGGCGTTACCTCTTGCAATTGCTTGAGGATATCGGACCCATTCAGAGAACGAATCGGTATGAATGGCAACCCAAGAGAGCCAGCCAGATAGCGAAAAGTCATCGAAAGGCTGCTGAGTTCTTCCGTGGCCAGGGTTCCCTGTTCAATTCCCCGCTTCAAACAAAAGTGCTGGCCGGAACGACCGCGCGAACCGCCGCCATACACGATGCGATCCACGGCGCCCGCGCCAACCAGAATATCCGCATCGATCCCGCCGACACATTGTGAAACGGTCAGCCCTTTTATTTCTTGACGGATTACCTCGTGAGCGAAAGCCATCACACATCGAGCGGTTGCAAACCCTGATAGGGCCACGTGTACGCCCGAGGGAACAGATGCGACGGCATCAGCAAGTGTTGCAAGCTTTGTCATACCCGCCTCCAATTACTCATCAAATGTCGGTCGCGACTCGAACAGAACGAGCAACAAATGGCACGCTCCATCCTCGATCTTGATTTCCGCCAATTCAACCGGGCGATCCAGAGCCTCTTCGATGGCCAGCACCACCAGGTTGGCCGGGATGCAGGTGAAAGGCTCCACACCCTTGGCAATCATTCTCTGCTCTACCTTCTCGTGCAAGCACCCCTGCACCTTGAGCCGCAACAGCCGGCCGTCCAACTCGTGAGAGATACTTGAGACGATACCCTCTTCTTCCAGGATCTGCTCGATGGTGCCAACAATCGTCTCCACATCCTGAGTCTTGATCCTGGGCAAGCACTTGTCCAGAAAGAAATCGCGGCCTACGGTCGTGACTCGAAAGCGCGCTCCTTTGCCGCGTTCATCCCAAAAAGCCTTCTGAAGGTCATAGACAATGCTATTTACATATTCCAAAGGGATGTCTTTTTTGCTCATGCTTCTTCCTCCTCCTTGTAGTATGGAGAGTTCCAGCTCTCGGAGTAAACCAATTCGTTCAATGGGATACGAGGGCGAGGCCGGTGGGGACGTAAGGGGTGTCCGATAGCAATGACGCTGATGATCTTGATCTCCTCTGGCACCCCAAGTAGGTCTTTCATACGTTCTTCATCGCGGATGTCAATACAGGGGGCGATCACCCAGCAGGCGCCCAGCCCCAACGCGGTCACCATTAACAAGATGTTTTCTATGGCCGCCGACGTGTCGTAGGGTAGATCCCACACATCCTTTCTACCGCAAACAACAAGGCTGACTGGCGCATCGCCGAGGAAAGCGGATACTCGCCCCGATGTCAGTTTCTCAAAGATCGCTTTTTTCTTGGTTTCGTCCTCGAGGCTCGAAAAACGCTCTTGCATCTTCTCTGTGACGAACTCGGCGGTGAACCTACGACCACTACCCCCACCGGCGATAGTACCCAGTTGCTTGCGGGTGTCCGGATCACTAACAACAATAAACCGCCACGGTTGTGCGTTCTCGCCAGAAGGTGCTTGGCGCGCAGCCTCCAGTATCATCTTGAGGTGTTCCTCGGACACTGGCTCGTCAGTGTAGTGGCGGATACTCCGGCGGTCTTGAATTAACTTCATCGCCGCTTCTACCAAATCATACTGCTCTGACACCTTGATTCTCCTTTCAATAGGAATTTTTATATGTTGGCATACTCCCAATAGCTCAGTTGCCGGTTAGCGGGTCATTAAGCCCCGAGGCTCTCGACTGAGTGACGAAATGCTCTCAATATTTCGTAGATAGCACGTGAGAGCCTATCTGAATAACCCCCTTGTTATATCGATCTGAATAGGCGATGATATAGTTGGGGGCGTGAAAACAGAGAAGAACAAAACCAAACGAGCAACCGCAAGGCATGTGACTGAATAAGGATTACGATTATCAAGAAGTCCACGATTTTCTGGCCGAATTTGGATTTACGGGGCATATTCAGGCGCGGGGCGAAGAAGCCAAGGAATTGGCCCGGGAGGCTGGTAAGCGGGCGCGGCGTTGGGTGGTAGAACGCGCTCATAGTTGGATGAACCACTTTCGTCGCATCCTGATCCGCTGGGAGAAAAAACCAGAAAACTACATCGTTTTTCTGCATTTCGCTTGTACTCTCATCGCTTTTCGGGCAGCCAGGTTATTCGGATAGGCTCTTAGACAGCTCCCATCTGGAGGAGCTTGCTGCACAGATTCAAAAGCGTGTGCCTCTTCCGTGTCAGATGGGACTTGGGAGAGAACCCCATTCCTCACAGAAACTTGCTTCATTGGTGAGCAGGAGCAAGTTTCATAGAATGAGACATTGTATCATATTACGATACAATATAACATGGTTTACAGAGTTTGTCAAGCCCAAAGTATTTTGGTGATTACCCATAAGTTCCACCTTCTCGTGGGAAAGGATAAAGAGGCAAGAAGGTGATCGCAGTTCTACAATATCACATTATCATGTTATTCTGAACGATAAGGATTTCAGTTCCTTATTTTTCCGCCACCAGTTTGTCGATGCTCACCAGTTGGGTACAGGTCGCCAACACATCCATTGCCAGCCGGATATCCTCGATGGGCGGAAATGTTGGGGCGATGCGAATGTTGCGGTCGCGGGGGTCTTTTTTGTAGGGGAACGTTGCTCCGGCGGGCGTAAACTTGACGCCCGCCTCGCCCGCTAGCTTAATCACGGCCTGGGCGCATCCGTCCATTGTGTCAAAACTGATGAAATACCCGCCGTTGGGCCGGCTCCACGTGGCGACGTTTTTGCCGGCCAATTCCTGTTCCAAAATGTCCTGTACGGCGTCAAACTTGGGCTTCAGGATGGTGGCGTGCCTTTTCATATGGGCCTCTATACCGGCCATATCCTTGAAGAAGCGCACGTGGCGAAGCTGATTCAACTTATCCGGGCCGATGGTCTGGAAAAATAGCTGCTGCTTAACGAACTCAATGTTCTTTTTACTCCCGGCCATCATTGCCACGCCCCCCCCGGCAAAGGAGATTTTGGAGGTTGACCCGAAGATGAAAACCCGGTCTGGATTCCCCGCCTGCTTGCAGGCAGTCAGAATATTCCGCAACCGGTCGGGCGTGTCGGTCAGATGATGGACAGTGTAGGCGTTGTCGTAAAAAATACGAAAGTCCTGCGCCGCCGTCTTCATCTTGGCCAGACGTTCTACCACGTCGTCAGAGTAGGTGACGCCCGTAGGGTTGCTGTACTTGGGCACACACCAGATGCCCTTGACGGTCTCATCTTGCGCCACAATTTCTTCGACCGTGTCCATATCCGGCCCGTCCGCCTGCATCTCGATAGGTATCATCTCGATACCCAGGTATTGGCAGATGGAGAAATGACGGTCGTAGCCAGGGCAAGGGCATAGAAACTTGACGGCCGGCAACTTTACCCAGGGGACGTCGCTATCCGCCAGACCCTTGACCATCGCTCGGAGGATGGTATCGTGCATCATCGTGAGGCTGGCGTTCCCGCCAATGATGATCTCATCGGGTTCGACTTCCAGGAAGTCGGCAAAGAGAGCCCTGGCCTCGGGAATGCCGTCCAGCCCACCGTAGTTCCGGCAATCGTCTCCACCTGCCGTCTGAAAGTTTTCGCCGTCAACGCAGGTCAGCAGACCTGACGAGAGGTCTAGCTGTTCGGGACATGGTTTTCCCCGGGTCATGTCAATGGCTAAATTTCGGGACTGAAATCCCTGGTACTGCTCGGTTAATTCTGTTTTGAGTTTTTTTAGTTCGTCAGAATCAAGCGTTTTGAAGTCCATTGGTCTTCCTAATTTATTCAAAGTTATGTTTTACTCGCTACTGCTTCCAAGGCCATTTTTGTGTGGGAGGATGGGCAAGCCGTGGATATTGAATTATGTTCCGTTTGATAGAACAGTGTTTCATACCACAAAACGCAACCAACATAGCACAATTTAGGTCGTTTGTCAATAATTCGTTCGTAGTTTCGTAGTTTGACAATATTTTTGTTATGTACTATTTTATGCGTTGAGATAATGTTCCGATACATTTAAGATGTGACGGATGGGAGGTAATTACCCCTTGAGCCAATCAATTCGTGCTGTGGAGCGGGCTTTGGATATCCTCTTGTGCTTCTCCAGGCAGACACCCGAGTTGACCATGACCCAAATTGCCGAGCAGGTTGGGC
>DAOUMU010000039.1:0-53279 GCA_034409055.1 Anaerolineae bacterium
GTAAACAATTTTGCTAGAGACCAATTTACGATTTACGACACTGGCCCTGTGGGTTTTGGATTTACGATTAGCTCTGGCAGTGATTTCAATCGTAAATCGGCAATCTGAAATCGTAAATCGATGTAGCCACTTGTCTCACAAAACAAAATCAAAAGATGGCCGGGGTGATAAGCCAAAGGGCAACTGCCGGTTGATCGCCAGGGTTTTCCAGTCGATGTTTAGTGGTTGACCTGAAGTGGACACTATCGCCCGGATAAAGGTCGTAGAAGGTATCACCATACCACAAACGCAGAACTCCCTGGAGAATATAGCCAAATTCTTCACTTTTATGGGCCCGGGTTTCATCCGTGGGTAGAGCCTCTTTTGCCGGGATAATGGTCAAGACGAAAGCTTCAAGGGCGGCGGAAGGAAATTTTGTTGAGCGTAACGAGTAGGTAACTGGAGATCCCTCAAAGTAAAAAGACTCCAAATCATTGTGACGAACAACTTTGGCTGCCTTGATCGTTTCGGGGAAAAAATCAGTAACTTTGGTTTCTAAGGCGTTGGCAATGGCATACAGGAGACTGATCGAGGGAACGGCTTTATTACGTTCAATTTGGGAGAGGAATCCAGGTGTGCAACCACTTCGTTCGGCTACATCTTCAATCGTCAGATTCTTCTGCAAGCGAAATTCTCGAATCCGCTGTCCGATAACCCGAATTACTTGCTTCATATTTTTACTCTAAGTAAAATTATTATATTAGAGGTTGATTTATTTGTCAAAAGTGGGGATTAACGGCGGGGTTTATTTATGAAGGTTAAAAAATTAATTGGGGTAGGCCGGGCATCCCTATGCCCGGCCATCTATTCCTCGATTATTTTCTTAAGTTCCATTAGTCGTTTTGATCCCATCATGCAGGCAATTGACGACTAAAGTCGTTACTACGAACAGTTTTTAAGCATTCTTTTAGCCAGCTATAGCGGAGGGTATAAACGTTTAGCCAGGTCACGTAACTGGCTGAAGCTAATAGGCTTAAGGAGAACCAGATCAGCATCTGAGCGAAGGCTCTCGGCCATATGCGGATCGGCGGTGGCCAGGATGACCCGGATATTTTTCAGCCGCTCATCGGCCCGGATGTGCTGCAGAATGTCTCTACCCGATACATGGGGTAGGTGTAAATCCAGGACGACCATGGCCGGGGCCACGGTATCCAGCCGGGTCAACGCCTGGATGCCATCTCGAATGATTTCAGTTTCAAATTCGGCCATCCGTAATGCCTGGGCAAAGACGGTTGCCTGTTTCTGATCATCTTCAACAATGAGGGCCAAAGGTTTTTTTGCTGTCATGTGGTTTTCTCCTGTATGGACATTATTGGTAAGCGAATGGTGAAAGTACTGCCATGCCCTAACTCACTGGTCACCTTGATGTCTCCTCCCATTAAAACGGTCAGTTGTTTGACAATGGATAAACCCAGCCCCGAGCCGGTATGGCCGCGTGTGGCCGTGCCATCGACCTGGCGGAAAGGCTCAAAAATGTAAGTTTGAGCATCAGGTGAAATACCAGGACCCGTATCCGACACTGCTATGGCCCAGTGAGTTTTGTCAAGGTAATAAATATATATATGCACCCTGCCTTCCTCGGTGAATTTGATGGCGTTACTGACCAGGTTAATCAAGATTTGGCGCAGCCAGTGGGGATCACCGGATAGGGTTGGTGGTATATCGGGGGCGATATCACTGGTCAGTTCTAGACCCTTGGCTCGGGCTACCACACCTAACATGGAATGGACATCATCAACCAGGGCGGTTGGAGCAAAGGATGTAAGCGTAATGGCCACTTTACCGGCTTCGATGCGGGCCTGGTCCAGCAGGTTGTTGATAAAGGTCAGGAGTTGGCCGGTACTGTCGATGATTTCTTTGGTAGCCTCCCGTTGTTCATTGTTCAACTGACCATAGACACCCTCTTGCAGCATTTCGGTGTAGCCAAGAATACCGCCAAGGGGGGTGCGTAAATCGTGGCTAACATTGGCCAAAAGCTGGGTTTTGAAGCGTGAAGCTTCCAGGGCCTGGTCACGAGCCAAAGCCAGGGCTGCCTCGCTCCGCTTGAGATCGGTGATGTCAGTAATGACACCCAAAACCTGAGTGGCCACACCATTTTCACTTATAATCGGACGCTTAATGGTCTGTCGCCAAAATATCTGACCGTCTCTAATCACTTGCTCTTCAGGAATGAATAACTCTTCAAGCGAGTCCAGCACTGTCAGATCGTCTTGGTGATATTTCTCTACCAGTTCGCGGTTGAGATTGAAAGCCGCATCGGTCTTGCCGGTCAACAGTTCCACCGTGGTATTATAAGCTTTGGCAAAGGCCTGATTAGCCAGGGTGAAGCGTCCTTCACGATCCTTGGCAAAAATAAAGTGAGGATTGATATCGATCACTTGCTGCAGGAATGCTCGCTGCTGTTGCAGCTTTTTCTCGGCCCGCTTGCGTTCGGAAATGTCGCCAACCACCCCATAAACAATCAAACTCTGTCGCTCGGCGTCTCTTTTTACGCGTCCACTATCACGCACCCAAATGATCTGGCCATCAGCTTTGACCAGACGATACTCTACTTCATTGTTTTGACCCTCGGCGAACCGAGCCACTTGAGCAGCCGCGGCTTCTCTGTCTTCGGGATGGATGACAGTTGAGGGCCAGAAATTCCAATCAGCGATAAACTTTTCCTGGGGATAGCCGGTTAACGTTTCAACATTAGGGGAAAGATAGTGATTTATCCGGCGTCCATCCGCCGTGATCTCGGTCATGTAGATGTGATCGCTAATAGAAGAGATCACCTGGCGGAAACGCTCTTCACTTTCCTTCAGGGCCTGAGTGCGTTCGGCTATCTGGATCTCGCGGTCACGCAGGCGGTTAACCATTTCATTAAACGCTTCGGCGACCTGGCCCACTTCATCCTGTCGGACCAGATCAATCTGATGATGCAAATCGCCATGCCCAATGCGAACCGCCCCGGCCCGGAGGCGCTCCATTGGTCTTAAGATCAGTCGTCCCAGGAAACGACTGGTGACCAGCATCACTACCAGTCCAAACAGGGCCATGCCTCCACCCAGCATGAGTAAAGCGGTGCGACTGGTGGCAAAGGCTTCTGCCTCGGCGATTTCGGTGATAACCACCCAGGGGGTTTCAGCCACAGGACTGGTCACACCGACGACCTGAGTTCCTTCAAAATTTATATAGGAGCCACTCCACTTTTGGTTAGGGGCCTGCAAAAACCCAATCATCTCCGGTCGTTCTTGGAGGGTGGTCTTAGCCAGGGCTACCTTGGGGTTGGTATGGGCCACAATTTGTCCCTCCCGGTTGACCACATAGGCCTGGCCGGTTTCACCAAAATAAAGGTCAGCGACCACCTCCCACAATACGTTCATCCGTAGCCGGGCGGCCACTACGCCTCCATCTGAAGCCGGAACAGATATGATCAAATAGGGCTGACTGGCCGAGGAAATCTGTACACTGCTCAAGTAGAGCCGGCCGGCCTTGCTCTCAGTAAACCATCTTGATTGGGGAATGGTGAACAGATTGGCCAGCAGCGGTGCATCTTGATAAGCACCGGCAAACACCTCTCCTTCCGTATCCAGACGAATAATTTCTAGCAAGGCCGGGCTTTGCTGGAGCAAGTCACCCATAATCTGGGGGCGTGTTTCCAGAACGTCACGTTCCAGCAAGCTAACTAAAATCAGGCTGTTTTGGGTACGTTGAATGAAGGCGGCCACCGTTTCAGCCGCATAACGAGCCGCTTCCTCCTGGCGGCCTTGCCAGGTATGCTGCTCGTTTTCTAAGATAAAAGAGAACACAGCCGTACCGATGACCAGGAGGGTAATCAGCAACATCCCCCCCAACAGGGTCAAGAGTCGCCAACGTAAACTCTGTCTGGGTTTCTGATAACTTATTGGCTCAGTCAGGCTCTGTTGTTTTCCGTTGTGCACGCTCTACTCCTAAAACTACCATACGTGCCTACTGACCTGTTGTCTTGAAACGCTCCCAGATTTCATTGTATAGCTTATTTGCTTCTAAATCAAGGGGCAAAATAGTCTCAGCGTTTTTTAACTGCCCGTTGGTAGGAAAAATGGTCGGGTTGTTTAAAATCTCAGGCTCGATGAGGGCATAAGCTGCCTCGTTGGGGCTGGCATAGCGATTCTGGTTGACAATCTGGGCACTGATTTTCGGCTCCAGCAGAAAATTTAAAAAGAGCTCGGCCGTGTACTTGCGGGGACTATTGGCCGGAATGACAAAGTTATCGCCCCACAATATGAGACCTTCCTCGGGTAAGACATAAATGATCGCCTCGTTCTCTGCCTGGCCGTACAGCACGTCCTCACTCCAACCCACCAATGCCACCACCTCCCCGCTGGTGAGCAAGGGCACAGCGGCTTCGGCATGCACGTCGACAAAAGTGATCTCCGGCTTGATCTCGAGCAAATGTTGTAGGGCTGCTTCCAATTCGTCGGGGTTGGTTGAGTTAATGGAGTATCCTAGAGACTTAAGGGACAGGCCCAGTATGTCGCGCGGCTGATCTCGGATAGCGATCTTCCCGGCGTTCAACTCCCACAAATCGGCCCAGCGGGTGATGGGTGTTGCCACTAAATCACTACGGACGATCAGACCAGTGGTGCCCCAGTTAAAAGGAATTGAATGCATATTATTCGGATCATAGACTAAATCTTTGAAGTTAGGGGCAATATGCTCAAAGTTGGGCACATTGTCGTAGTTGATCTCAGCCAGCAGCTCATCTGCCACGGCTATGGGGACCAAGTTGTTGTCAAGAACAACGACGTCATATACTTCTCCTGCTTTTATATTGGCCAAAGCCTCTTCTTGGGTCTCATAAACCCGATAGGTAACCTTGACCCCATACTTCTCGGTGAAGGCAGCCAGAACGGATTGGGGCATGTCTTCTACCCAGTCATAAAAAATCAACTCTTTGGCCAGCGGTGGGGGCGAAGGGGTGGGGGTGGCTAATGATGGTGTGGGCGTACCGCAGGCAGCCAACAGAGTTAACATCAAGATAACCAACATGGTCGGGCGTAACTTGTAGCCTATCGCCATCAGACCAGGTATTCGTGATTTGAGATTATTAACTATGAGTTCCATATTATGACTTCCTTGTAGATTCTGTAGGGGGCAACAACATCGTGCCCCTTCCCGGAAGCCGGTTTCGAGACAATTTGCTTGAATTATGAGATGATTCTGGCCTAAAATTAAGCTTCCGGGAAGGTCTCACCAGGTCACCATCATTTTGACCAATACACCTCCTTGTAGATTCGGTTTGTGAATAGCAAGATAAATCCTGGACTCCATATCTTCAAGCCTGTCGGCCAGAAGGATCAAACCTTCATCGATTGTTGTTGTAAATTATTGACTAAACTGTTCGCTGACCGATTGAGTGCATGCGCATGGCGCAGTTGACGGACCAGGATTTGCATAATCCGTCGGGCGACCACGCTATGATCGTCTATCAACTCATAAAACGGTTCCTGTTCGAGGCGGAGTAAACGGGTTTTCTCCAGAGCGGTGACCGAGGCCGAGCGCGGGCCGGGATCAAGGATAGAAAACTCACCGAAAACATCCTGCTTACCCATTGTGGCCAGAGTTCGGACCCCATCATGAACCTGGACCTGCCCATCGATAATGATGTACAGGGCACTACCCGGTTCTCCTTTTTCAATGATTGTTTGACCCGTTTTTACTTCTAACTCTTCAAGAACAGCCGCCACTTCGGCCAGAACGTCGTCCGGGGTTTCGGAGAATAAACTGACTGCTTTTAAGAAGATAACTCTTTCAACCAGCGATAGCATGACTCTATCTCCCTTTTGTCCGGTTTCCAGCCACTTGACGGCCCTGATGACCTGGGGGCTGGGGTCCCGGGCCAATCGGTCAACACAGTGATGATACAGGACCGGATCCAGCATAAACAACGTCCAAACGGCCGTTTCCCTGACTAAAGGATCAGCCTCAGATAAGGCCGAAACGATCGTCTCAGAAAGTTCCACAGCCGATAAACGGGCGATAGTGTCAAGCGCACAGGCCTTGGTCCAGGGATTTAGCCACTCATTGGGTCTGGACATGATCTCTCGGAGACGCTGTTGGCGGCCCAGTTTTTCTTGAGGAAAATGAGTATGTAGATGCTGTAAACGGTGGGGCGGCGTCAGATCATCGAATAGGGGGAGCAACATCTCTTTCAGCTTTGGCGAGACAAGGGTATCAATGACTTCCAGGGCATAAGCCTTTTTTGTATCTGAAATATGGCCGTTTAAAGTGTGGATTCCAAGTGTATTCCGTACTTGGAGAATCACCTGGCGATCGTAGATAAAGGAGAGCAGTAACAAGAGGCGAGCACGATGCTGGACCAGATTATTATTTAAGGCTGTTTTGAGCAATGAAACCGCCTCATCATCGCCTATATCAATCAGTGTGGCCAGTGTCCAGGCAGCCTGGGCAATCTCGGTCCTGATTTTTTGCAGAATAATGATTTTTTCTTGATCCTCTGCCCTATACCGGCATTGGCTGAGCGCCATCAAAATGTGGGAACGAACCTGGGGGTCGGGAAAATTAAGTTTGTCTTTTAAGAGGGCTATGGCCTCGGGTCCCCGAATCCGACCACAAGTTTGAATCAGCCGGATCAGAGTTTGCCGATCCCGACGCGCTTTGAAGAAGACTTTTTTTAGCTCCGGTATAACCGGCTCGCCACCGGCAACCAGCGCCGCCATAGCGGTTGTTCGCAGCTTGGCTGAAGCCAGGCATTCAATTACCGCTGGCCATACCTCAGGCCGTAGCAACTTCTTGGCCGCGAACAAGGCCGCCCGCTGCACCTCTGATTCATCATCTCTCAATAATTTCAATAAGAGCTGAGAAAAATTATGGTTATCCGTCTCGCCGATAACCTGCGCTGCAAATTTTCGTTCAGCCGGATTGGCAGAATGTACCAGTTCCACCAACGCCTGACCTGCGATCGGAACCTGGTTGCCGTTACCACCACTATTGCGCAACAAGCCCACCATTGCCCCCAGTCTGACTTGGGGAGCAGGGTCTTCAAGATAAGCGCAAATTTCTTCAAACACGGAGGGACCGCCAAGCGTGGCCAAAGTGCGTAAGGCCACGCCTCGAACCGAGGCGGTTGTTTCATATTTCAGGGTGTACTTGATGGCTGGTATAACAGAGGTCATGCCAAACCGTTCGATCCTGTGTAGCGCCTCTAACCTTATTTCCGTTGCCGGATGTCCCAGTAACTCTTGCAAAAATATTGGCAGCGATTCAGGTTCGATTTCTTCCAACATATTCAAGGCATAAATGACGACCCCCACATGCGGACTGACCAGACTTTGTTTCAAGGCAGCTACACTCGAGCCATCTGTTGTGAAGACCGGCGAGTCACCTAACCGGCGTTTGGCCAGCCCTTGCAGCAGCATGGTCGGATAGGTTCGGTTTAACATCACCACCACGCCCAGCCAGGCAGCCAGGATAACCAGTAAAAGATAGGCGATTTGAACGGCCCCAAGGGCAAAGATGGCGTTTAAGGCCAGGAGAAGGACCCCGGCCAGACCACCGGCAATCGGCTTGATCATACTTTCGACCACCGTCTGGGCTCGTAATTGCTGGTTAGCCGGCAGAGGTTCGTAAAGAACCTGCCAGGCAGCCCGGTTGATGGTATAGGCCAGTACCTCATTCAGTAACTTGGTGATAACCACCAACCAGAAAAGGATGACCAGGGCTTCAAAGAAGGTGCCCACGACAGCTACCAGGCCAACCCCGGCCACCAGAGCGACCGGCATCGCCAGCAAGCCCAATCGCAGCCCATAACGGCTGATAAACCGACCTGAGATAAAAGCCCCGGTCACCATGGTCAGCATACCGGCCAGACCGAAAAAGACTCCGAGGAAACTGGCCAACTGATCAGGGTCAAAGAATTGAGACTCAAGCCGGTCGTAAAAAGCATTATCTAAAGCATAAAAAGCCAGCGCGTAAAGCGCGGCAAAGGCAAAAATCAGGACGATGTAGCGATTTTTAAACAGATTGGTCAGCGATGATTTTCCGTTCCTGGTTTCTTGCTCTTTAGCTTCCTCATCCGGGGTTGAGATCTGATTGGCAAACGAGCGAAAAATATGAGTTTGCACCACCAGGGCCCCGGTAAAACTGGCCGCAGCGACAAACAGCAGGTTAGGTGTGCCAACCAGATTGACGAACGTGGGAATGAAAAACCCGGTGAGCGACTCGGACAAGGTCAGACCGATGCCGATCAAGCCGAATAGCCGTTTACCCTGGCGGACATTAAACAGGCGAACTGCCAGGCTCCAAAAACCAAGGTTAGCCAGGGCCCAACTCGCCTCATACCAGATAGCCAAGCCAACCAGTGGCCATCTGGCCTGAGTTAACTGCAGTAAGAGGCGAAATAGGCAGAGGGATAGGGCCAGGATCAGTAGGTTGATGGTGGCAAATTTTGAAAATGAAACCCGTTTCTCCAGGGAGGTATAAATGAAACCACTCAAGGTGGTGATAATGGCAAACCCGATGTAGACATAGGGGATGGCTTGGGCATCAAACTCGGCCAGAAACAAACTGTAGGCAGCCGTTTCGGTCACCAGGTTGGGAATGCCCATGAACAAAGCATAGATCAACAGCCAGCCTACCAGCCGGCCTTCACCGGGTCGAATATTCAATGCCGAGAACAGATTTAGTCGATTCATCTACATTTCCAGACTGGGCGCGTCGTCTCCGATTATCAATAAACACGCCAGAGATGGTATAATCGGTTAGTTAATCAGTTTACGGGCGGTCGCACTGGCGACGCCGGAGTAGCCCCGTTGCCCGGGGGCGTCCAGTTTCTCAAGACGGAAAGTGTCAGGGTCGTAACCGGCGGCCATGTAGCCCCGGTAGATATCCTCGTCGCTCAAATCCACACAGGGAAAACAGTTTTGGCCGACAATGTATCCACTTGTGCCTGTCAGCACGCTGATTAACAGCCATCCCCCTGGCCTGACCAGGGTGCTGATGTTGCGCATAATCTGCACCCATTCAGGGACCGACTTAGCGACGGTATCGGTAACGGCCTGGGCCACAACCAGATCATATTGGGGAGCGTTCTGGCCCAACGGCGCCTTGGCCAGGGCGTCGCAAGGAGTTAAACAGGTCACTTTTCGACGCATGTCAGCCGCCCGCTGCGCCACCGCTGCGGGTGTGGTTGGTTGGCCCTCTTTCTCAAGGGCCAATTGAATGTAGGGATCCCAATTAAAGGCGTCCGCTTCGTTATCCAGCCAACGGCGCACTTCGTCCAGGCTGGCTGCGACGTAATCACAGAAGTGAATCTCGCGGGATTGAGAGGCCAAGGCTGCCACCGCAAACAGGGTTGGTCCGCCACCAAATTCAAGGGTGAGTAGATCGGGTGGCATATCACGCAGGGCCTTGACCATAAACTCTACGACAAATTTATCCTCAATTTCTGGTTCAACCAGGTAATACTCGTTGAGGTATTCCCTGGGGTCGAAGTCTACGGTGTATTTACTGTCAGGATCAGGTGTGCTCATGGGTTTAGTTCCGTTTCAGTTGAAATTTTGCAAGTTGTTTTGGTGTCCGTTGGCAAAATCATCCGGGTGATTGGCCAGTTTGCGGGCGATAGCACTGGTCAGGCCGGTATACTCACGATCCGCAGGTACGGCTAATTTATCAAAACGGTAGGTATCCGGATCGCAACCGGCAACCATAAAACCACGGTAGAACGCCTCATCACTCAAATCTACACAGGGAAAACTCTTTTGGTCAACGGTGTTGACGAAGGTATTGGTGCTTGCGCCGGTGGTGACACTAACTAATAGCCATCCGCCAGGTTTAACCAGGGTACTGATGTTGCGCATAATCCGCATCCACTCGGGGACAGTCGCCGCGGCGACATCAGTGCAATGATGAGCCACAACCAGATCATATTGGGGGGCGTTCTGACCCAGTGGCGCGCTATCTAGAGCGTCACAAATGCTTAAACGAGTCACTTTTCGGCGCATATCAGCCGCTCTCTGCGCCACCGCCTCGGGGGTAGCTGGTTCTCCTTCTTCCTCAAGAACCAGCTTGATGTAGGGTGTCCAATCAAAAGCGTCAGTTTCGCCGTCTAGCCAGTGCTGAACTTCGTCCAGGTTTGCAGCCAGGTAGTCACAGAAATGGATTTCACGGGCTCGCGGCACCAGGGTAGCTACTGAATACAAGACAGGGCCGCCGCCAAATTCGAGCGCGAGCAAACCGGTTGGCATATCACGGAGGACTTTGATCATAAACCGAAGGGTGAATATCCCTTCTTCGTCCGGCTCACCGTAATCGTCCAGGTATTCCTTGGGGTCGAAAACGGCGATATATTCATCTTTGGATTCAGATATACCCATCCTGGCCTCTGGTAGACTGGCCGATCTATTTAACGTAGCATCGAGTACTAGTCTACAAAACCCCCTCCGGTGGTAAAACAGGTGGGCAGCACAAAAGCGGCGGAGTGAATCGCTGCATTATAGTACCGGATAAGATGCGTCGGGATCCGACTAAAATATTGAGGGACAGTTGGGTCAATGGCGCTGTTTGTCATGAGAAAAACTCCCATGTGCCCATATTTCATTGATGGATCGATAAACCAGTAGTAGTGGACGTGCTCAAAATTGGCTTGACCCAATTCTCGCGTAAGTTTATGGTAGTGGGATTCGGGCCAGGCCCACCAGCCTAAAACGGTGATGATACCATCTTTCTTTAGGGCCTTAGCCAGTCCTTGATAAAACTTCTTAGAGGCCAGGGCAGCCCCATCGCCTATAAAGTCGGTACCATCAACCACAATAATATCAAACTCATCTTTGTAATTAATTTCAGCCCCATTCATGGCCATAAACTCAACTCTTTGGTCGTGGAACTGATGCAGCTCCGGGAAATGCTTTTTACATAGCTCAACCACAGCCGCATCAATATCCACCCACACAATCTTTTCCAAGCTTTGGTGTTTACCCAGCTCATTAACCACGGCCCCATCGCCGCCCCCAACAACAAGAGCAGTTTTAGGTTCTTCTGGAATAACAGCCATTGGTACGTGAACAATCATTTCGTGATAACAGAAGTAGTCTGCCGCCGTGACCTGTATAAAACCGTCGAGGACTAACACCTTTCCGTGAAAACTGCTTTCATAGATGGCTATGTGTTGATAGGGTGACCGATGCTCTTCTAAAAGCTTTTCAATGCGAAGAGCGGTTAATTGGGCCGGGGGGTCAGTGTACTCGTCGTCCAGCAAGTACTTTCCATCTTGCACCCCATTCTTATACTCAATTACTTGACCAACAGTTCCCTTGATCATTAGGGTTCTCCTTTGGTTGATAACTCTGGTTAAGGATACTGTTCAGTATCAGACGTTTGGTCCATTGGAGATTGGTTACCAATCTCTTACCATACTCTAACACAACATATTAGGAACTAAATATAAAAATAATAAAAAAACAGTTTGAAGAATATTCTCTAGACTCAGTAGATCCAAATTTGAGGAGCACCCAGAGGGCATAAACCAGCACGCCCACGTGCGGCACGCTTCGCAGTCGGCACGTGGGCGTGCCTCACTCCGCAAAAATTGGATCCACTGAGACTCTGCAGAAAAATTACGGCTATAGACATTCAGATAATGTTTTTGAGCGGAGTCGAGGCTTTAGCCGGTTTTGGCCCGACTCTGACCGGCTGAAGCCTCGACTCCGACCCTAGATCCAAAATCTTTTTCTGAGAAACTATATCAAAGTTCATTCAAGGAAGATTCTGAGAAATTCAGGCAGAGCAAAGGCTCTTTCGTGAACATCTCGATTGAGGTAGCGCATTTTTCCGGGGTAAGGCTTACCGAGTCCTTTTTGCCAAGGGGAGTCGGACATATACAAAAATCCTATTCCTCCTCCAGGGTAGGTTGGTACTATCGTGTAATAATATGCAGGGTGATCTACCAATCCTTTGGCAATGTCCATCATATGCTTAATCAGTTGTAAATCAAAGTACATTTGTTCGCATTGGGTCACAATGACCCCGTTATGGGTCAATGCCTTTGCCATCAATGCATAAAACTCTGCGCTGAATAGTTTTTCTGCTGTGCCAATGGGATCAGTGGTATCGGCAATAATAACATCGAATTTATTGTCGGTGCGTTGCAGATACTCAAAAGCATCTTCAATAATTAGTTGAACTCGGCCATCGTCAAAAGGCTGGCCAAAATTAGGGAAAAACTGTGTGCTTACCTCAATGACCCGCCTATCCAGTTCGCAGACCACCACCTGCTCTACAGTGGTATGTCGCAAAACCTGTTGTAATGTTCCCCCATCGCCACCCCCTACAATTAGCACCCGCTTTGGGTTATCGTGAGCCAGCATTGGGATATGGGCTATCATTTCGTGGTAGCCCGCGTTATCCAACTCAGTTAATTGGATGATACCGTCCAATACTAATACTTTGCCAAAAAAATTTGTATTGACGACCTGAATATGCTGATAGTCCGTGTGCTCATCAAGCAACATCTCCTGATAAAGTAGCGATGTTCTGTAAAAGTCGTGTAAGTAGTCCGTAACCCATTTTTCAGGCACGAGCAATAAATCTCCCGGCTGCTTTTTTTGCCTTGAAGGTTTTGATACAAAAGTCTGTAGCGATCTGCGGGTCGAACTTTTTGCAGCTAAAGATATCGAGGTAGGCCGCCCCCGACTTATTGGCAAAGTGGCCGGCGAGATTACTGGTTTCGATGAGTTGGAACATTGAGTAGCCAGCCACATTTGGATCGTCGCCAAAATTCACGATGATAGGGTCACCAAATCGACGCATTTCAATAAGTTCACAAAGATCAATGACAAACTGTTCAATGATTTCATATGACCCAATCAAATCGGGCTCACATTGATATAGATTCAAGACCAAGTGCCATCCCCAAGGCGTTTCAGCAGGCATTTGTTCCGGCTCACTTATCCCGATAGAGGTTAAAGCTACAGGAATTGTTGATTCGATATTCATTACTTTCTCCTTATGGTGTTCCTCGTCCAATTGTCTGTAATTGAAGAAGAGCTGGCTCCAAAGTGTTTAATAGTAGATGAACAATGAAACAGTATCGGTTTCTGAACTCCAGGTCAATGGTTCATTCTTCAGACAAAGGCAAGGCGAATGCCGGCAAATCAAAGGTCCACTTTAATTTTTCCCTCCTGAGAGCCACCTTGGGACTTACCGAAAATCCTCTATTCAAAATAGTAAACTTTGTCACAGCCGCTTTAAACTTCTCAGCCAAGAAATCCTTAACAGCTTCGAAGTCCGTTTGTAAGTTACAAGAGTACAGATCGATAGAAACGTAGTTATACTCTGGCCAGGTATGAATAGACAGGTGACTTTCTTCTAAAACCAGGACAGCCGTGTAGCCTTCGGGCTTAAAGTAATGGTCTATACTACCGACAACAGTTACATTTGCCACCTGGGCGGCCTGTACAAGAATATCCCGAACGAGACCGCTATTTTTTGCAATTTCCGAATCACATCCCGATAGATCGATGATAGCATGTTTACCCAGTACAACATTTGGTTGTGGTATGTTTCTCATAACAAGACCCTTTTCTTTTAAGCAAGACTATTCGAGGCCAGAAAACAAAGGGCCGAGTGCTTCTCGGGCAAAGATGCAATGCATTTAGCGATTATTATTCTGCCCTTAAAGTACCCGGCGCCTGGAAAACTGAATTCCAGTCGCTCTGGAATAATTATAAAATTTAATATTAATGTACGATACTATGTCGAGGCCCGAAGCCCGGCATAACTCGAAGCCCCAAGAACAAGTGACTCAAAATACTCATTCCTTTGTCTGAAAGTCACCCCCCAATAAGGGCGGTCAACCACCTGAACGTCCTCTTTAACCGGTCCCTTTTCCTGGTAGCCAATCACCTTTGCTATTGAATCTCGGCTTTGAGGCGTTCCCAGATATCGTTGTGTAACTCAGTGCCTTCTGGACTAAGCGACAAAGTAACCTCGGCATTTTTCAGCACTTCCTTGGGCGGAAAGATGAGCGGATCGTCCCGAATCTCGGGCTCAGTGAATTCAGCCACCGCGTCGTGGGCAGTGGCGTAGTAAGTTTCGTTCACGATCTGGGCATTCATTTCCGGATCCAGGATAAAGTTTAAGAAAAGCTCGGCGGTCTTTTTGCGAGGGCTATTGGCCGGAATGACAAAACTGTCACCCCACAAAATCGTTCCGTCTTTGGGGAAGACGTAGACGAGAGGTTCATTTTCTTCTTGGGCGTACAGGATGTCTTCCACCCAGCCCACCAGGACCACTGCCTCACCACTGGCGAGTAGGGGGACTGCATTTTCGGAGTAGCTATCGACAAAGATAATGTCTTCCTTGATCTCAAGCAAGTGCGCCAAAGCCGCTTCCAACTCGGCCGGATCTTCTGAGTTGAGCGAGTACCCCAGGGATTTGAGGGCCAAACCTATCGTTTCACGTGGCTCATCTCGCATCGCAATTTTGCCCTTGGAATGCAGCTTCCATAAGTCAGCCCAACTGGTAGCCGATTCTTCTAATTCACTGCGAACCAGAAAAGCCGTCGTACCCCAGGTAAAGGGCACGGAGTGTTTGTTGCCCGGGTCGTAGCTCAGATCGCGAAAATTAGCCAAGATATATTTAAAGTTAGGGATATTACGAAAATCGATTTCGGCCAGCAAGCCATCCCTGATCGATTCCGGCAGAAAATTGTTGTCAAGAACCACCAGATCATATACTTCGCCAGCCCTGATGTTTTCCAGAGCCTCTTCCTGGGTCTCATAGGCCAGGTAAGTGACCTTAACGCCGTATTGCTCGGTGAAGGCATCTATAACCGGCTGGGGGATGCCATCTCCCCAGTCATAAAAAATTAGTTCGTCCGCTACTGGCGGCGGGGTGGGGGTAGGCGGTGGGGTTGAACTACCACAAGCTACCAATAAGCTTGAGATCAAAGCGATTAGTACCACCGCTAACCAGTTGTAACGAATTGTTGTCTGCTCTCGCATTCGACTCTCCTTCCATACATTACTCGATTTTCACAACAGCTAGACAGGTTGAACTTATTCCCAATAAGTTTGGCAGAAGAAACCACCCTGAATGTGGGCGATTTTATTGTTAACATTTAATTTTATTTTATGACATCATCTTATCAATGCACAATAGTGCAAAAGTCACCTTGTCGATCCTGTTAGCCAGACTAATACTATTGTATCAAATCCCTGGAGGATGTATTACCCCAAAAATTGGTGAAATTTTTAATAATATTATGGACGGGAAAGGTATGGAGACGGTTTGAGATTTTTGAGAAACGAGACAAATATGCTTCTCAATTCATAAAAGACGAATTTTTGCGATGTTGAAAATCTGTAACTGCCTACCCTCATGTCATTCCGAGGAGCGCAGTACCCAAAGGGCATAAACGACGAGGAATCTCCGAAACTTTGGCCCAAAAGAGGTCCCCTTTACCAAAACCTTGGGGATTCTTCACTCGCTGCGCTCGTTCAGAATGACATGGTAGGTAGTTACGAAAATCTCTACTTTGTGGGGGCAGGGACTCATCCAGGACCGGTCTGCCGGGGGCCTATCTTCGGCCAAGATTGTGGAGAAGCTGGTTGAGGAGACGCAACAGCCAGCTTATACCAACTTAAAAATAAGTTGCTGAATTAACATCGTTGCATAACACCCGGTCGGGTTATAGAAACCAACTTTTACCTGCCATTTATTGGGGTGCAATTCATCTTGGCCCAATTCAAGCGGATAAACATTTGTGGTTACAACCAAAACTCTCTCTTTCTGCTTACGGGTTATGGCAAATTCATTGTCCTGAAGCGCATAACCTCTTATTGAACATAGATTATGATGCCGAAAAACGAGGTTGGCCGGCACAAACAGGGTACCCACATGCTCAAAGTGGTGTTGGTAACCCTCGGTTGACTCTGCTAACTTCGATGAAGCTGCTTTGTTCCATAAGAGGCTATTGTATGAGGCCACAAAAAATGATACCCGCCGCTGGTCTAACGATTTAAAAAACGCTTTACATTTATCCGCATCATCTAACGTTTTCGCCTGGTCTGGATGGACATGCCCTGATTGCTGATATTCGGCATAGGCTTGTCTCCAGTGACCTTCAACGATTGCTTTACCGATCAGGGGGGTGTTGTATGGTCCACCGGCTATGCCAAATCTCTGCTTATCGTAGTAGTTTACGTAGCTAAAAGAGCGGTTGGTCAAACAGAAGTTGTAAAGTTGTTTCGCCATCCTCTCTTCCAGGTGGCGAATGACAATCCTAAACTTATTCCCATGTAGGAGTCTGGGACGAACAGGTTTTTTTCCGTAGCCATGAATACGCCTTATTTGTAACGTAAAATCACCCCGCCGGTAAGTATCGTTGAATGGGACTAAATCTTTTTCCGACAAGATCTTCTTGATCGACATCATCTGAGATGTCACCCCATCTTCATCTTTTAACCCCTGCGCCTCAACATCAAGACGGGCCACCCCGAAAAATCTGGCTATTTCTTCTTCGGCGTCAAAGGTGGTGAGGCCAATCTTCTGTAACTCAAAATAGGTATAAGTTGCCGCATCGGCGTTGGACAACTCAGGTTCCAAAGGCACTTCGGTCACAATGAAGTCATCCGGCTTGCACTTTATTTTATAATTTACTTGTTCCATGTTGCCATTTCCTTAAGGGTACTTCCCGAATATCCCGCCAATGGTTTATGATCTTCCGATGGACGGCCGCATACTCTAAAAACGAACGTTGCAAATTTTCATCTTCGATTTTGATTGTAATTGATTTTGCAGCAATTGCCAAGAGAGATACGACCGAAAAACTACTCGTCACATTTTCGTCACGTTTGGTTGACGTTTAGGTTATGGTCATTTATTATGATGGGAGAAAATTTGTCTGAATTTGCTGCTTTCGTTGAGAAAACCAGGCAAGATCATAACATCCCAGGAGTCGCAGCCGCCATTGTCCAGGGCAGCGAGACCATTTTTGCCGAGGGATTTGGGGTGCGCGATATACGTGGTTATGCCTATCCGATTATGACTCTGGGCGCCTACCAGCGTCTGTCACGTCTGCACGAAATTACAGAGGGCAGCCTGTTACTGGCCGGCGATTACATGATTTATCCCACCTTTGAATCTGCCGCCGAGTCCGGCTATCTGGCTGCCCGAAAAGCGAAAAATGAATTAGCCTAAACTTTGCCTCAACCAAGGGTATGCAATTCGCAAATCTTGCGGAAATGGTAGCCGTAAATGGCCAGGGTAACGGCCAATGGGAACAACCTGGGGCGGCGAAAAAGCGTCCATAGCAGCAGTTTCCAATAATGGACACGTTCCTGGTCGATGATACCCAGACGATAGATGGAGCGAAAGAAGGCCCAGAGGTACTCCAACCTCAGTCGCTCTCTGATCTTCGGCGACTTATACTCTCGCAAGAAGGTCTTGACCCGCTGATAATAGGGCTCGGGAGCGTAAATGTGTTCCAGTATCTTCTGGTAGCCTTCGCGCAACGTGTCAAGGTTCATGGTGGGAATAATGTTCGTGGTGCCATCTACGTTGTCCCCCGAGAGGCGATCGAGTAGGCGTCCCTCTTGCTTCAGCCGTTCGTAAAGCCTGGTGCCGGGCGGGGCCTGAAGCAAACCCACCATGGCCGTCACAATGCCGCTGTTCTGGATAAAATCGATTTGCCGCTGGAAAATAGAGGGGGTGTCATTGTCAAAACCGACGATGAAGCCCCCCTGCACTTGCAACCCGGCGCGCTGAATCCGCTTTACATCTTCCACCAGGTCACGGTTCTTGTTCTGGTTTTTACTACATTCGGCCAGACTGTCCTCATCCGGCGTCTCGATCCCGATAAAGACCGTATCAAACCCTGCCTCGACCATCATTTGCATCAAGGGTTCATCGTCGGTCAGATTGATGGAGGCTTCCGTGTGAAACGGCATCCCCTTCTTATCTTTCTGCCATTCGATCAGGGCCGGCAATAGCTCGGTTTTAAGAGATTTTTTGTTGCCAATGAGGTTGTCGTCCACGAAAAAGACTTTTCCCCGCCACCCTAGGTAATAGAGGCCGTCCAGCTCGGCAATGATCTGGCCGGCGGTTTTGGTTCGTGGCCGGTGACCAAATAAGGCGGTCACATTGCAGAAGTCGCAATTGTAAGGGCAGCCCCGGGAAAACTGGATACCCATCGTGACGTACCGGCTCAGATCGGCCAACTCCCACTGGGGAACCGGCGTCTGCCGGATGTCGGCAAAATTGGTTGTAGTGTAGATACGCCTGGCCTGGCCTCGTTCCAGATCCGCCAGAAAGGGAGGCAGGGTCAGTTCGGCTTCATTCAGGACGAAATGATCGACCTGTTTGAATTTTTCGTACTCACTGGCAAAGAGGGGGCCACCGGCTACAACCTTGACCCCGGCTTCTTTACATTGGGCAATGATTTGGCGGGCCGACTCTCGTTGCACCGTCATACCACTGATAAAGGCGTAATCAGCCCAGGCCAGGTCTGCCTCAGTAAGATTGGTCACGTTGACGTCGACCAAGCGCCTGGCCCATCCTGGCGGCAGCATGGCCGCCACTGTGAGTAAGCCCAGCGGTGGTGAGGAGGCCCTTTTGCGGATAAATTTTAGGGCGTGTTTGAAACTCCAGAATGTATCGGGAAACTCAGGATAAATCAATAGAACGTTCATCGAGCTTTTCTCCTTTAGCCGTCTATTTTTCTACAAAGCTCATTCGTCTCCCTATCTTTTTATGATGGTGGTAATAATCCATCAAAGACTCAGGCATCCGCCATCAAGAACACCAGGCACAAAGCCATCACGACGACAGCGAGGTTAGTGGTGGCAGGAGGAAGCTCAATGAGTGGTTACGTTAATAACGATGAGATAGAAAGAGGAATAATCGTTTATATTTTATCACGATTGTCTGCCCGATTTCAATCAGTTTGACCCTGATTCTCACAAATTCTGTGCTGATCAACACCATGTCAGAGATTCTTGGGGTTTTTAGGACATGGGGGTTAACTTGGTTGGGACCAAGTCCCCAATGTTTTCGCTTCAAGGAATACCTTTTTAAATAAAACGAGGTATAATTAGAGAATTCCAGAATTTAAATGCTCCCAAAACTGTATCGTCCGCGTGTTGCGTGTTGCGTGAGGGTTTTCGCCAAATTTAACACGCAGCACGCAGCACGCAACACGATTTTGGGAGCATTATTTTTCTGGAACTGCCTTAAAGGTTGTTATCTATCCTCTACCTTTTTTGCGAATTACATGGCATGATTTATAAGGTGCAATCCTATGCCAAGATATAAAAGCAGGTCAGAACCTGAATTATTAACAGAATTTCTGGAGAGATACACCGTCCCACAACTTAAAAAGCTGGCCTTACTGGTGGCCTCTCATCTGCCTACTCGCAAAGCCGAAATTTTAGCTGTTCTTCAGAAATATATGGCCAGTCCTGAAAATTTACGGCAGCTTTGGCAGAGTCTCGACTCGCTCCAACAGGCGGCCGTGGCTGAAGTGGTTCACTCTCCCTCCTTGCATTTCGACGCAGCCGGTTTTCGAGCCAAGTATGGTCAGAACCCGGATTGGGGCGAAATCAGCCGCTACGGTGAAATGAAAAAACCTTCGCGGCTTCGCCTATTTTTTTACCACTACACCATGCCGCGTGATCTAAAAGAGCAACTGAAGGTCTTTGTACCTCCTCCCCGTGCCGTACAGATACGTACCGTAGACGAGCCACCCGATACCGTATCCCAAACGCGCTACGAGTATAATTACACCACCTATGAAAGGAAGCAGTACATCGCAGCCATACCGGTCGTTCGTTGTGAAACCGAACGTGTAGCCCAACATGATGTCCATGCCGTCTTACGTTTGATCGGCACAGGCAAAATTCGAGCCAGTGACAAGACCAAACGGGTTACTGCGGCCGGAGCAAGAGCAATTACCGAAGTGTTGCAAGGCGGTGATTTTTATCCCCCTGATGAAGCATCTGATGTTTATCGAACGGACCCAGGTCCTATCAAGGCTTTTGCCTGGCCATTGATTCTGCAAAGCGCGGGTTTGGCTAACCTTTCTGGAACTAAGCTGCACTTGACCCCCACCGGCAAGAAAGCCCTCAACTCACCTCCGCATAAAGTGATTGGTACCGCCTGGAAACGCTGGCTCAAAACGAAACTGTTGGATGAATTCAACCGAGTCCATACTATCAAAGGCCAAACAGGCAAAGGTAAACGGGTGATGACGGCCGTAACTGGTCGGCGTGCGGTTATCGCCCAGGCTTTGGCAGAATGTCCGGTCCACGAATGGATTGCCTTTGATGAGTTCTCCCGGTTTATGCGAGCCGCTGGCTATACTTTTGAGGTGGCTCGTGATCTCTGGCAACTTTACGTTGAGGAACCATATTACGGCAGTTTGGGATACGAGGGGTTCGGGGATTGGCATATTATCCAGGCACGATATATGCTGGCTTTTCTCTTTGAATACGTGGCTGCCTTGGGGCTTATCGACGTGGCTTATATTCCGCCCTCCGGGGCTCGACTCGATTTTAGAAACTTATGGGGGGTGGATGATCTCGACTGCTTGAGCCAATATGATGGGTTGCTGTATATCCGCCTCAACGGGTTGGGAGCCTGGTGTTTGGGGCTAACCAAGGAATACGTCCCCTCACCGATGGAGGTGCAGCAGATTCTCAAGGTGCTACCTAACCTGGATATTGTGGCTACCGTGTCTCTTTCGCCAGGAGATGTGCTATTTTTAGAACAGTTTGCCGAGCAGACATCCGATATGGTTTGGAAGATTCAACCCGTCAAACTGCTTAAAGCGGTGGAAGAGGGGCAATCGGTGGCTGATATTGAGGCATTTCTAAAAGCAAAATCGGGTAACAATCTACCTGACACCGTAGCCATATTTTTCAAAGAGACAGCCGAGCGAGTGTCAGCCCTGGTAGACCGGGGTTCAGCCCGGTTAATCGAGGCCCAGGATGCCGCCCTGGCCCAACTGATAGCTAACGATAGGCGGCTACGTTCCCTGTGTATGGTCGCCGGCGAACGGCATATTGTTGTTCCGGCAGACAATGAAAAGGCATTCCGCCGGACCTTACGCGAACTTGGTTATGGAGTATCGGTATGAGTTATAACCCGCAGAATCCGGTCATTGTCCAGGGTGACAAAAGCATTCTGTTAGAAGTAGATAACCCGGCCTACGAAGCAGCCCGGGATGTGCTGGCTCGCTTTGCCGAACTGGAAAAAAGCCCAGAATACGTTCACACTTACCGGCTCACCCCCCTGTCCTTGTGGAATGCGGCCTCGGCCGGCCTCAGCGCAGAAGCGATTCTGGAGGGGTTAGAACGCTACAGCAAATACCCCATTCCGGGCAATGTGCAGGTCGACATTACGGATTACATCTCCCGTTACGGCCGGGTCAAACTCGTCCGGCGGAACGGTGACCTGTTGCTCAGTTCCGATGACTATGCCCTGCTGGTTGAATTAACCCGCCAAAAAGCCCTGATCCCCTACATCATCACTCAAATTGATGACCATACCTTGCAGGTAGACCCTACCCGGCGCGGCCATATCAAGCAGGCCCTGGTCAACATTGGCTATCCCGCCGAAGATTTGGCCGGCTACGTCGATGGCGAGTCCCTCGATTTCCAACTGTGCCTGCTGACCAGCGCAGGCCAACCCTTCACTCTGCGCCATTACCAGCAAGAAGCCAGTGACATATTTTATGCGGGGGGCGCGGCCCACGGAGGTTCGGGCGTGGTAGTACTGCCTTGTGGGGCGGGCAAAACCATGGTGGGTATGGCCGTAATGGAACAGATGCAATGCAACACCCTGATTTTGACCCCCAATAGTGTCTCGGTGCGGCAGTGGATTGACGAGCTGCTGGACAAAACCACCCTGACCGAGGCACAACTTGGCGAATATACCGGCCAACGTAAAGAGATTCGGCCTGTCACCATTTCCACTTACCAAACCATGACCTATCGCAAGCGGGGCACCAAAAGGAACGGCCTGCCGATTTTGGAACAGTTTCCGCACTTTCAATTATTTAATAAGCGGGATTGGGGCTTGATTATTTATGACGAGGTACATCTGCTACCAGCGCCTGTTTTCAGCATCACCGCCGAACTGCAAGCCCGTCGCCGCCTGGGCCTGACGGCCACGTTAGTCCGTGAAGATGGCCGGGAAGAGGATGTTTTCTCCCTGATTGGCCCTAAAAAGTATGATGTGCCCTGGAAAGATTTAGAAAGACAGGGCTGGATTGCCACCGCCGATGTCATCGAAATTCGCATTTCCATGCTCGATGACCTGCGGCTGAAATATGCGATGGCTAACACCCGGCAAAAATACCGCATCGCCGCCGAGAACCCGGATAAATTGGTGGTCTTGGACCAACTATTGGCCAAACACCCGGATGACCAGATTCTCATCATCGGCATGTACCTGGATCAGCTTAAAGAGGTCAAAGCGATTTATGATTACCCCCTCATCACCGGCCAAACGCCGGTCCGTCAGCGACGCGAAATCTACCGGCAGTTCAGAGAAGGCAGCCTGCGACGGTTGATCGTCTCCAAAGTGGGTAACTTTGCCGTCGACCTGCCCAATGCCAACGTTATGATTCAAATCAGCGGCACCTTTGGTAGCCGCCAGGAGGAGGCCCAACGCCTGGGCCGGATTTTGCGCCCCAAACCAGGGAGTAAACAAACGGCCCACTTTTACACCCTGGTGACCAAAGATACTCAAGATCAAGCATTTGGCGCCAATCGCCAACTATTCCTCACCGAGCAGGGCTACCATTACACCATTCTTTACGGCGACGAAGTAGCCGAGTATGAACAGTGAGCGGTGAACAGTTATCAGTCAACAGTCAATGTCATCAACTGCCAGAGCCAATCAAGCAGCGGACGAAAAAATTAAAAAGCGGGAACCTTTCTGCCACCCCTGACGTCCTTATGATTGTGCATAAACGCATTGAATGATTCTACTCCCTTCTAAGGATCAAATTCTACAAACTTGATTAGCCAGATTCTGGAAAAGGAATCTATTTAACTGAACCTTAACAATTTAAGAGGAGGACAATATGTTAACTTTACAATTTTTAAACAAACGTCTTTTGTTGGGTATCATTGGGGTGCTGCTTTTCTTGAGCGCAGGTGTGATCCGGGTAAATGCGGCTCCGGCTGACCTGCCGACAGCCGGCATCAAGGCCGGTCCACCCACCGGCGGACCGACCGGCTACATCATGGTTCGACGGCTCAATATCCGCTCCGGCCCTGGCACTGACTATCCGGTTCTGGCTGTGGCTCGCTATCAGGAGGTCGTGAGCCTCACCGGCCGTAATTCTGCTACCACCTGGCTACAAATACGCCGGGCCAATGGACAACAAGGTTGGGCCTATGCCTCCTTTATCGTCGCTTCAGCGGCCCATCTGTCCGCTCTGCCGGTACTTGATGATATTCCGCCGATACCCACTCCACCGCCTCCTTCAGTGCAACCTTTCGGTATAGTAACCGCTTATCGGCTCAACGTTCGCTCCGGCCCTGGCTCACATTACGGCATCATCGATCGATTGAACCGGGAGCAGGTGGTCAGCCTGGTGGGACGCAACCCGACCAGTACCTGGCTGCAAATCAGGCTGTCTGATAACTCTCAGGGCTGGGTCTCTGCCCGTTACATTCGGAGCGGGATGCCGATTTATACTCTGCCGGTCACCGGTGGTGAAGTACCCAATCCTCCTCCTGAAACATTCGGCTACGTGGCTGTTCCCAAACTAAACGTGCGTTCCGGTCCCGGTATGCACTACGGCATTATGGGCTGGCTGTACCGGGGCCAGCAGGTTCGCTTGCTTGATCGCAGTTACGATGATAGATGGCTCAAAGTAGAAATTGAGCCTAATTATCAGGGTTGGGTCTATGCTCGATATATTCAGAGTAACGTGCCTGATCCGATATGGTAGAGATGCGTCAAAAACGGCCAACGGAGAAGATATTATGTTCAAGCAAATTTGCTTCTTAACAATCAATGTCATTAAGTTAACGAATAGGCCGATTGGGGCAGTATTAGAGCCTGGGTATGCGTGTACCCGACTTTGCCGCAGCCGACTAAGGCGGTGCGGATGCGTTGAGCCATGCTATGCTCTCCTGACCAGGTTCAAGTTACGACGCAGCCGGGGAAAATTATAACGCATACCCGGAAACTTCTGCAGGCCCTCCTCTTTAATCTCAGTGTCGAACAGCCGGGTGATGGCCTCATACTCCTCGTCATCCAAATCAAGCTCAAAGGCTTCGATCGAGGTCTGTAACTGACTTAAGGAGCTAACCCCGACAATCGGTGTTGTCACAGCCGGCGAATAGCGGACCCAGGCCGTGGCCAATTGAGCCGGATGAACCCCACGCTCGGCGGCAAATTGGTTAAAGCGATCCACACTGTCTCCATACTGGGCCAGCCAGGTCAAGAGACGCGAGTCTGTTTGGGCGCGGGTGTCGATCAGTGAGACTTGACCGGCCTGGTACTTGCCCGCTAACAGACCGGCGGCCAGGGGGCGGTAGACGGTAATGGCCACCGGCTCGACCATAGCCTGGGGCAAAATTTCAATTTCAACCCCTCGTTCGACGAGGTTATAGGCCACCTGGTTGCAAACCAAGGAGGGCCAACCGTTACGAACGGCAAGGGTATTGGAGTGGGCAAGCAACCAGGCCGGATAATTACAACAACCCACGTAGCGAGTCTTGCCCTGGCTAACGACCTGGTTCAGGGCTGCCATAATTTCTGCGGGATTCATACCCTCGACCGGCCAATGGATCATATACAAATCAACGTACTCAATCTGCATGCGAGCCAGACTCTCGTCGATACTTTTCAGAATGCTTTGGGCATCAATGCCCTTATTCACCTTGGTTCCGATGAATAACTTATTGCGCCGGCCTTTGATGATCCGTCCCAGCATCTCCTCGGTCAGACCGTTGCCATACATGGCGGCGGTATCAATAAAATTGACCCCCTGTTCAATTGCCGCTCCCAGAATACGATCGGCCTCTGCCTGGTCGCACCGCTGACCAAACATCATCGTGCCCAGGCACATCTCAGAAACCTTTTCTCCGGTCTTGCCAAATTCTACGTAGTTCATAGTTGTCTTCACTACCGCCGGAGTAGTCCGGCAGGCAACATTCGTCTCCTTTCTACATTGTAAGCCATGATTTTAATATACCAGCCCCCTCTGTTACAAAAACGACCGCTGACCGTTGATAAAATGCCCTTTGGCTACCGACGACCGCCGAAATAGCACACTATCGTCAATCTCTCTATTGGGGTAGTGCATACGGACCTCTAGTTATCGTTCAATACACTCACTCCATTGTTAGTGCCGAACCATTTATGCCCCGTCTGATCAATGGCAATGGCATAAACTGCCTTACTGGCTAACCCATCGGCCGGTGCATAAGTTTTCCAGGTCTGATCGTCAAACTCGCTCACCCCACCACCGGTAGCGAACCACTTGCGTCCTGCCTCGCCGATGGCAATGCCGTTTACATCATTGTGAACCAGGCCGTTAGCAGTGGTGTAAACGATGTATGCATCGTCCTGCGGATCAAACTTGTTTACCCCGCCGTAATGAGTCCCGGCCCACACGTTCCCTGCGTCATCTATGGCTATGGCTTTGATACCACTGCCATAAAACTTGTTGGTCCAAGTCTGACCATCAAACAGTTCTATTCTGCCAGAGGGGCCCCCGAAATTAATCCAGTAGTTGCCAGCCCAGACCTGTCCAGCTCGATCAACGGCAACGGCCCGGGAGGGGTCGGAAGAGCGAATGAGCCAGGTTTGACCGTCAAACTCAGTCACGCCCCCCCTGGTGACGAGGTACTTATCATCTGAACTGCCGACCCAGATGTGCCCCCCTCGGTCAACGGCGATAGATCGAATTACTTGGTGGGCCAGGCCGTCGGCAATTGTATAAGTGGTCCAAGTTTGACCATCAAATTTGCTAATCCCACCCATCGTGCCGAACCATGTCTGCCCTTTCTCATCGATGGCGATGGCATTGACTTCATTGTCGGCCAGACCGGTGGTCGTATAAGTGGTCCAGGTTTGACCGTCAAACTTGCTCACCCCACCGCCCCAGGTACCAAACCAAATGTGCCCCATCTCATCAACCGTGATAATTGAGATGGTATTGTGGGCTAAGCCATTTTCGATGGTGTAGGGGGTCCAGGTTTGACCATCAAACTCGTATGCCCCGCCAGTGGTGCCAAACCATTTGTGTCCCTCTGTGTCAACTGCGATGGCCAGACCACCTAAACCGGACCACTGATAAGTATCATGGATCGTGGACCAGGTTTGGCCATCAAACCCGCTCAAAAAACCGTAAGGTCCGTGTCCGCCAATTTGCGTCTCAGAGATCGCGAACCACTTAGTCCCGGTTTCATCCAGGGCAATTGCATGGACAGAGATGAGACTGGCCGCGGAGTCGGTGACCATGCCATCGGCGATGGTGTAAGCGGTCCACGTCTCACCATCAAATTCACTTGCCCCCCCATCACCACCGGCCCAAACATGCCCGTTGTTGTCGATGACGATAGCGCTGATCCGGTTGCTGGCCAAACCATTATCAGTGGTATAGGTGGTCCAAGTTTGACCATCGAACCTACCGACCCCGCCCCCCTCGGTACCAAGCCACAGGTGGCCAGTTTCATCGATAGCAATAGCCCGTACGAAGTTGTGAGGCAAGCCATCAGCGGGAGTGTAGTTGGTCCAAATTTGACCGTCAAATTTGCTTAACCCCCCAGCCGTACCGAACCACTTATGTTCAGCTTTATCTATAGCGATGGCATAGACATAGTCACTACCCAATCCGTCAGCACTGGTATAGGTATGCCATATTTGACCATCAAACTCACTGACTCCCCTGCCTCGTTCACCAAATCCAAACCACTTATGCCCGGCTTGATCAAGGGCCATTGTTTGGACATAGTTACTGGCCAGACCGTCGGCGTCAGTGGTATAGTTGGTCCAGGTCTGACCATCAAACTTACTGGCCCCATTAGCCGTGCCAAACCACTTGTGCCCGGCTTGGTCAATGGTTATGGCCCGTATCTCGTTGTGGGCTGGGCCACCGGTTGTAGTGTAGGTACGCCACGTTTGACCATCATACTCGCTCACCCCGCCGCCCCAGGTGCCGAACCAGACCTGTCCGGCTTCATCAGCCACAATGGCTCGAACGTCGTTATGGGCTAAACCATCGGCTGCCGTGTAGGTGCGCCAGGTTTGGCCGTCAAATTCACTGACCCCAATGCCAACTTTGGGGCTATAACGCGGACTGGCGATGAGACCAAACCACATATGTCCGGCCCCATCGACGGCTATGGTAGAGATAGAGTTGCTGCCCAGGCCATCTGTGGTCGTATAGGTGGACCAGGCTTTGCGCAGGGTTTGGCCGTCGAACTTACTAACGCCAGCGTGATCCCAAGCATCATACCCCACCCACATATGTCCTGCTTTATCAAAAGCAATGGTCTGGATATTGTGGCTGGCTAAGCCATCTTCGGTGGTGTAGGTCAGCCAAGTTTGGCCATCAAATCGGTTCATACCATTTCTGGTGCCAAACCATTTACGTCCGTTTCTGTCAATGGCAATAATATTAACTTGGTCGTGCGCCAGGCCATCAGCCGTGGTATAGGTACGCCAGGTTTGCCCATCAAACTCACTCACACCTTTACTGGTACCAACCCAGACGTGGCCTGCTTCATCGACAGCAATGGTTAAAACGCGGTTATCTGCCAGGCCGTCTTCGACGGTGTAGGTCGTCCACCTTTGACCGTCAAACACGCTGACACCATCACCAGCGTGGTCGAAGCCTGCCCAAACTTGTCCTAACTGGTCGATAGCAATGGTCTGAACGTTATTGCTGGCCAGTCCATCGACAGCGGTGTACTTTATATAATTGCCATCGGTGCGGTTCCAGCGTACCACACCGCCACTGGTGCCAGCCCAGATGTAATCGTCGTCCACGGTCAGGGTATTTACGTAGTTGCCGTTGGTGTAGTTGCGCCAAACGTCTTCGGTTTCAGCCACTGTATCCGGGATAGCCATTGTGTGGGTGATTGATGACGTTGGCGAGAGGGTGGCAGTGCCGGTTGGAGGCAAAGTGACCGTAGCGACCGACATAGGCATCGGGGGAGTGGTTGCAGGTATATCAAGCGGATAGACTAATAGAAACAAGCCTAAGATAGTAGTAAAGCTAAAAATCTTCATCTCTTTTTCTTCAAAAGGATTTTTTGTTGTATTCGACTGTTCCAGATATTCATATTTGTCTGTGTCTAGTATAACTCTTTTTATGATTAAATGTTTGACCAAGCTTTGACCAGAGTTTGACTGGTGTATATCTGTGAACGACGTCGGTTGCGGCTTGGCCGTGCTATGTTATAATACGTCCCTTGCGAATTGAAAGAAGGAATGGAGACACGCATGAATCGAATAATTTTGATATTTGTGGTGATTGCCACTATAAGCCTGACTGCCTGTAGCAACGCTGCCACGCCGGAGAATGCCATCGCCGTCGCCGCGGAGGTAACCCAGACAGCCACTCTCTCCCCCACCGTCTCGATCCCGACAGCGACGCCAACCGAAGTGCTACCCACGGCCACTGTTACCCGGCCACCCACCAGCCCTCCGGCCACCCCCACTCCTATCCCTTCTCCGACACCCACCCCGCACATTTACATTGTGCAACAGTTCGACACGTTGTTCGGTCTGGCCATTGAGTTCGACACCACCATCGATGCCCTGGTGGCGGCGAACGGTATCGAAGATAAGAATTTCTTGCTAATAGGGCAGGAACTGATTATTCCTCCCTCAACAGAGGTGCAGACGGCTGCGCCGGTTGCCCAAACGACCTCTGATACCGAACAAATAAGCTCTTCGGTCGCTGAATCAACCCCCATCACCACCACTACCATCACGACATCCACCAACCCGCCCCAAGTGAACGAGGCGGAAGTCATCACCGCTGACCAGTCCCAAACCAACGCAGCCGAAGTGGCTGCCGCAACCGGACCGACGACCACGGACCCTGCTCCCCCGGCTGCCACCCCGTCCCCAGTTCCGGTCAGCGGTCCGCCACCGCCGGCCATCACTCATCCCGCCCACATCAACCCGCTGACCGGTCTGCCCGTGGATGACCCGGCCAAGTTGCAACGCCGCCCGTTGATGGTACGGATTGGTAATGACGTTGGTGCTCGGGTATCCCAGGTGGGGCTTAACAGCACCGATATGGTTTACGAAGAGATTACCGAATGGTGGGTGACCCGCTTTACAGCCATTTTTCTGGCCGAAACCCCCGATACGGTTGGCCCGGTCCGATCTGCCCGCTTGATTAACGTCCAACTGGTGCCTCAATACCAGGGAGCGCTGGCTCACTCCGGCGGTTCCGACCCGGTCCGCTGGGAGATTTCGCAAGCGCCTCTCGCCAACCTGGATGAGTATTATAATCCCTCTCCCTACTTTTACCGGCCCAACGAGGGTTGGCAAACGCGCCTGGCCATCGACGCCCAGGCGGCCCGTGACTATATGGCGGCTAAAGGTCTTGATGCCCCCGTCGCGCTACACGGTTTTCCTTTCAGTGATACCATTGAGGGGGGTGAGCCGGGCGAACACATCTACATCCCCTATCCCCAGGCCACCAGTTTCACCGAGTGGCATTACGATGCGGCCAGCGGCAAATATCTACGTTGGATTAACGGCTCGCCTCTCTATGACGTCAGCAGTGGCCAGGTGGCTGCCACCAACGTTATCGTCTACTTTGCCGAACACCAGGCCACAGACATTGTGGAAGACTCCAACGGGGCTACTTCCATCCGACCTATCATCAACGGCCAGGGTCCGGCCTGGTTCTTCCGAGATGGTAAGCTGAACAAAGGCTTCTGGCAAACCGACGGCACACGCACGCCTTACTTTGCTTATGAGGATGGCCGCCCTTACTCCCTCAAACCGGGTAATACCTGGGTTGAAGTGGTTCCCACCTATTTCACGATTGGACTGAACAGCGCGGATGAGGCCAGTTCACGTCCGTAATACGCTCCAGTTGGACATCCGTGCCGTTCGATGCTATCATGTTGCTTCTGATGAAACATTACCGGCGATATTCGACATCTCACCGCGCCGCGGGAGTGGCCTTACTCCTGGCGGCGATTTTAATCACCGCCTGCGCCATAGACGCCGCGCCAACGCCCACTTCTGTGGGGTCAGTTATTACCTCCCCCACCTCACCGACCAACACCGCTACACCCGTTTCCCCTACTTCTACCACCATTCCAGCCCCGATTGCCACCAAGCCTCGGTCTACTGCCACATCTACTTCTACTCGAAAACTGCCCTCACCTACGGCCGTCCCGACTAGAGCTGTTAGTTCGGCTCAAAAGACGCCAGCACCTACCAAGGAATCGACAGAGAAGATGGGTACTCAAGCTACGGGTGCATCCACCGTGAAGGTTTACGAAACTACCATTACCTTGCCCACTTACCCGATTAAAGATTACCTGGCGGAGCAAATTGACCCCCTTTATAACCTTGAGGCATTTTATTTTAACCGGTCCGAGTATGAATCTGCGGCTCCCACCCCCACCCCTGTTGACTACCGGGGTGTTGTCCTGGAAAACGCCTATTTACGTCTGACTTTCCTGCCAGAATTGGGAGGACGCCTCTACAGTGCCGTGGTCAAAGCGACGGCAGAGGAGATATTTTATCACAACCCGGTGGTCAAGCCATCACGCTATGGCGTGTTACAGCCAGCAGAAGCCAACTGGTGGCTGGCCACAGGGGGGATGGAGTGGGCTTATCCCACCCAGGAGCATGGCTATCGCTGGGGCGTTCCCTGGGATTACAGCGTCACTCGATCCACCACCGGGGCTACGATCACCTTAACTGATATGGCTCCTGGCCGGGTGGGGGTCGCCGTAGAGGTCACCTTGCCCGCGAATAGTGCTGCTTTTACCGTGACTCCCAAACTGGTCAATGCCGGGCCGGATACGGTGCCTGTTCAATTTTGGCTCAATGCCGCTCTGGCCCTGGCCCCTGGCTCGATGTCGCTCGATACGCAGTTTATTGTGCCGGTCAATAGAATCACTGTGCATAGCCGGGGTGAGGCCGGCTGGACCGTGCCTGGCGCTCACCAGGAGGCGCCATGGCCGTTGGTGGGCGAAACTGATTTGCGAAATTATCGTCAGTGGGCCAACTACCTGGGCTTTTTTATCCCCAACATGGAGGCCCCCTTTATAGGGGCTTACAATCCCGAGACGAATCTGGGCATCGTCCGTCTCATTGAACCGGGCGCGGTACCTGGTAACAAACTTTTTGCCTTTGGCCGGGCTTTTCCCGACCGCAGCTATACCGACAACGGCTCTCAATATTTTGAAATCTGGGGGGGAGCCAACACTGGCTTCTGGCCGGAGGACGATGTCCCTGTACCCGGTGGCGGCAAGCTGCAATGGCAAGAGCATTGGTGGCCTTTGGCCGGGTTGGGCGGCATCACCTGGGCCAACCAGCGCGCTGCCATTTATGTCAATCGCTCGAACAACACTTATGAGCTTTCGACCCTGGTTTCACGCTCCAGGCAAGTCACGTTGACAGTTCTGGCCGGAGAGACACCTATATTCACCGAATCTTTTGCCGCTAACCCGGCCAGGCCCTGGCAAGGGCAATTTCCTGTCTCTGACAAGCCGATTCGAATTCAGCTTATGGATGATAGCGGAACCAGCTTATTAAATTATCAACTAAGCTATGACTGAAGAATTTACTATACAATGTGAAAGCTGCGGCACCATCTATAGCCATCTGGAGGAGGTATGTCCTTACTGTGGTCAGCCTCAACCAGGTCTGCTTGATGATGATCTGCCGTTTGAAGAAACATACTACGACGACCTGCCGCCAGAAGGTGACCTCCCCCCAGACCAGAATGATCTCTTGCCGGACGATGATTATGCTCAATATCCGGCTGACGTATCCCCAGCTACCGGATCCCTGGCTCCCATAGACGAGGTGGATGGCGAGGATCAGTATCTGGGCCCGGTGGACGATCCCCTGGCCGATGATGACATCTTTGCGGTGGCCGAAGAGGAATGGCCGGCAACATACGACAGGTATGACGAACTGTATGACGAGTATGATGAACCATACGACAGGTATGACGTGCCTGACGACTATGACGAATTTGAACTTGATGAGCCAGAAGTTAACCCCCGTCGTTTCACAAGGCGACGCTTGGTGCTGGGTTGTCTGGGGCTGTTTCTGTGCCTTGGTCTTTTTTATGGTGGGATTGGATTGTTAGGTGCCTATCACGGCTTACAAGAACGTGTTCAACTGACCCAAACAGAAGCTGAACTCCATTATCAGAAGGGACAAGAGCATCTGGCTAACAACTCGCTCGAACTGGCCATTGCCGAGTTTGAACTGGCCCTCAGACTCAATCCAAACTTTCTGGCCGCCCGAGAAGCCTTACGCGAAGCCCAGCGTATCTCCCTGAGCCAACCGACTCCCACCTCTGAAACCCGTTCGGCGGCAGCGGCTTCTGTCTTAGCCACTGCTGAAACGCAGATGGCTCAAGAAAGTTGGGCTGAGGCTACGGAAACACTCTTACAAGTGCGTGAGCTTGATTCTGACTACCAGGCCGCGCATGTGTCTGAATTACTTTACCAGGCTAATTATGAACTCGGCCTGCAACTAACCAGCCCAGACCAGATCGAGGAAGCCGTATTGGCTTTTGAACGGGCCTTGGCTGAGCGGCCTGACGATACGCAGGTCACCGTCCAATTGGCGAGAGCGTTACTTTATCTGGAAGGCAAAGACGCTGCCCAAAATGACTATGAGAAAGCCGCTAAGGCTTTCAGCCAGCTTTATCGGGAAGATGACAGTTACCTGGATGTAAAACAGCGCTTGTTTCAGGCTTATGAGGCGTTTGGGGATGAATTACTGGATCAGGAAGCCTGGTGCCTGGCCGAAGCACAGTATGCTGAAGCAATCCGCTTGCAGTCTGAGGCTGTGGTGCAAGCCAAAGCCGAGACGAGCAACAAGCGTTGTCAGGAATCGGCCCTGGCCCAGGCCACCGGTTCCCCCCCACGACCGCAAGCAACAGGGACGCCCGCTACGAACAGTCCTGCCTCTAGCCTCGATACTGGTGCCGATGCTCCGATCACAGCCACCACCTCGGTCGAACCCGCAACACCTGGCGGTGGCTCTATTCTTTTCTCTGCCTTTAACCCTAACGAGTCCTATTGGGAAATTTTATCCGTGCCGGTCAGGGGTGGTTCCCCCAGGGTGTTGGCCACCAGTGGCATCATGCCTTCTGTTAGCCCGAATGGACGGTTATTGATATATCACTCCAACTTGATCGAAGCCGAGGGCTTTCATTTGTTAGATTTGACCAGCGGGGAAGACAGCCGTATAACCCAATTGGGGTACCACATTTTACCTCGTTGGGGAGGGGATAACAATCAATTCTTATTTGTGGCCCAAGACCCGGCCACAAATCGCTGGCAAATTCACCTGGGGTTTGCCGATGGTAAAGGCGAACCGCTTATTTTGAGAGACGGTCGTACGCCGGATTGGTCACCTGACAACAGCCTGATTGCCTGCCAGGGCACCGATGCGCAGGGCAATAATCCGGGTATCTATATCGTCCCCTTCAACGGCGGTGAGGTCACACGTTTGACCAATCACGAAAGCGATCGCATGCCTAAATTTTCGCCTGATGGCTCGCAATTGGCTTTCATGTCCACTCGAAATGGCAATTGGGACATTTACACAGTCAGCGTTCAAGGCAGTGCCCCTCGTCAGATTACAACCGCCCCCGGCAATGATGGCCTGCCGGTCTGGTCTCCCGATGGTTCACAAATCGCTTACGTTTCAGATGCGGGTGGCAGTTGGGCCATCTATGTCATCAATGCAGCGGGCGGCAAGCCGGCCAGAGTGATAGAATGGGATGGCAGTAACCGATCCGATTGGCTGTTAGCCCAAATTTGGTGGGCACGCTAGTTTGATTTTTACAGGAGTTTAGATTATACTAATCAACGAAATGAAGGGAGAAAATTTTCATCCCTCTTTCATCCTTCATCCCCTTAATTTCGGGGTGTAGCTCAGCCCGGTCAGAGCGCTTGCTTTGGGAGTAAGAGGCCGGCGGTTCAAATCCGCCCACCCCGACTGAAAACAGGATGCTACTTGCATAGAGGAGCTTTTGGCTCCTTTTTTATTGTTGACGACATAAATGAACGACGTTTCTGATTGGCTTTGATGACATTTATCAGGTATACTTAATGAGGGGTGCAGTCAATTGTAGTCATATCTGGGGGGAGTTTTATGAATGGTAATATAGCTTCTCTTCGTGTTCTGTATGTTGAAGATGAAAAAGAAGTGCAGTTCCCCATAGCCCAAATGTTGGAGTTATTGGGCTATGATGTGGCCTGTGCTAATAATGGTAAAGCAGGGGTGGAAAAAGCCGAGAGTTGGAACCCGGATATCATCCTGATGGATGTACGCATGCCGGTCATGGATGGTCCTGAAGCCATCCGTATCTTACGCAGCAACCCTGCTACGGAAAACATTCCCGTTTTTGTGTTATCGGCTTACACAGACGCTAAAACACGCGCCTCCTGTGAAGAGGCCGGCGCCAATGGCTTCTTTTCCAAACCACTTGACATTGACAGAGTTGACGCAGTGCTTAAAAAAATGTTCAAAGAGCGGGCTTAGGCCTTAGACTTTGGCTTGCCATAAGCTCATCGGAACTCATCCAAACGTACCAAGCGATAGCCTTAACATCCAAAACTTTACACTTTAGACTAATTTGAATATAATATATCTTATCATGCGGGCATAGCTTAGGGGTAAAGCCCTGGCCTTCCAAGCCAGTTACACGGGTTCGAATCCCGTTGCCCGCTTTTTTTCTATGATTGGGCCCTTAGCTCAGTGGTTAGAGCGGCCGGCTCATAACCGGTTGGTCGCAGGTTCGAATCCTGCAGGGCCCATACAAAAACACTCGATGTAAATCGAGTGTTTTTTATTGCTTTACCCGTCCGTCTGTTCGCTGAACAACTAATAGGGGCACATCATCGTGAGGGCCAATCCCATTAAATTCGTCCACCGCTTTTAAGAGGTTGGCTAATGGAACTTAAGAAAATAATCGGGGAATAGATGGCCGAGCATGGGGATGCCCGGCCTACCTCAATTAATTTTTTAACCTTCATTAGCCACCTGGGGTGACTGGCCACATAGCTCATCACGTTTTACGTTTCACGTTTTACGAATTGGCTAGCCACATCAAGCAGAAGTTACTTTCTATCCTGCTGGCAAGTTAAATTCTGGTTTGATGTATTACATCCCCCAGACCTCTATCGGCTGCCCCTGATAGGTTTCGGTTCGTCTGAAAATCTTTGTAAACTTTTGCTCGCAGCGCCGTTAGTCGTTTTTTGGCCTCCTCGCTTATCTTGGGGCTGGGATCCGGCAAGCCTACTTGCTCGACCAGGAAGCTGGCGGCCACGGCCCCGTATAGCCCGGCCGTACACAGATCCCTGGTCTGTACCCAGCCGGCCAAAAAACCACCGCAGAAGGCGTTACCAGCGCCGGTCGGGTCAACTACGGTGGTTTCCACAGCGGGAATATGCCAGGTTTCGCTTGTATCGGTCCGGTGGACGGTGGCACCCGTGGGACCCTGTCGCAGAGCCACAATTTCGGCTCCGGCTTCGACTAACCGTTGAATGAGGTCGAGCGGCTCGCCAGAACCAACCAGGGAGCTAGCTTCGTCCTGGTTGGGGGAGAAGATTTGTCCGGCGGAGAGGAGGGCTCGCAACTCGGCATCCGTCAAGGATCGTTCGGCAGCTCGAAATGGCTCGATACTGACGATGGCTTCCCTATCGCGCAGGGCTTTGATAAAATCAAGATCAGGCGTTTCGGGATGGACCCCCAGGTGAAAGCCGCGGGCGTCGCGGTAGTGAAGGGGGAGTTTATTCAGGCTGCGCCCCAATTGTTGGCCGACGACCGGGCCCGGAATGCGCCACATCTGGGTGCGGCCACCATCCGCTTCTAAAAGCTGCCAGGCCCTGGGGGGGGTAGGCCAGGCCTTGGAATGGCGCAAGCCAGCGGTGTCGATACCGGTAGCAGCCAACCAGGTTCGGGCACTGGCGGGTAAATCGTTACCCACCCCACTGACCAGGCCCACCCGGTCAGCCCACAATTTCATGCCAAAGGCCGTCTGCGGGCCACCCCCTCCCAACATGCCCATGGCGGTTTGACCGTCGGGAAACACGATGTCATCGATGATGAGAGAGAAGGTGACGAAGTTCATTGGGTGGTTAGTTGGATGGTTGGATGATTGGTTGGTTGATAAGTAGACCCATCCCCATACGTCTACGGCGGGCATAGGGATGCCCTGGCTACGTTTTGCAACAGAAACTAGCTGGCGGCTATGACGCGCTCCTTATACAGAGCTAGCAATCGTTCCGAGTCCACCTCTAAACAGACGTTGACCGCCGGTTGGTCTGACCAGGCATTGACGTCAACCCAGTGCTGGCGTCTGTCCATGAGCGTTTGTCCGGCAGCTATGCCCTCGGTGATGATCCGTACAGGGCCAGGCTCGGTGGTGAACAACGTCGGGTCAATCACGCAGGCAATGGCCGAAGGATCGTGGGTATGGATGCCTTCCAGCCCGTAAAATTCGTAGTGAAAATCTCGGTAAAAGCGGCTGATGTTGTAGATAAACTGGCCCATCGCTGCGCCTGGTCTCTTGAGCGCGGTTAGATAGGCGTCGGTCATCACCGTTTGCATAGTGACATCCAGGCCGACCATCGTGACCGGCCAACCGGCGGTAAAAACCGCATCGGCCGCGTGGGGGTCGTTAATGATATTGGCTTCGGCGGCAGGATTGACGTTGCCGTTCACCGTTGCTGCCCCACCCATCAAGACCACCTCGGCCACAGTTTCAACCAGGCGTGGTTCTAAAGCCAGGGCCAGGGCTATATTGGTCAGCGGCCCAACCGGCACCAGGGTGATTTCGCCTGGATTGGCCATCACGGTTTCGACGATAAATTGAGCCGCCGGCATGTCAATTGGCCGGCCTTTGGGTGGTGGTGGGTTGGTATTGCCCAAGCCATCGCTGCCGTGCACAAAATCGGCGACTTGATCCAGGGCCACAACCAGGGGCCGGGCCGCCCCGTGGGCCACGGGGATATCAGCCCGACCGGCCAACTCGACCAGTCGCAAAGCGTTTTGGGTAGCCAGGTCGGTGTGAACATTGCCAAAAACGGTGGTCAATCCGACCACATCCAATTCTGGCGATGTCAGGGCAAAGAGGATGGCCATGGCGTCGTCCACGCCTGGGTCGGTATCGATAATGATTTTTTTAGGCATCTTGACAAAACACTAATCTGAAACTAGCCCTCGGGCAATTTGAGCGGCCACGCGGGCATTGTTAAGTAACAAGGCGATATTGGCTTTTTTGCTACGCTCATCGGACAGGCCGTTGACTCGTTGCAGAAGATAGGGGGTCACCTCTTTGCCGGTAATGCCGGCCTTTTCGGCATCGACCAGGGCTTGATTAATGACAGCCCGGGCTTCTGCAGCGGGCCATTCAGCTTCGACTGGAACCGGCACCGTGATCAGGGTGCCCCCGCTTAAGCCCATTTCTTCGCGAGCCCGGATGATGCTGGCCACCTCCTGGGGGCTATCGACCCGCAAATCCACCGGCAAACCGCTGCTACGCGAGTAAAAAGCCGGCAGTTCATCGGTTTGATAGCCAATCACCGGCACCCCCTGGGTTTCGAGTACCTCCAAGGTCAGGGGTAAATCTAAAACAGCTTTAGCCCCGGCACAAACGACGGTGACCGAGGTGCGTCCTAATTCCATTAAATCTGCTGAGGCATCAAAGGGATGGCCACGATGGACGCCCCCAATCCCACCCGTGGCAAACAGGCGGATACCGGCCCAATGGGCGATGATCATCGTCGCCGCCACTGTCGTGGCCCCATCCTCCTTACGGGCCACGACAATAGGCAAATCGCGGCGAGAGCATTTTCGTACATTTTTAGCCGATCCCAGATATTCCAGTTGCTCCAGGGTGAGACCAACGGTGATCTGGCCCCCCAGAATGGCAATAGTGGCCGGTATAGCGCCCTGTGTCCGCACTGTCTCTTCAATGGCTCGGGCAATTTGAATATTTTCAGGCGCAGGCAAGCCGTGGGTGATCAGAGTCGACTCCAGGGCCACCACAGCCCTCCCTTTTTCCAGAGCAGATTCAACTTCGGGCTGAAAGTTCAGTTTAGGAGGCATAACGGTCCTTCCTGATTGCTACGGGTTATAAACCTGGATACGCTTATCTGGCACTCTTTGGGCCAGACGGGCTATATTCTTGTTCACTTCCTGAATGATTTCCGCTTTGTTGAGTGTTAGGATCTGACGATCACGCATCACGACCTGGCCATTGACAATAACAGTTTGGACATCGCCGGCGCGAGTGTTGTACACCAGGCTGGCAGTGAGGCTATGCAGTGGCTGATGATGGGCGCCACTCATATCGACCAAAATGATGTCGGCCAGGTAGCCGGGGGTGATTTGTCCAATTTTATCAGCCAGACCAACAACAGCGGCACTGTCACGCAGGGCAATATCGAGTGATTCGGGGATGGTCATAACCTCCGGGTTACGAGCCTCATGCTTTTGCAGCATGGCCATCAGGCGTAAGCTTTCAAAAATATCGAGAGTATTGTTGCTGACCGCCCCGTCGGTGGCCAGGCCAACGGGGATGCCCGCCTCACGCAAGGCCGAAATGGGGGTCAACCCCATCCCCAGTTTTAGATAAGTCTTGGGGGCATAGGCGATACCGGCCCGGTCACCATGCCGTTTGAGCAGCTCAATATCTTCAGGCAAAATGCCGCAGCCGTGAGCAATGATGACCGGCCCGTCCAGGACGCCGGTCTCGGCCAATACCTGGATAGGCGTGAGGCCGCGCTTCTCCAGGCTGGCTTTGGTTTGGCCTATTTCTTCGGCGGCGTGGATGTGAATACCTACTCCGAGGTGTTTGGCATGAGCGACCGTGGCTTTAAGAAAGTCGTCATCACAGGTATAGGGAGCGTGGGGCGCCATCCAGGTGGTAATACGGCCATCAGCCTGTCCTTGCCAGCGCTGGACAAAGGCCGCTGTTTCATCCAGGGCCTCATAACCCCGGTCGCCAAAGACAGCCCAGCCCAGGGCGGCCCGAGTACCGGCTTCCTGCACGGCCCGGGCAGCCTGGTCCATAAAAAAGTAATGGTCGGCCACAGTGGTCACGCCGCCTTCAATCATTTCCACCAGGCCCAGTAACATCCCCCAGTAGACATCTGCTTCGGTCAGGTTACTTTCCAGGGGCCACATAAATTCGTTAAACCAGCGTTCAAGAGAAACGTCCTCGGCCAGACCCCGGAAGATGACCATCGGCACGTGGGCATGGGTGTTGATCAAACCGGGCATAGCCAGTCTTTCGTTAGCCTCAATTATTTCATGGGCCTGGTCTGTATCAACCTTGCCGGTTGGCCGGACATCAACAATTTTGCCGGCGTCGATGACAATATCGCAATTGTGCTGAATGCGGGGGCGATTCTCATCAGAGGTGATGAGCGCATGGCAATTACGGATAATTAAATCGTACATCACTGTACCCTGGTTAATTAGTTTCAGTAGATCCAATTTTCAAGCTCGGAGCGGACCACAGTCCGCGTTTTGGCCGCTGGACTGTCCCACGGGGAGGCTTCGCACTGGTTCAGCTAGAGCAAATTTGGATGTACTGAGTTTTGGTTTGTGAAATTAAAATTGAGAGAGTGCGTTTCATTTCGATTGTAGGGCAAGTTGCTAACTTGCCCCAGGGGCAAGCTAGCAGCTTGTCTACAACCTAATCCGGGTCAGGATCGACCCATTCCTGGTGATTATTATCCAACGGAGCGTCGAATAAATCCTCATCAGGTTCTGGTGAAACCGAGTAATTATTCTGGGCAATCTGGTGTAATCCCTCCGCCATCTCCTCAAAATCATATTGGGGGTTGGCCTGGTGCAAGGTTTCAAGATGCTCCACAGGAATCACCTCGGCGCCTTGCCAGGCACCGGCAATAGCACAGGCCATGGCCCCAACGGTATTGGCATCACCGGAGAGGGCGGCGGCAAAGATAGCCGTTTCCACCGGATGGCCATCGGCCATAGCCAGCACGCCAAAGGCGCAAGGCACTGAGTCGGCGGCAGCAGGAGTCGAACCAACCAAATCGTATAGATTTTGCAAACGGTCATGTTCCGGGATATGGGCCTCGGTGGCCAATTGGACGGCAAAATCTATTTTTCGAGCTACGGACGCACCTGGCCAGGGCGTACCGTGCCGGCGACCAATATCCGCCCCTCGAATGGCAACGTGGATGATGTCTTCCAGGGTGGTGTCGGGGTTCAGCGCCTGAGCCACGGCAGCCGCCACGGCACAGGCTCCAGAAAGAGCGACATCGGTGAAATGGGTCGGCATACAGGCCATAATAGCGTCCTGGACCGCTGCTTCCGGATTGCCCGGATGGATGAGGCCAATGGGACTGACTCGGCCGGCCCCACCGTTCGTATCACCGTAGGCCCCAGCGTGGTGAGCGTCTGTGCCAGATTTGAGGGCGAGCACGGCTCGCCGGGTACAGGGGTCGACAAAGGAGACGTTGTCCCCATCAATCTGGTCGTACCAGGCCACAATGGCTTTGGCCACGCCTGCGACCGTTATTTGACCCTCGCGGATAATGGTTTGCACCAGAGCCATCGCCTGTTGAGTATCATCTGTAACCTGTCCGGCCTGTAAGCCGGCATGAATGGGGTGGTCGGACGGGGCCGGTGACAGGGTATCAATCCAGTCTTTATAATGAGTCCAGGTTTGAGCAGGACGAAAATAGACGGGCATTCCCCAGGCATCACCCAGGGCCTGACCGTATAATCCACCAAGGATGTGAGTGTATAGATAAGTTTCTATTTCCATTTCGGTTAAGAACCTCTTGAATGAGAGCCGCACCCCCTTCGGCCTGGCTCAGGACAGGCTTCGCACTGGTCCAGCTAGAGCGAATTTGGATGTACTGAGTCTACTCAGGATGTTATGGCTTACCTCCTGAACGCTTACGTAGAATTAAGGGAGTGTTGCTGATTATAGTGTAATCAAAGCGACTGTCAAGGATGAATAGAACAGAGGGTTCTAAAAATGCAACACGCCCAATTAAAAAGAGCCCACAGAGTTAGCTGTGGGCTCTTTTTGCTTGAACAGTTCTATCAGGCTTCCATTTGCAAAAAGTGCTTGGCGTTGTTCCAGATAACTTTGGGCGTAATTTTGATGGGATGAACCCGCCGGGTAATGGCCCACCCCTTCCATAGTTTGTGAATCCACCAATAGAGGGTATCAACCAGCTTATTGCGAGGCGTTTTAATCAGGATACGCAACACCGGCTCCAGCCAGGGGAATTCAACGCCAAGGGCAAACCACCGCTGGAGGTTTTCCATTTGGTTTTTTTCGGCTTCGTCTCGAATGAGAATAGAACTATCCCAGGCAATCGCGCCGATATCTTCAAAGCTACCGGCTATGTGGCCATTTTTTTCGGTAAATTCACCGAGTTCAGTGGCCGGATAGGGTTGGAACAGGAAGGCGTGAGCGTATTTGACTTTAGCCTGGGCATTGAGACGCATAGTTTCAAAATCATCTTCCAGGGTCGCGGTGGGTAAAGCCAGAATATTGGTAGCGGTTAAGTTGATGCCGGCTTCATGCAGCAACCGGCCCGATTCGATAATGGTTTCCCGGGACATCTTGCGTTTCAGCAGGTCATTGCGCAGCCGGTCATTGCCGGATTCAATGCCCATACTGACCGTGTTGGCCCCGGCTTTTTTCAGTAGGGCCACTTTTTCCGGTGTAATTAAGTTTGAACGGACATTGCAGAAAAAGGGCAAGCCGATTTCTTTGGGGAATTTTTCGGCAAACTCTTCCAACCAATCCATGAAGATGATGAAAAGATCATCCAGAAAAACGACCTGCTCCAGCGGATATCGCTCGCGGACCCAGTTGACTTCTTCAATCACCGAGTCGACGGTGCGTTGATAGCCGCGTTTTTCCCGTTTGTAAATTTTATACCAGGCATGGTTAAAACAGTAGGTACAGTTGTAAGGACACCCCCGGCTGGCCATAAAGTGCTTAATGGGGCTATTGCGGGTAGGCGTATGCTTACTATAAACCAATTCATGATCGGGCATGGGCAGATCACCCAACTTGCGGATGAGAGGCCGAACCGGATTTTTAACGATTTCACCGTCAACATCAAACCACCAATTGGGAATATCCGGGCGGAACCCCCCATCATCCAGCGCATTAGCCAGGTCCACAATGGGGCCTTCCCCCTCGCCGACACAGACCCCATCAACGCCATCTTCATGGATGATATCAGGAAAGAATGTGGGATGAGGCCCGCCAAAGACAGACAAAACAGGTTGTTTGCCATTCAATGCTTCTTTGATATGGCGATTAAGCTTAAAGTAATAGTGCTGAGACCCCGTCATCACGCTGTAACCGACAATGTCGGGTTGGTAATCTTTGGCAAACCGGACCGGATCTTCCTGCGCAGCAATGGTTAAGGCCACGTCATGGCCGGCTTCTTTTAAGACAGCCGACATCGTCATAATGCCTTGTGGTTCATAATCAATCTGCTTTTCTATCCATAGAATTCGGGCCACGTAAGTACCTCCTGAAACATAAAAACAGCATTTAAATTCAAAATTGGCGGCTAGATTATAGGAGAGGTTGGTTCTTTTGTCAACTTCAACCACCTTTATTAACTTTTATATTGATAAAGTTTGTTTTTATTGGAAAAAATAATATTTCCTGAAAAGTCAATATTTGGGGGTTGGTAGTAACGACTTTAGTCGTTTTTGACCCTATAATGCAGGTAATTAACGACTAAAGTCGTTACTACGAACAGTGAGAGCGGTCGGTAATTCAGGATAGGTGATCTCGCCCCTCCTCTCCTCTGAGGGGGTGAAGGGCCACCCTCTACACTAATCTAAATCTGCCTTGGTCCAGCTAATTCTCTCCTCAGCCCAGCCCCGGCTGGCGAATGTATCTGCTCCCACAAAGCCGTCGGGAGAGCCTGCCATGGTGAAGAGTTGGCGCTTACCACTGCCGTCTGGAGTCATGGCCCACACCGCCCAGGGACCACCTCGACTGCTGACAAAGGCGATGGCATTGCCATCCGGCGACCAGGTCGGTAAACCGTCGTCAGCCGGATCATCGGTCAGGCGCTGCAGACCGGAACCGTCAATGTTGGCCACATAAATATCCCAATTCCCTTCCCGACGAGACATAAAGACGATTTGCTGGCCATCTGGAGATAAGGCCGGAGCAGTATCTTCGTCGACGTTGGTCACGGTTTGAATATCTTCCAGGCCAGGAGAGGCAATCCGCAGTCCATAGGCTGTCGTCCCCCACCCCTTGAAAACAAGCTGACCGTTTGGACCAATGGTCGGGTACTCACCCTCACCAATGACGATTCCCTCATCCTCTTTAAAGTCTGTAGAACCATTCACTCTGATCAGTTGGGATTGACGTCCCCCGGAGCGGCGTGACAGGAAAATTACGTCCTGACCATCGGCAGTCCAGGTCGGTAGTTGGTCTTCAACAAAGTTAGCAATAACTTTTAGATTAGCCCCGGAGACATCCATTGTGACCAGGCCCCGTGAATCGCCGGCCCAGGAGTGAAAAGCGATGCGTGAACCGTCAGCACTGAAAGCCGGCTGGCTGGCTTGAGCCCGGAAAAATTTGGTGCCTGAACCATCGGCCTGCCCAAAATAGATATCGAAATCATTCCCGTTAAAGACCGGGTAGGCAATGGTCCCTACCAGCGCAGATTTGGGCACGACCCGGGGCGCGGGAATGACCGGCGGACGAGTTGGGGTCGGGGTTGGTTCAAGCGTGGGCGTAGGGGTGACTACTGCTGCCACAGTCGTCGCTGTCTCTTCAGGCTGAACTGTGCCCAGGGCCAGGGCTAACTCTTTGCCGGCGTCAATCGTACCCAGTCCCAAAACGATGGGATTATCGACATCGGGGGATTGGAAAACTAATTCGAAGTCGTAGATTTGAGGTTGAAGCTCAAAGATTAAACTTTCGGGCACGCTGCCCCCAGGGGTTAAGTTCAAATCGTCAAAGCGGTCAACCACTCCCAGTCGTTTTAAGCCCTCGGGACTGGTGGTGCCACCCGCTTCAGACAGGGTCTGACCATCACCAGTGCGCATTGAGAAATTACTTGTGGACAGATTAAAGGGCGCATTGCCGACATTTTCTACCCGTACCTTGACCAGGAAGAGGGCCTTATCGGTACTGGGCAATGCGCCCAGGATAATAGGCCGAACTTCTGAGGACAGAATTTTTACGACCGGGATGGCAAGCTGCGGGCCAGGCGGGGTGGGCGTGTCGGCCGGCGGGCTCCCCGGTGTTTGCAGCGTTAAGCTGCCATCAGTCGCCCGGCCAGCGACAGTTGGTTCTGCGCTGGGTTGTTCAGTTGGTTGGGCTACGGGTTGGCTGGTCGTTTCTTCTTGGCCACCAAACCCACCAAACATAACAAAGAAAACACCGGCCAGAATCAGTAAAAGGAGAATAGCCCCCAGACCAATAGCCCACGGCAAAATGGACGCTGTCGGCCGTTGGGCGACCGGCGGTGGGGCAGCACTGATCACCGTGGCCGGTTTTCGTTGGGCTGGCATGACCATGGTTGATTGGGAGGCGGGGGCCTTCTCCCAGGTAAGACGAGTTTCAGCCATCTGTACGGTCTGGCCAACAGCCATCTTTTCCCAGGTATCCGGCTCAATACGAGTCGTGCCAACAAGGGTACCATTGGCACTGTTCAAATCTTTAATTTGTAACGTGTTTCCTGTACGGCGTATCTCGGCATGGTAACGGGAAGTACGCGGGTCTGTTAGCACCACATCATTATCCAACTCACGACCTAGACGTATAATGGCGCCCTCATCTTCGGGCAGAGGAAATTTTTTAGACTGGCCGCCGGGCTGATGTATGATTAAATGGTCCTGAAAATAATCTTGTTTCTCGGAAATTTCGGACATTCCTGCAATTACCTCACATTATAATAGAGAGTTTGTAACTACCTACCATGTCATTCTGAACGAGCACAGCGAGTGAAGAATCTCCTATTTCGCCTTGAATTTGTTCTCGTTGTCGGAGATTCCTCGTCGTTTATGCCCTTTGGGTACTGCGCTCCTCGGAATGACATGAGGCTAGGCAGTTACGAGAGTTTAGTCCCGCAAGACCTTCATCTATATTAATACTCGCGCTTGAACGAAAGCCTTCATCTTCCAGCTTGAATAGGCAGAAGAAATTATCTTAACTCATCAATAGTAAGGGAATTTTCAAAATGGAGCAAACTAACCGACTCAAGATGAAATGACCGCCGAGATAACTTTGGCCAGGGTGGGGGGATGCAATACCATATTGGCATAGGATGCGTTGGCCATCGGACAATGACATTCACCCCGGTAAATACTATGCCGCAGTTTGGCCATCGAGTCACTCTGCCATATTGGTCGTAGGTCGTAATTGGTTTCGCGCAAATTACCTGCACCCTCAGCCCGGATGCAGCAACTCCAAACATCACCGTTTGGGGCGATTTGGCAACTGGCCCAGCCGGCGTAACAGGGAATGACCTGCCGCTGCTCATATAGAATGTGTTTGGCCAGTTGATAATATTCAGCCCGAAAGGCCTGGGTAACTCTGGCAAACCCTTTGACCGGCCGCTGGCGCGCTTTTTGACTGAGAAAATCGGCAATGGGGCCATACTTGTTGGCCACCGGGGTAATTTCCCAACCAACGGTATCCAGTTCGACCCGCTCTTCGGCAATTTCGGTGATGTAGCTGTCCGGTTCTAAAAATTCCAGCCCGGCATAAATCTCAAAAAAGCGATCAATGTTGTAATTGGAGATAACCGTGTGGTTGGTCAACACCAGATTTTTGTGCTGCTTTTGCAGCCCCTTTAGCTCGGTCCAGGTTTTCATGGCCTTCTGCCAGTTGCCCGGAACCATGCGGATTTCGTCGTGACGCTGGCCGACCTCATCCAAAGATAGGTTGATACCGATGGTGGTCCTGGGAGCGCCCTGACACAGACGATCAACCTGACTGATAATTTGTTTGGTCAGAATACCATTGGTCGGAATAGTAATGACCGAGGGAGAACAATGTTGGTAGGCCGACAGGGCCATATCAGCCATATCCCGGCGCAGAAAGGGTTCGCCGCCGGTAAAGGTAAAATAAAGGGGGCCTCGGCCAATATTGGCAAAGGTTTTATCCCATTCTGCCAGGGTCATATCGTCGTTGGGCTTGCGCCACACATCACAGGTTTTACATTTGCTGTTGCAACGGTAGCTAACGCTGACCACAATCGAAAAAGGCAACAGGGTAGGCCAGCCAAATCGGCGATAAGTCCAATAAAAGGGAAGTTTTGTCAAAAGTCTGAGCATAATACCGCAGGGGGAGCCCTTAGGCTGTGGCCGTTTCTCTTTCACCTAAACCCAGCAGCATATTGGCCGCGGTCTTTAGATAATAGGGGAAACGTTGCCAGGTATCTTTGCGGGTAGCAATACGCATAATGCGCCTGGGACGCAGATAAAAGCGGCGATGGGCCTCGTGCCACTTGCGCTCTATTGTTTCTTTATCCAGGTCACCAAAGGCAAAGTGGGCTTGGTCGCTTTGAATGGCCAGTTGCGACCAATCCATATCATGCGAGAAGACATCGCCGTGCTCCTGCAGCGTTTCCCACATTTCCGTCCCGGGGAACGGCGCAGCCATCATGAAGTGAGCCAGGTCGGGATCAAGTTCCAGGGCCAGTTGGATGGTTTTCTCCATCGACTCTTCGGTTTCGCCGGGCATGCCAAAGATAAAGAAGCCCATCGTTTGTATTTTGGCTCGCCTGGCCCACTTAAAGGCCCGGCGGACCATCTCAATCGTTTGCCCTTTTTTGACGACATGGCGCAGCATCCAATCATCGCCATTTTCGACGCCAAACCCAACCCGCTTGCAACCGGCCGCTTTCATCAAATCAAACAGTTCCTGGTCGGTGTTATTCACCTTCATGCCATGGACGGTCACCCAGGGCACGTGGTTCAGATTGGCTTTAATCAGCGCCCGGCATAATTCTTTGGCTCGCTTTCTGTCCAGGTTCCAGATGTCGTCGGTGATACCAATTTCGGTGGCCCCCAGGTCGTTAACTAACCAACGCCATTCGGCGATAACATTTTCGACGCTGCGCCCCCGCCAGGTATCCCCGGTAATCGGCTTGGAACAGTAGGTGCACTTGTAAGGGCACCCCCGTGAGGTGACGATGGTGTAAGCCCGGGCATGCATATCCAGGCCGTCAGTCAGCGGATTGAGGTTGGTATAGCGCTCGATTTTAAACAGGTGATGCGCCGGGAAGGGGATGGCGTCAATGTCATCAGGCAGCAGGCGGTCGGGATTGTGGACAATTTTGCCCGCTTTGTTCCGCCACGACAAGCCCAAAATCTTAGCCCAGCCCGCTTGCGGATCAAACAGACGCGGCTTGACTGCCAGGTTTTGAATTTTTAATTTTGAAGGCAGCCCCCCCGGCCCCCCAAAGGGGGGTGAATACGGTAAAATTCCCCCCCCTGGGGGGTTAGACGGTAAAATTCCCCCCCCTGGGGGGTTAGACGGTAAAATTCCCCCCTCTGGGGGGTTAGACGGTAAAATTCCCTCCTCTGGGGGGGTAGACGGTAAAATTCCCCCCTCTGGGGGGTTAGGGGGACCGTTACCCCTCGAATCCGCTTCCAGGGCTTGCAAGATTTCAATGAGGGTGTATTCGCCCTCGCCCCGCACAACCAGGTCGACCTGATTTTTCTCCATTGACTCGTGCGGCATCAGGGTTAAATGCGGCCCACCCAGGATGGTCAGCGCCCCGTGTTTTTTAGCGATGGTGGCCGCTTCCCAGGCCTCGACAATCAGCGGCGTGGGAGCAGATAGACACACAATGTCAAACGGATCACGGGCCAACTTCTCAGCCAGCGTTTCAAATTCTTCCTCAACGGCCGCGTCCCAGATTTCAACCTCGTAACCGTGGGCCAGGAGCGAACCGGCCAGGTAGCCCAGGCCCATGTGGATATGTTTTCGGCTATTCCAGGTACCGGATTCGGGGCTGGCGAGTAAGATTCTCAATTTCGTCCTCCCTAACCTAAACCTGCGCCGTTTCAACCGACTTGCGCAGTTCTGTCTTCTCTTTTTGCGGGAAGATGGTCTTAAAGGCTACTTTAAAGGTTCGTCGCCAATTAAGCCAGAAATCCTTTCGAGTTAAGGTCATAGCAATGCGATGGGGACGCAAATAAAAGCGGCGATAGGCTTCTTTCCATTTGCGTTCGACCAGTTCGGCGGTCATATCCCCTAGCTCATAACGGGCCCGGCCATCAAAGAAAACGTAATCTTCCCAATCATCCAGCAACAGCCGGCCCTGGCGTTTGGCAATCTCATAAACTTTTGTGCCGGGATAGGGGGTCATCATAGAGAAGTTCGCAATCAGGGGGTCAAGTTCACAGGCAAATTTGATGGTCCGATCCATCGCCTCTTCGGTTTCGCCGGGCAAGCCAATGATAAAGAAGCCAATCGTTTCCAGGCCGACTGCCTTGGCATTTTTAAATGCCTGCCGGATAGTATCGTGGTCGATTTTCTTATCAATGGACAGCAGCACGTCGGGATCCCCGCTTTCCACGCCAAACGCAGTCCGTTTCAGGCCGGCCTTTTTGAGCTTGCCTAATAACGCCCTGGTGGCCAGATTGGCCCGGATGCCATTGACAAAAATCCAGGGCACGTGGTTAACCTTATGCTCAATAAAAAGGTCGGCTATTCGCTCCAGGCGATCGACCTGGATATTGGCCGAGTCGTCTAAAACGCCAATCTCCTGGGCGCCTAAATCCCAGACCAGATGTTGCCACTCGGCCAGGACATTTTCCGGGCTGCGGGCTCGCCACTTAATGGGCATAATACTTTGGGAGCAGAAGGTACAGCGATAGGGGCAGCCACGGGAAGTCATGACCGAAAAAGATTTGGCCCCATCAACGGCATCGGTGGCCGGCTGGAGATTGGTATAGCGATCCATTTTGAAGAAATGGTAGGCCGGGAAGGGCAGGGTGTCCAAATCGGCGATGGGGGGATAGTCTGGATTGTGCCGTTCCTGTTGATCGTTGGTAAAGTAGCTAATGCCCAATAAGCCGTCCAGGAGGCCGGCCTGAGGATCAAGTAAATCCTGGGCGGTGAAATCTGGCTGAGCTTTTTGGGCGTTTTCGATGATCTGGCACAGCTTAACCCACACCGCTTCGCCTTCGCCCCGGACGACGATGTCCACCTCGGGCCGGCCGGCGCTTTCGGCGGGCAGCACCGACACGTGAGGCCCACCCAAAACGACCGGAATATCCTTGACCGCTTTAATCGCCTGGGCCGTCCGCCAGGCCGACTTGACCTGGGGCGTGTTGGCGGTAATACCGACGAGGTCAGGCTCAAAGCGGCCAATGGCCTCGGTAATCGGTTCATCTTCAACATCGGCGTCAAACAGTAGCACTTCATCCCCCCGTTCTTCCGACACAGCGGCCAAATAGGCCAGGCCCAGGTGGGGTGTGGTGCGGGTATCGATGGGCAGACGAAACCGGGGATTGACGATCATTACACGCATGAGTAACTAACCTCCCAGGGAGATAATTTTTATAGTTATTTTTATAATAATTCCTGATTCTACAATACGATCACGTTCTGGGCAAAATTGGGCTTTTGGAATCTTCAGCCCAAAAATGACCCCCTCACTATAACCCATATCGCCCGGCTACGCAATTGGGAAAAGCGCGTAAAGACCCGGTCAGGGGTCAGTCATTTGGCTTACGGCCGGCTCCTATGTCATTCTGAGCGACTAACCCCTATGTCATTCTGAGCGACCAACTTCTATGTCATTCTGAGCAACCAATTCCTATGTCATTCTGAGCGACCAACTCCTATGTCATTCTGAGCGACCAAGGGGAGCGAAGAATCTCTACGGCAGGCAACTTAAGGGATAAAAAATTTCACATAATGACGAACAACAGACAACAGACCACAGACCACTGCTAAGGCAGTTCCGAAAAAATGATTGTCCCAACTCCGTGAAACGTGAAGCGTGAAACGTGATGTTTTTACGCCATAAACCCTCACGTTTCACGTTTTACGCTTCACGTCGCCGAAAGTTTTGGGATGATTTAAATTTCGGAACTCCCTAAAGCTATTTGCCGCCAAAAGGTTAGTGATGCTGTTTGACGTACAGGAACGACGGATATATGCTTATCCATAGAACCAGAATCGACAATGAAAAAGTAGCTTCCGGTAAGGCAACCCCATAAAGAATCCAACCACGTAAAACGTAAAGCGTAAAACGTAAAAGCAAGGCATCGATAGGTCATTACGCTTCACGTTTTACGTTTCACGAGTTGGCTAGCGACATCAAGCGGGAGTTACTTTTTGCCCCGCTGGCAAGCCAAATTCTGGTTTGATGTTATCCCTACAAAGAGGCGATGCCTGGTAGGCTGAACCGTTTAATGGGTGGATGATGACTAATGACTTAAGGAGGCTCCCATATTATGGCCAAACGAAAGAAAAGACCTCCCAGAAAGAGGCGACAGCCCTACAGAGAGACGACGCACTCGGTCAGTCGTGTCCAGATGAACATCACCACTGAGGCTGACTACATTATTGAGCGAGCGCAAGAGCGGGATGGGCGGGTAGTTAGCCTTGGCCCTCTGGTGTTCTTTTCCACAGAAACAGGTGATGCTTGGGTCCTCGACCCGGCGGACAGCCTGGCCCTTTGCCTGGCCCGTGATGGAGAGCGCCAATCCTTTCATATCACCGAGACGGCCAGCCAGTTTGCCATCGACTGGCAGGCAAATTATCGAATTGAGGGTGATCTGTTCATAGTTTTTGAGCAGCGATCTGGCCGGACTCGCTCTATTGCCGGCTATCCTGTCCGAGAGTTGAAGCGGCTCATGAGATAGCATGTGGGGGCGATTAAAGTTTTTTGAGGTGAAAACAAACTGATGAAGACCTACACTTTTCACGTTTCTCTGCCAGGCACCGGGCGGACTTGGCGCAAAATCGAACTGCGGGCCGACCAAACCCTGGAAGAGTTACACTTTGCCATTCAGGATGCCTTCGAGTGGGATGCCGATCATCTCTACTCGTTTTTTATGAGCGGCAAAGCCTGGGATGAGAACACCGAGTATGCTCTACCTGAAGATGCTGACCCCTGGGGGGTGATGCTGGAGGAGGATGAGTTTGACGATGATGAATTTGAGGCAGAATTTGACGACGATTTTTTTGAGGACGAAGTACCACCCCCTCGTCCGCCATCGCTCAGTGAGCAAGACCGGGCCATTATCATCCAAATCATGGCCGAGCAGTTTGGCTTTCCTCCCAAAGTCACCGAAGAATCGTTAGCCATACTGGATCAACTCAGCCAACCCTTGACCGACCCCGGTGACGTGCGCATCACCACCCTGGAGTCACTGAACTTACAACTCGACCAGACCTTCCTGTACTTGTTTGACTACGGCGATGAGCACCGCTTCAAGGTGCGCGTCCACGCTATCAATGAGACTGCCGACCCCGAGGCGGAGTATCCGTGCATCGTCGAGTCGGTCGGGAAAGCCCCGCCGCAGTATCCCGACTGGGATGAGTAGCTCAATAAAGACAGGTAGAGCAATATTTACAACGTTATAAGGCCATCAACACCAACAACGGGTCTACCTCCAAAATGGCGATACCCCGATCTCGCCACATCTGTACGTCTGCTTCCGGGAGGCCGGGCCAGAGGGCATAGGCGGTGCGGGCGAAACGACTTTCGGCAATCTGGTCGAACAGGAAGCGGAAGTCGATGTCGGCCAGGTTGTAGCCCAGGAAAAGGACGGTGTTGCGCCGGAAAGCTCGTTTGACCTCCTCCAACAGGGGTTCTTTATCCCGGTCACGCAGCAGGTTGGTGTGATCCTGGTCGGTGACCACCAGCGTATCCGGCTGCAAAACGTCGCCGTAGAGCTTGATCAGGGTGGGGCGGTCGGGATTGATGAAGTTGATATCACTGCCCCGCACCACCCGGTTGATACCAACCCCGGCCTGCTGAAAGGCCAGCTCCAGCAGATTGTCGTAAGCCGTGGTGATGAGCGTTTCCACCTGGTGCGCTTTTACCAGGGCGGCCACCTGTTGGTGGAAGGGCTGGGGCGACCGGCCAAGTGTATCCAATTCATGGCGTAGAAAATCGATGAATTCAAAACGATTACCGGCCTGGCTGACCCGTTGGGCCAGGTCGGCCAGGGACAGGGTTTCATCCAGCCCTTTACGGCGGGCCAAGAGGCGGGCCAGGTCGGCCCGGGCGGGGAGGCCGGTCACCTGGCGGGGCAGGTCAGCGCCGATGAAGAGCACCAGGCTGTGCCGCTCGAGGGCTTCCTGCAGGAGGGGGATCAGTTCCCGGTCGGAAATGGGGCTGCCCGGGCTGGAAATTGCAGCCGCTGAATCAGGAGCGGGCGATCCGGGCCCAACCGGCTGACCCTCTGAAACCCGGCCCGGCGAACTGGCCGGCGGTGGTTGGGTAGCCGGCCCGGGCCGGGGAGCCGCTGGCGCAGACTGCCTGGCCTGCTCAATAATCTCGGCCACTTCTTCGGCGATAGCGGCCAGCTCTTCGTCTACGTAGTACCCCCCCTCACGCCAGACAGGCTCTTCATGTTTGGGTCTGACTTTCATTTTGACCAGCCACTCGACCTTACGCCAGGCGCAGGGACGGGCAATGACCGGAAAAACAATCAGCTCCTCATACTGGCGGCGTGCCAGCAGGCGCGGCACCTCCGTTTGCAAAATATCTGAGGTCAGGAAATTGGCGGTGATGAGCAGAATGGCCACCCGGGCGCGATTGATGGCCTGGTCAATGTCCGCGGCCCAATCGCTGCCGGGGTCAAGGCGGTCATCGACCCAAACATCAATTAATCCGTCGCTTTGTAAGACACCCAGGTGAGAGATGAGCTTTTCTTTTTCGGCTTCATCTTTGTGGCTGTAACTGATAAAAACGGTCGGCTGAACCGGCCTCTCTTCAGGCAGAGCCGGACCTGGCCCATATTGGGGGGTGGGGATTGGAGATTGGGGATTGGGGATTGGGGATTGAGGGGTGGGGGTTGGGGGCAGGCTCTCCAGT
>DAOUMU010000040.1:0-8333 GCA_034409055.1 Anaerolineae bacterium
AGTAGCCACCGTCAAGAGCGATGGAGAGCTGTGTACTCGGAAACGGGTAGGCACGGTTCGGTGGGGGGAGTGGCGGAAACACACTTGGGAAACCAAGAAGGTGCGCCGCTGCTCCTACCCAACTTCCCAAGGGGAGGAGGCGGCGGCAACGTCGCCTCCTTACCCGACCGGATGAGTGAATGAATATCAGCAGGTATTTTATGTAAACCCTGGGAATTTTATTTATAGAATTTGAGTCTTGGAATTGAACTATGACAGCTACACATGGATGGTGGTGTAATTCAAGTACCTATCCAACCCGTTGTAAATATTGTGGTGGACAAGTTTTCTATTTTAGTTGTGATTGTGGCTCAAAGGTGTTTTTTGATGACCTTGGTCCACCGTGGCCAGAACATAGATGCTTTGAATATTTGTCAGCACAGTATGGCCGAGACTTTATAGCTAATGGTATGGCCATAATGATGATGACTCCCGGAGTAGAAATTGGCCACCGAATTGATGCAGACTATATATCTGAAGTACAAGAACAAGTAAAGAACCCCGTTCCACCGGACATTCTCAGACAAGACCCTTATGATGGAGTTAAAACCGTTGAAGATGGTATTGTTCGAGAAATATATCTCGAAGTAGATTTGTTTAAGCGACTTAATATTCCTCGTACTTCAATTGGAGTGTCATTGCTCGGTTTTTTGGGAAAAGAAAAATATGGTCAAGTAACTATTCATACAGGTGGATTAGGGGAAGAAGGGCGTGATAGTTTTACATTTCTTGTAAAAACAAAAATGCTTAAACGAAAAAGTGTGATAAAAGGGGATTACATCATTTGTCATTTGAGGGGTATAACAATTGCTGATCAAGCTACCGTATGGATTTGTGATAAACTGGGGGGGGTTTTTGATTGAGTACAAAGTGTATGTAAATTGAAATGTAAAATCCGGCTAACAACCATTTTGCACCGAACTGCCGATTCAAGGTTTTTGTTGATGCTGGTGTTGCCTGTTCAGTTGGCTCAAATTGAACCGATTTACGCTGGTAAAGTTGGCGTTCATTGGAGTGGCGTGGTATTTTGTGTGTAATTTTAATCGAGTCATCCGTTGTGCAGCCGGTGAAAATGGGCGTTAAGCTGACGGCGCTTCGCCCGTCAGCTTAACGGGGCGCGGATGATGGCGGGTGGGTATGTAGGATGGTCATTATCAGTACTCCCATCGCGCCGCACCCTAACAAGCGGATCGATCTGCAAGCGGGGGAGGGCCTCCACTCCGTTTCAACCCTTCCCCCGCTTGCACATCATCCGCGCCCCGTTGGGCGGCTGGATACTTCTAAAAAAGATATAAGATGCAGCAAGGAATACCATTTACTCTTACGTTGAATACTCCTGCAATCCTCGGAGAGAACACCCCTATCCGTACAATGGCCGATGGACGATTATATATTTCTGCCCCAGTTCTAAAGAGTCGGATGCGATACCATTTACAGGAGCTTATAAATGATAAACAAGTAGATGGGGTCTTAGAGAGAGAACTTTTTGGGGAACTTGACCTTCAATCGTCCAGATTTGTAGCCTCCAAATTCCAGGTTTCCAATCTTATTTCTCAAGATGCAGTCCAACCCCTTTCTGCATCTAGTGTGTTGATTAACTCACAGGACCCTTCCGAAAGAGAATTACAAACTAACGAAATTATTCCCGCAGGAGCAATATTTTCAGGTGAGATTGTTTCGGATATTTTACCTGAAAGTCGTGAGGGTACTGCACTTCGACTGGCCTTACTCGCTATTAACAGCATAGGTATACGGCAGCATCTCGGTTATGGAAAATGTTCAATTAGACTTTCCGACAATTCAATCGAGACAGAGCAACTCTATCGGTTGGATGAACCTTTATCTATTGCTACTTTTAATAGTGAAGAAGTACAAGTTAAGTTTCAAAATATTGACCTGGAGATTATAAAGTATTTTGGCAAATATCCTGAAAAGCTTCGAGATCTGCCGCCCAGAAAATTTGAGGAGCTAATTGCTACTCTTTTTCGCAATGAGGGTTTTGATGTAGAACTAACTCCGATTACTCGTGATGGTGGGTATGATATTTTTGCAATTAAGAATAATACGATTATTGGAACCGAAACATATCTTGTTGAATGCAAACGGTATTCGGAAAGACGGTCAGTTGGAATAGAAATCGTCAGAAGTCTAATGGGAGTAGTACAAATAAATAATGCGACAAAAGGGATTATTTCTACTACTACCCATTTTAGCAGAGATGCAAAAGAGCTTGCTGAACAATATTCCAGTAGGATTATGTTGCAGGATTATGATTTCCTTAAAGATTGGCTTATGCGGATAGGAGTGAGTGCAGCAATTTAGTAAATGCCGCCCAACAAATCGTTGGTGGCGAATTGCTAATCTTCGTTTTTATTGAAAGCAGCTTGAGCCTCAAACTTGTTGGTTATTGGGGGTATCGTCGCTAACCCGCAATCGCCACAACTCAAGCGTTGGGCGGGGTTTCTTTTCACTCAGAATTACCTCTTTTAACTAAACATAAAGTTGTTCTGGCAAATAATTTATTGCGGATTCCCATTATTGCTATACTTTAAGGGAGGTTTGTGATTATCGGGATACTTGATAATAAATCAACCAGTGTCACAAGGCCAGGAGGGGGAAATGTCAAAAATCACAACATCTGTAGTCGTATGGTTAGATTTTATAATCGCGTGGGCGAAGAGTAATAAAAGTCAAGCATTCTCTATATTTATTTCACTCCTCGGTTTATTTATTTCACTCCTCGGTTTAGTTATATCAATATTATCTTGGAACTATGCCTATCCGACAGAAGTTCCATTACAAATTATAACACCTATTTTGATTCCTACGATAGCTATCATTATATATTTGATTATTTCTCTTTTCGTGTCAGTAAAGTTATATCACAAATTGAGCGAGTGCACAGAAGAAATACGTCACTCTTCAATAAATGCTTTGACTTTTCTCACTGTAGTTTCCCTTTTTATTATTGTTTTATTACTCCTAGTTCTGCCGAAGATGCTTCAAGCGTCTATGTACCCCCCTACCCCTGTACCAACTGAATTGGCCTCTGACCCTACGTCAGAGCCACCAACCTTTACGCCAACACCTACTAATACCCAAACTTGTACACCAACGCCCACTGATACCCCAACCTTTACGCCAACGCCCACTGATACCTCAACCTTTACACCAACGCCCACTGATACCCCAAAACCAATACCTACTTACATTCCAACACCAGGCCATACCGTTGGGGTCGTCACAAGAGAATCGAAATTTCGTTCCGGGCCAGGTGAAACTTTTCCGATTAACGGTAATGCAGGTAAAGGTGAGAAGGGTACTATTTTTGCAGTTAGTCAAGATCGTAGATGGCTAAACATAACCTTAATCCTACCTGATGGCAACAAGAAAAGCGGGTGGTTACGTACCGAAAATGTCAACATATTGGGTAATCTCAATATTCTGCCAATACCCACTGTACCTCCGTCTCAAGAATTTCCTGTTCTACTTATCAATGGTGGTGAATCTGTAGAAAACCGAAGTATTTATGAATCCGAACTAGATTCTCATCAAGATCGCGTGTACACTTTTAAGGTAACAAGTTTTACAAATAAGATCACTCTTTTATTCAAACCAGAAGTTACTAATGTGAAATTTGCTATCTATACCCAAGAACAATTCACGGATCACGGAAATGAGAACCCCATTAATTCTCCCTCACCAAAGGTAGGGGTTTTTGTATCTAAGTTACGGGATAAAGGTCAGATGTTCTGGGACGGAGGAACACTTACACTTGGAGCTAGTTATTATCTTCGTATCGTTAATGACACTGACACTCCTATTGAATATTGCGTAGTGCCGGATTATGTAGAAAATTGGCACAAATGCCCTTAGTACAGGATTGCGCAAGTGCGTTCCGAGTTTATGCGGTCTTAAACCCGATAGTATACCAACTATTTTGCCCATTAAACCCGGAATAGATTTACGCAAAGCTGTACTTAGTAAACGGGTGTTTTTTGAAATTTTCTCACTGTGTGGTCTCAGGTTGGCATAAAGGGAAAGCGTATTAGTGAGGGTTCAGATGTATGTCAAAGGTTCTATTCCTTCCAAAGCCCGCCTAACAAGCGTTTCACGCCGACAGCCAAAGTTGGTTTGGATAGCCGGGTGGTTTGGTTAACGGTTGTTGGGCTACTGTGAAGGTGGTTCTGCTCACCTTTGGCTGCGGGTGAACTCTGGCGTTAGCTGGTTTTGATAGGTGACAGTTTAATAATGACTACAAATTGCTATCAAAAAGTGGCGAACCCTTAAGTAACCATTTATCAAATTTCTATATAAGGTTGGTCAAATGAAAAAATTACAGCTACTCATACTATTAATGATAACTTTATCCCTTTTACTTGGGTGTGGTTCAACCCCTACACCAATTGCGGTATCAACCCCTATTCCTGCTGGTGTTGAAATTGTTGCAATTAAAGAAGAAAACGACTCAATAAGTGAAATAACCCAACAAAAAATCTTTGATCAATGTGACTCGGCTAGTGGTTTTAAGGCCCAAGTTCAATTTAGCCAATCAAGTAGACAAGAGAGTCAAGAAGAATTGGTTTTGAAAGCTGGTGTTGGAGGTGAAGTAAATAGTACTGGAGATTTAGCGCCGAATATAAAGGTGAAGATTGAAGGAGCAATTGAACAACATTATGCTTCATCAAAAAACAGTAGTCAAGGTCATCAGGAAGGGGTATCTATTGAGGTACAGCCTCATACTAAACAAGAATATAGCTTGGTTTGGCGTCAAATCAGACGCACAGGCACCGTCGAATATATAGAAAATGGTGAAACAAAAATCGTAAATTACGACTATCGGATAGGTTTGGAACTTCTAGCCGCTACAGGTAAGGATTTACCATGCCTAGGTGGGAAAAGTGGAGGAGAACCTACTAAAGAACCACTTCCGACTTACACCCCATTACCCACCTATACGCCATATCCCACACTAATTTCTAAACCAATTGAACAAGCAACCTCTACACCTGTGCCTGTTGTTCCAACTAAACCCAAGAATACACCAGCAGGGTCAGTTCTAGCACCAGGAGAATGGTGGGAACAAGATGGACTTGTGCTTACTATAGATGATATATTCTTCGACACAGGTGACGATTGTGTTGGGATGAGGGTTAGATTAATTAACGAAACTCCCAATGAAATCATCGTTAATGGAAAAGAACGTCATTTTAGTGCAGTAGATAACTTGGGAAGGAATTGGGAGATGAATCAAATAGGTGGTCATTATCAAACTTATTGCCCGAATCATTATATCCACCCGGAATATGTTGTTGGCTCTGTTGCACCGGGTGAGGAATTTTATGGACATGGTGCTAAAGGAGCTACTATCAATTTTGTAGGACAATTAACAGACAGTAATGTTGACTATCTTGAAATAACAGTTAATGGATTCGCAAATATCAACGGTGCAAAATGGAGAATCCCAATTTACAACTGATGCAAACAAACTGTAATTTGTTCCTCACAATGAATATTGCACTAATCTACCAGCTAACAATGCCATTTGTGCCGACCATTAAGCTTGGTTTTTGGCGCAAGGCTAGCTGGTAATTGAGGTTGTCTTTGGGCGGCAGATTTGCGGGCGTTAAGCTGACGGCGCTTCGCCCGTCAGCTTAACGGGGCGCGGATGATGACGCGCGGGTAGGCAGGAGCGTCATTATCAGTACTCCCATCGCGCCGCACCCTAACAAGCGGATCGATCTGCAAGCGGGGGAGGGCCTCCACTCCGTTTCAACCCTTCCCCCGCTTGCACATCATCCGCGCCCCGTTAGATACTTAGGAATATCGAAATGTCAAGCGAAACACTGAAAGAATATTTCAAACCTGAAAAAGCTGAAAGCTGGAAACAGCTTAATGAACTTTATGAATCAAATTTTCAAACTGGAGCGCGTTGGGTTTTTCGTGGACAGAAGAAAAATGCTTGGGGGTTGAAATCGAGTCTTGAGCGCGAACTCGAAAACTTTGAGATCGATCAATGCTATGCTTGCGATCTTGAGCGAGGTTTACTGCGGAAATTTAAACGTCAATGCCACCATTATATACCAAACATACCTGAAGAGAAGGACTCGCTTGAGTGGTTAGCATTGATGCAACATTATGGAGCTCCTACGCGCTTGCTTGACTGGACATATTCATTTTTCGTAGCTCTCTACTTTGCGATTGAGTCTGCTGATATAAGTGAGTTTGCTGATAAAAAAAGCAGGTGCGCGGTTTGGGCTCTCAACACTGACTGGATGGCTAACCCATTTAGATCTGTCCTTAAGGAATATCCAGATGTGTTGCAGAAGTGGGAGAGTGATAAGGCCGTACTACGGCAGGAAACTTTCAAGGCGTTGTTCGTTGGGCAACCCCCTATGGCACTGGTAGGTGCTGTAAATCCTCGCAAACTCAATGAAAGGTTGACTATTCAACAAGGGGTCTTTCTCTGTTCTGGAGATGTGTGTAAATCTTTCGAGGAAAACTTGATCGCTCTGTTATCGAAATGTAGGTCTGAGTCCAAAGCTAACTTTATTAAGATTACCATTGAAGCAACTTTAGAAACCAAAAAGGAAATTCTTCTCAATCTACAGCGCATGAATATGAACAGAGCTACTCTTTTCCCAGGTTTGGTAGGTTTCGCTCAATCTTTAAGTACTTTGATGGTTGCACCAGACCTTTTCTTGCATCCTGGTGATGAAGAAATGTGATGTCTAACATTAAACGCGCCTAACAAGCGCATCTCGCGCCAAGGTAAGTCCAGAGTGTTGGGTTGCGACAAGAAGTCGTAATTGCATTAGTTACAATCGAATAGGTTCGGGATGTAACCCGGTATTCTGCTACTGGTATCCTACCGGAGCATGCGTCATCAGGAAAACCATCCGTCAGGGTGCTGGTGGGGTGTGAAGCCTCCGGGACAATGTATCCTCATTCCCGTGGGGGATGGTCACGAAAGCGCGAGTGGACGTGGCGACTGCCAGCCTCAAGGTGGTCGGGGACTAGGATGGCGTGGTAGTGCGCCACGAGGCGCGATATGTGCATGGCGCGATGCACCTGCTGCCAATCGTAGGGCGGCAAGTTTATCCCCCTAGTCTACGGGCGGAGCAACCCGTAGATGAGGGCTCGCCGGGGGAAACAACGGGCTCGACCGGGGTAGTCGCACACCCCTGATAGAGTTCTAGACTGAGGACGGATATGGTTAGACAGACAAGTCGAAACCGTGGCCTCTATACGTCCGAGATGGCGAAAGCGACTGAGACGCCATCAGGGTTCAGTACGTGGGATCATACCGCGCCCAGGGAAAACCGACACAGTCGGCCAGGTTCAAATCCTACGAGGTTAGAAGCGAACTCTGAATCCGAGGGTGCTGCTGCATCAAAGGGGCTGGACGGTGACCTAAGTTCGTCTGCTTGAGGCACATATCGTGAACGTGGGAACTGCTGTGACCCTGCCTGCCCACACCAGTGGCGGCTGATCTCGCTTCGGATGATCGGGCACAGCAGGGCAGAGGCTCTGTAGTAGTCGCCGGGGTCACGTCCGGCTCAGGAGACGGTAAGGCCGTGCACAGGGCGAAGGGAGCCAGCCCGACAGCAACTCAGAAGGAGTAAGGGCTAGTCGTGGATACGACCCAAATCCTGAAAATCCAGCAAGAGTTAGCGCAACGAAAAGTGTTGTTAAGTCGGGGGGAGAGCTACGGTGTATCGAAAGGTACACGCCGGGTTCGGACCAGCAGATGGGGGTCAAGCACTGTCAGGAAACTGGCGGCAAGCGCCTCATCTGACTGGTATAAGCGGGCAGACTTCCAGCAGGTGTCTCGTCACGAGAAAGCTTGGCCAACCACCTTAAAACGGGAAGGCAGATGACGGTTAGGAGTAATCCGAACTGGTGCGCCCGTTAACGGAGAAACCGTGTGGCGGCTCCAAGGGTGTATCGTGAAGGTGGGGCAGGTGTAGACCAGCCCACCGCGTGCTCACGATCAATGGGGGCGTTTGAGATGCTTGAGCGGCCTGACGGGAAACTGTCACGGGCCGGTGCGCCACGAGGCGCGAAGTAGCAATGGTATAAACCCACTCTCAACCATCGGAGGTGAACCTGACCAGGCAGGCGGAAGGCCAGAGCAACCGACCGTCTGAAGCCCTGGGAATAAGGTCCGAGCCTCCGAGCCTCAAAGAAGGGTGGCGGGCCGAGGTTGAGTCTAGATATGGCCAGGCACACAGACTGGCTATGACGGGTACGAGAGACCTTCGGAAAGAGGCTGAGACCGGAGGGCAGTTCAT
>DAOUMU010000041.1:0-4977 GCA_034409055.1 Anaerolineae bacterium
GTAATAGTAAGGGGGGAAATGGCAAGGTCATTAGTTGTTGTAGAGGCAGCCATGTTCTGCCTTGTCTGAGCAGGTCTGGGTGATACATCTAAGTTGAGTGCTTGAAATTCGAGCCCCGCCTGGTTGGGAAAAGGGAGGTTGTATAGGCGTTGGTGTCGTTGACGTTGGCGGTAGAGGTGATAGGCTTCCCAATCTTCATTCTCAGCAATGGCTCGTAAGCGGAGTAGCTGTTCTGCCCCTGCCTGGGTCCAGCGCATGCCGCTCAGTTCAAAACGGTCTTTAACAAAATGGCGACAGGCCCCTTCAATAACACCCGAAGCGATGGGCCAACCGTTGGCCAAATAGGTTTTGTAATCCATGTAGGGTAGATTACGTTCAAAGTAGTTGGCCGTTTTGAGCAGCTTTTTCTGTTGGGTTTTGGTGCATTCAGGCGCTTGGGCCAGCCGACGCAGGTCAACAATAACCTGTTCGGTTTGGCTGGAAAGCATCAACAGGCTTTGAGCCGCGACCCACTGGGTGCGTTGCTCATTGGTTTCGCCGAGCAAACAGGTGCCCACTTCCCACAGATATTCATGGGGATGGATAAAGTCCAAGATGAGCGTAAAGTCAGGCAATTGAGTTTCAACTCGTGTTTGCAGGGCTGGGTCACCATCGGTCAGGGCAATTTTGTGCCGGATATGCTCACCTTGACGAGCCTCAACTTGCTGGGCCAGACGAGCCAGAGCCGTATCTTTACCCGCTAAAGTGGCCCAGACATGCTTATTCTGGGGTTTAGGCCAGGGTGAGGCCTCTTGCTTGGGTTCAGGAGCCTTCTGGTTGGGGTGAAACAGGTTGGACACCACCTGGTGAGGGGTACGCGGCGCAGAACCAATGGTGTAGGCGGCGGTCACGATGGCTTCTTTCTTATGCCCTCGTTTCTGTCCTTTGCCTAACCGCACTGGGACTTCGACCATTTCTTCCAGCACCATAGGCACTCCTTTTCCGTCAGCCTGAGCCACCAAAATTTCAGCTTCTTGGCTGGGGGCTGGCGCTGGTTTTTGCTCGTAATAGGCGGCAACATCGGTCCCATCCTCAATCACCAGCTTCTGCACGGCCCGCGTGGAAAGCTGAAAGTTGAAAATCCGACCCAATATTTCCATCCCCTTGCCATAGGAGGGCACATAGACGGCCAGATACTCAGTCAAATCTCGCAATAGGTCCGAATAGCGGTCTGTCCCCAAACTTAGTTCAGCATCCAGCGGCGTTTCGCCCCCAACGCCTTTTTTGTAAAAATAGGGCCGCCATAAGGGGATTAACCCAAAAACAGAAAAATAGGTCCGTTTCTGCTCATCTTGATAGGGCAGGGTTTGACCATCTGCCCTGGTTATTGGCGTACGACCACTGGCCTGGGCTCGCATTTGGAAGAAAAGAAGCAATAGTTTAGCGCCCAGGCTCAGTAGGAGCGTAAACAAGCCCCGTTCTATCTGGTCTGCGGTGGCAACTTGGGCTTGCTCATTGGTAACAAAATCTATCACTGCCTCAAACTCGGCCCGAATATCTGTTTTCATCTGACTCAAATCAGGACTCATTCTTTATTCCTTTGATCTACTTTGGATTTTGTTACCTACTTTAAAGTATTATGTCTTCAAGTCAAATGAAACACACCCAAGTCATTTTCCATTGCCAGGTTGAACAGTTCGTCGTCAGTCGGACGTTCGACGTAAGAAGGAGTATCTGGTCGAAGCGTACCGCCGGCAACGAAGAAATCCTTGACTTTTTGGTATCCGTAATTCTTTTTGCGACGTCGCTTCATATCAGTTTTTCCTTAAAATATTGATGGTACAGATCACAACGGCAAGTATAAACATCACCACTTCCCTTTACCAGACCAGCGCGCAGTAACCGGAATAAAGCCCGATCATCAGGACAACACTTATGTTCAATGATCTGTCTCAACGCAGTTTGTAACTCGGGTTGATCACGGAGGTGCCAGTGTTGCCGTCGCAGATGATCGCCAAAAGGACCTTGGTCGGTTGGGGCGACTTTAGCCAAGTCAGGCCAGGTTATTGATTGGGTAACCAGGGTATACAGCGCTTTTCGAGTAAGGTAGGGATGTCCATTGAAGAGATTCATGAATTGGGATAGGTAATGTTCGCTTTCTACCCAACCATGTTGACGCATAAGCTCTAGTACCTGGGCGTCGGTAAAATCAGGCAGATCAAGATCCAGCCCAACGTTAAAGGGAGATTGATTGATGTCGTCGATGAGCAGGTAAGGCTCCGTTGAGATGACCAAAACGATATTTAAGTTTTCCCATTGATAATGCGAAGCCCGCCGATTATGCCAGGAACGAAGCAGACCAAAAAAGTCCCGATAGAATGTAGTATGCAGGAGAGAATCCGCCTCATCAATTGCGATAACAACTGGCTGCTCAAATTCAGACAGCACTTGATCTTCCAAATAGTAGATCAGTTTCTTTTGCACGCCCGTCGACAAACGCCAAGTCTTTTCCAGATCGGACTCATCCAAACGTAACTCGTGACAGATCGACTCGGCCAGTTCACGCAGGAAGACATCCACCGAGTCCAGCAGGTCGTAACCAAAGCTCTGTAGATCAATTGGAACAACTTTAGCGCCTCGCTGACGGGCGTGATGAATGCCCCGCATCAACAGCGAGGTTTTGCCTGTTTGACGTGGAGCACGGATTGTGGTGGTAGTACCCAACTTCACAATCTCTTGCTTTAGGTAAATATCTGCATCCCGTTCAATGTAAAACTGATCTCGTAACTTAACCACCCCGCCGGGAGCCTCTAATTCTTCAAGAAAGCGCGGGTCGAATGCTGGAAGAGGAGAATGCAGAGCTTCTTCATCTTCAATTGGCCTTCCATCTTCGGAGAGTAAATTTGAAATTGACGGGCTCATATGGAAACTTGTGGAAGGCATTGGTTGACCGGTAACGGTTGCCAAGATACTCTGAGCAACACGTTGGTTGTCGTCCGGATCATTCCAGGCGATGTATTGAAGTGGCTTGAGAAAAGCTGAGACGGTGTAGGGTAACATTTCTTCATAGGCAATACGAACAGGTAGTATGTGAGGTCGTCCCTGTAACTGACGATACTCATAGGCTCGCTGAATCTCCGATTGTACCATTTCGCTATCAGCCGACTCCTCAGACAGCAGCACTACTAGGAAATCACTAGTCCTGATCTGCTGGTCTATCTCCTCCAGCCAAGCCGCGCCAGTTCGCATGCTCTGGTCAATAAAAACCTCGTGCCCTTGGTCGGTAAGTATGTTGTACAAATAGAGGGCCAGTTGTTCATCCGGGTCAGTATTGCGTTTGTAGCAGATAAACAAGTGGGCCGATTGAACACTTGAAGTTGGCTGCACTTCCTCGAGTAACCGGTCCAACTCATCCCGTAGACCATCGCCCACCTGATACCGATCGCGTAAAGCGGTTAATAACAGAGGGAACACGGGTTGCCCATTGCTCAGGCGCTTGAGGAGTAGAAAGCCCAGGCAAGCATCTACTCGACCACTCTTGCTAGACGCCTCGGGTAGGCTATCACGAAACGGGTGCAGTTCAGCCGTTACAAAGAGGGTTTGCAATGAGACATGACTGTCGAATTCGCTACAATTCAGTAGAACGTTTCGACAACGATTATAAAGTTCGGTTGGTAGTCTGAGCATAGTCAATTCCTGATTTTATTTGGTCTACTTCATCGAGCTCAACCAGTGGGCCGTAGATGATCCAGGCAATGATTTGCTCGGTCATCTTGACTTGCGATCTCAGGTAGATCGCTACGGTAAGGCCGAAGGTCAGTAAAGGGTTGTGCTCTCACTTGAAATTACTAACAATCGTCGTCAAATCCAATTGTGAAACCGAGAACCGGGATTTCTATTTTAGGACAAGACCTACCGCCAGACGAAATCCTAGGGAATTTGAGAGGTAATCGGGGAGGTACGAGGTACGATACGAAACGCGAGCACTTCTTTGATTTTGATCCCAAGTACCACCTCTGATCGTCCGGCGTCCCCGGACAGACGGATCTTCCCGTCCATCGTCTCGTTGGTATGGATAGTTTTGATAAAAACTATGAGTCCATTCCCATATATTTCCACTCATGTCAAGCGCACCGCATTTTGCCGCGCCAGCCGGATAAGCACCTACTGGGGTTGGACTTAAGACTCGGCCTTCTAAGGTATTGGCTCTATCTGGGTCAAACTTCTGCCCCCAGGGATAAACTGTGTGATCAATTCCCCCTGCAGCCCACTCCCACTCTGCTTCTGTTGGAAGACGTACTTGCCACTGCCCATCAAGCAACAATCTGTGTAGTGATTTATCCTTTATTACTAAGGATAAGTGATTTGCGGTTACTTGTTCTTGTAACCACGCACAATAAGCCATTGCCTCATACCACGTAATACCTACTACCGGCTGATTAGGAGCATTGTAGGCCATATCATCCCAATAGTATGGATGTTCATGAGGTTGAATAGGATATTGTTGCAATAATTGTTGCCGGACCTCCTCTTCCGACAACTTAAGCAAAGTCCGCCAAGTAGCCGCTACATCTGGTAAGATACGACCTTCTTTGAGCCATTCCTCAACCATATCTGGATTCTGTAATAAGTGGTGATAAATATCTAGAAATTCCTCAACTGGCTCACTGCTCTCCACTTCGCCCTGTCGCCATTGCCAACCTGTGGGTGTCCAATGCCTTGTTATGTCGTAACCACCAGATCGAACAAAAAAGGCATATTCAGAATTCGTGATAGGGTAACGACTCAAATAAAACGGAGCAATCGCTATTCGGTGCTGAGGACATTCACCATCAAAATCCTGACTGCCAATCGTGGCTTCTCCCCCAGGAACGTAGACTAGTTTCTGTCAGGAAACCCTGTTCAAGCCACTGCCACCGCCGAGCGTCGTTTCCGGCGGCGCGGCTTGAGTATGGCTTCAGCAATCTTGACCAGATTGTTGACAATACAGCCCCAACC
>DAOUMU010000042.1:0-4624 GCA_034409055.1 Anaerolineae bacterium
CAAATACCATCTAACCAATTTGGGGCGTCGCGTGGCGACGATGGCTCTCAAGTTGCGTGAGATGTATATTATCCCTACTCTCGCTCAAACCTCAGCAATTGTCGCCTAGACTTTTTGCCCAATGTGCAAGAATTCAATTGTTAAGATACTAATTAAGAGGGGACTATGGACGTCGACCGAAAAATCAACTACTTACAAATGATAGATGTTTTTCAGGACCTTTCCAAAGCCGACATAGAAGAGATGGACAGAACCACCACGATGAGTACCTGCCGGCGAGGTAAGATTTTTTATCGGCCGGAAGATACCAGTGAAGTTTTGTTTATCTTGAAAAAAGGTCGAGTTCAGCTTTATCGTATTTCGCCCGACGGAAAAAAATTGGTCGTGGCCACCATTGGCCCTGGGACTATCTTTGGCGAGATGGCGATTATTGGACAAAAAATGCATAATACATTTGCTGAGGCGGTTGAAGATTGTTTGTTATGTGTTATGAGCCGCCATGATGTAGAGCGTTTAATTCTCAGCAAGCCTATGGTAGCCTTGCGCATTATGGATTTAATGGCCAGTCGTCTGAGTGAAGTTGAAACTCGGTTGGAAGATATGGCCTTCAAGAGTATTTCTGCCCGGTTGGCTTCATGGCTATTACGTCTACGTGAAGAGCAGGGGGATCGTATTTACGGCCATACTCATCAGGACCTGGCCGAAATGGTAGGCACGTATCGAGAAACGACGACCCAAATCCTAAATGAATTCAAGGCCAAGAACTTAATTACAATTGGTCGTAAACGGATTGATATTCTTGACCCGGTTGGTTTAGAGGCGATCGCGGCCGAGTAAATTAAATCTCTCCTCAAATTGCCCCTTTTGTTGTTATGTGAACAGATAATAAATTTACTGCACATCCTCAAAAAATGTGGTATAATTAAGCCATACTTTTTCAGAAGTCAGAATTATAATTTTGATGGCCAATTTAAGTACGCCGCAGATACTTAATTTATTCAAAAGTTTTGCCGAGCGTTGGCAAGAAACTCTGGACAGTCAGGTTTTCCTACTCTCCTCCACAGGAGAAATATTAGCAAGCTCTAATGGTGCCCCTGCTATCAATTGGCCAGAGATATTGAAGCAAGTCTCTCCTCACAAGCCCACTTTCCTCACTCATTCGGCTCAAACGCTATTAACTGCTCCTCTTTTGCAGGATAATCGAATTGTAGGTTATCTCCTGGCACTTGAGGCCCAGGCGCAAGATGCCTCGCTCCTGGTTTGGGGAGCAGAAACGATTATGGAGCGTCTGGTTGATGAAGAGGCTCTACAAGATATGACTGATGAGTTGATCGGAGCCTGGAATCAACTGGAATTGATTTACCGTGTCACCCAAAATCTGGGTTTCACCACGGATCTGATGGCTGTTTTGCAGTCAATTCTGCAAGAAATAAAAAAAGTGGTTGATACTGAAGATGGTTTTGTCTTGCTGCAACGGCTCAACACTCTAAGTTGTGTCACCTGTACTAAAAATACGGAGGAGAGTCTGCTGCACAGTCAAATCTTATTAGACAACTTGATAAAAGCTGAGCATGTAGTTCTGTGCGAGGGCAGTGCGGACTGCTGTAATATCTGGCCCGAAGCTCCGGCCTTTGTTGAAAATATGCTGGCCACGGATTTGCCGGTTGAAGAGGGGGTTAAAGCGGCCTTGGGCCTGATTAATAAGGTCGATGAACAATTCACGGCTGGTGACGCGAAGTTATTAGCTGCTTTGGCCCAACAAGTTGGTGTAATTATAAAAAACTTCTTGCTTCATCAAAATTTAATCGTCGAAGAACGCTTAAGTCGTGAGCTGGAAATTGCGGCTGAAATCCAAAAAAGCCTTTTACCAACCAAATTGCCCCAGATAGGAGGACTCTCTATTGCCGTAGTTTCTGTGCCAGCTTCAGAAGTGGGGGGGGATTTTTATGACTTTATCACTGCTGACGAGCGGCGTATGACCTTGGTGATGGGCGATGTGGCCGGGAAGGGTATTCCAGCGGCTATGCTGACTTCCGTGACCAGAACAATGCTGCGTGTAGAAGCGATGCGAAATGAACCCCCGCATAGCATTATTCAACAGGCTAACAATGTACTGCATCAAGATTTAAGTCGAGCTGATTCCTTTGTTACTGCTTTTGTGGCTACCATAGATGCATTGAAAGGCACGCTCAGTTACGCCAGCGCTGGTCATATGCCGGCTCTGCTCTGGCGGGCCAAAACTGGCACCATTGAGCAATTAAAAGCAACTTCGCCCCCTATTGGCATATTTGGTTATAAAGAGGAGCCTGCCCGCACCGTGCTCCTCAATCCGGGCGATACCATTGTATTTTATACTGATGGTATTACCGAAGCTCAGGACCCCAACGGCGACCTTTTTGGCATCAACCGCTTACTTCATATCATCGAGACTAAGGCCCATGAGTCTCCTGAACTACTTCAGCAACATATTCAATCTGAAATTGCCAGTTTTTGTCAAGAATCTATGAGCCGAGATGATGCCACCTTACTTATTATTAAAATGCTTCCTCAGTCAGAGCTTGCCAAAACCAAACCAACTTCGAAGGTGATAAGGACTGTAGATTTTTCATATCCAGCAGATATTCAGTATCTGACCAATATTTCAAAAGAAATCATCGCCGTCTGTCGTCAGTTACCCGCTTTACTCTCTGTGCCCAATGCTGATGACTTTATTTATTTGATAGAACTGGCTATATCAGAAATTTGTACTAACATTATCAAACATGCTTATGCTGAAATGGAAGGTGATATAACCGGTTGTGTCACCTTGCTTGATAATAAGATACAATTAGATTTTTATGATCAAGGGGCCAGTTTTGATCCCAGTACCATTCCTCAAACAACTGCTGATCCTTATCAACTGGTAGAAGGAGGATATGGTTTGCACATTGTGCGCCAGATTATGGATGTGGTGTCTTATGATCATCACCCCGAACAGGGTAATCATTGGCATTTGATAAAATTCTTACCGTTCTCATAATTGTTGGCGTGTTCTTCGTGCAACAAGGGGTGATACATAAATTGCGTCTTAGTTCTTTAGCGGTTAAAATAGGATTTAATAATCAATACTTGCTACCTATACATATCAGCGGAACGGCCCCCTGGAATGTGAGTGTGGCTGAACGCTTATTTTAATGCAAATACGTCTGGAGGAAACTTATGGAAATCTCGAACAAATCTGTATCTCCTACTGTTAATATTGTCTCCCTAAATGGAGCACTAAACGCACGTTCTGCCGAAGAGGCTAAACAGACCTTCAGGAACTTGGTTGAGCAAGGGATTACCCAGGTAATTGTAGACCTCAAAGATGTTCCCTTTATTGATAGCTCTGGTCTGGCGGCCCTGGTTTCCGGCTTAAAAACATTGGGTGGTGAAGCCTCTAATCTCAAATTGGCTGCCCCCCAATCCCAGGCTCGCTTGTTATTTGAATTGACCATGTTTGATCGAGTTTTTGAAATTCATGATAGCGTGGAAGATGCTCTGAACAGCCTTGATCAAGATTGAGGGGCAAGCGCACAATGAATATATCTTACCAGCCACTTGAGACAAATATTATGCTTGTTCGTCTCAATGGTAGACTTGATGCAACAGCCAGCCCCAATGTTAAAGCGACCTTGCGCACATTGCTAGAAAAGAATCACCTCAACATTATTGTGGACCTTGAGGAAGTACCTTTTATTGATAGTTCTGGTCTGGCTTCATTGGTGTCTGGTTTACGCTTGGCTCGTGAAAAAGGAGGAAATATTGTCTTAAGTGGCCTCCAATCTCAGACTCAGATCGTTTTTCGCTTAACTATGCTTGACCGAGTTTTTCCCATCCATCCTACTTTTGACGATGCTAAGCGTAGTTTATTGTAACGGGCAATTAGATTTCTGTGGCGATAACAGTTCTTATTATTGATGACGCAGTACATATCCGCCGCTTGGTGACCAGAATGTTGCAACTGGCCGGTTTCAATACGCTGGAAGCGGCTGATGGTTTACAGGGGTTACAAATTTTAAAAGAACAGAAGCCAGATATTGTTACCTGTGATATTTGGATGCCCAATATGGATGGACATGAATTTTTGGCGGCTGCCAAAAAGGATCCGGAAACTCAAAGCATTCCAGTTATTGTGCTTACAGCCATTGGCCAGGAAGAGGAGGCGGCCAAAGCTACCGAGATGGGGGCTGATGCTTTCTTGACCAAGCCTTTTAGTTCCAGTCACCTCATCGAAACGATCCATACCCAGCTAAACAGACTTTCGTAGTAGACTGGCTAAAGAATATTTCTAGTAGCTTGTCGGAAAAGTGGGGGGCGGCATCCCTATGCCATCCAGAGGCATAGAGATGCCTCTGTTACCAAAATTTGGCCCAATAATGAGGGCACAAGTTGGGTATCTTTCCCCACAGAATCGACTTCTCCGACAACCTGCTAGTGCTGCTTCCCATAAATTTTTAGGGTAATTCTTGCTCCCGCCTGGTCCGTGACCAGACGGCTTTGCCCCGGTAAATACGCGGGTCAGTGCGAAGCCTCCCTGTGGGACGGACCCGCTACGAGCAGGGCAGAGTTACCAGCCTTTACCCTAAAAACTTTTGAAATGGAG
>DAOUMU010000043.1:0-27626 GCA_034409055.1 Anaerolineae bacterium
TTTAATTTGACAGCATCGTACCTGAAAAGTAATCTTGTTGTTCTGTGTAATCCAGAACACAAGGAGGGCAGAAGCCATGATCAGGTATCAGAAATTATCGCAACACCGCCGCAAGTTTCTAGCAATGACGGGCTATACGGTGGAAGAATTTGAAGCCTTATTGCCTCACTTTCGAGTTGAGTTTGAGAATCACGTCGCCGTTTATCGGCTTGATGGCAAAAAACGGACCAAACGCCGATATACTGAGTACAAGAATTCGCCCTTGCCCAGCATTGAAGACAAACTCCTGTTCATTTTGATTTATTTGAAACAAGGTTCGTTACAAGAAGAACAGGCGACCCTGTTTGAGATGCATCAACCGGACGCCAACAAATGGATCCATCTGTTGCATACTCTACTCAATCGGACCTTGGCTGCCTTGGGAGAATTACCGGCTCGAGAGGCAGCCGAGTTAGAGCAGAGGCTTGAGCCAGAAGAAAAAGATGAAGAAGATGATGAGGCCTTAAACCTCTTCTTTCACGATGGTACAGAAAGACCGATTGTCCGTCCCAAGGATAAAACGCTCCAAAAACTGTATTACAGTGGTAAGAAAAAGCAACATACCCTCAAAAACATTGTGGTTATCAATGCTTGGTGCAAGATTATCCTGTTAACGTTCACCTGTGAGGGTAAGAAACATGACAAGAAAGCCGCGGACGAAGCTGACTATCAGTTGCCTGAAGACAGTCAGTTATATCAAGATACCGGCTTTCAAGGCTTCACCCTGGTCGGGGTCACGATCATCCAACCCAAAAAGAAACCTCGGGGCAAGGAGCTGACTGAAGAGGATAAAGAAAACAACCGGCTCATTTCCAAAGTCAGAATTCGGATTGAACACGCCATTGGTGGGGTGAAACGGTATCGCATTGTTAAGGACAAGCTCCGAAATTGGAAAGAGAACTTTCGAGACAAAGTGATGGAAACTTGCTGTGGGTTGCACAATTTCAGGTTAAACTTTAGACCTTGGCACTATGAAGCCATTTAATCTCTATAATGTCTACTATGAGTGGAAGCTCGAGGCTTTGATGGGGAGTCTGCCCAACCACCAGGTCCGACCATTGAGCCTACACGAGAGGAGGTGAGATATAGATCGTATTCCGCTTTGCAAAAGTGTACCGTACTGGCGCGAATGATTCGCCAGGAATTGCAATAGAAGAAAATAACAAATGTGATGAAGGCCACGCGCACGGACGGGAACCCTACGCGTGACCTTCGAGGAGCATAGTCGCAAGCCACAGAGGATGCAACGATGCGCTTTTATTTTACTTGTATTTTTGCCATAAAGCAAGATGCAGAGGGACCATCCTAATTGCTGTCCCATTGACTGGTGCGTATTGTGTATTCTGAGGGTTGCCGGCTTCAAATTTGAAAGGAGAAATACTTATGACTACCGAACGATTGAGACAGATAGTTATCCTGACCTTGCGCGGCTGGCTGCTGTTGCTTCTAATAGTAGCACTGACCCTAATCTTAGGACCGACTCCGACAGCACGGGCGGTGACCTTTACCGTTACAAAAACCGCGGATACCGCCGATGGTACCTGTGACGTTGACTGCTCGCTGCGAGAAGCCATCATCGCGGCTAACGCCGCGCTTGGTCCTGACATCATCAATGTACCGATTGGTACCTACACTCTGACAATCCCCAGCGAAGACGAAGAAAATGCTGCCGTCACGGGCGATCTTGATATCACGGACGACTTAACCATCGTCGGTGCGGGTGCAGCCAATACCATCATTGACGGTGATAGTCTCGATCGAGTGCTGCACATCATCAGCTCTATCTCTGTGGAGATTACTGACGTAACGATTCAGAATGGCGCAACACATAGCGGGAGGAGCGGCGCTGGCATTTTTAACGAGGGTGGCATGGTGATGCTGACCAACAGCACCGTCAGTAGCAACCAAATCGCCGAAGACTTTGGTGGTGGTATCTTCAACGACAGCGGATCGGTGATACTGACCAACAGCACCATCAGCAACAACAACGGTCACGTAGCCCGGGGCGTCGGCATCTACAACTTCGGCGGCATAGTGGAGTTGATTGACAGCACCGTCAGCAACAACACATTCACAGCCGCCAGTTGGGGTGGCGGCATCTTCAACGACGGCGGCACAGTGAACCTGATCAACAGTACCGTTAGCGGCAACAACGTCGAGAAGGATGGTGGTGGTATCTTCAACGACGATGGTACGGTGACTTTAACCAACAATAGCATCATTAGCAATAACAACGCTGATGTCAGTGGCGGTGGCATCAAAAACGACAATGGTGGCACAATAGAACTGACCGATACCACCATCAGCGATAACAGCGCAGGCAATGACGGTGGCGGCATCGACAACCTGGGTACGGTACAATTGACCAATAGCCTCATCAGCAGTAACAGCGCCGGGCACGACGGCGGTGGCATCGATAATTTCACTGGCAGCGCAGTGACATTGATCAATAGTACCGTCAGTGATAACAGTGCCGACAACGGGGGGGGGGGTATGAACAACTTCAACGGCACGGTGGAGTTGATCAACTCCTCTGTCAGAAGTAACCGTACCGATGGCAATGGCGGTGGCATCAAAAACTTCGAGAACGGCTCGGTAACTCTGACCGGCAGCACTATCAGTGGTAATGACAGCGCTGTTGACGGCGGCGGTATTTCTAATCTTGGCACGACGAGGTTAATCAACAGCACCGTCAGCGGCAACGAAACCGGTGATCGTGGCGGTGGCATATTCAACAATGGTGGGATAGTGAGGCTAACCGATAAGAGCAGGGCCGTCGCCAACAAGGCCAACAGTGGCAGTGGCATCTACAACAATGACGGTGTGGTGGTACTGAACAATAGCGCTATCAGTCTCAACATCAACGCCAGTGGCGGCGGCGGTATCTTCAATGCCACCGGTAGCGTGGTAGAACTGACCAACAGCACCGTCAACGGCAACAGCGCCACCATTTTCGGCGGCGGCATCTTCAACGACGGCACAACGGTGTTGTTCAATAGCACCGTCAGTGGCAACACTGCCAACTTTGGCGGCGGCATCCAAAACAACACTGGCACGTTAGAATTGACCAACAGCACCATCAGCGACAACAGTGCCAACGTATCCGGCGGCGGCATCTCCAATGGTAGCACAGTGGAACTGATCAACACCATCGTGGCGGACAATGTCGTAGGCGGAGACTGCTCCGGACCGATCACTTCCCTCGGCTACAACCTGCTGGGAAACAATGCCGGTTGCTCCTTCACCCCGACCACTGGCGACCTAGTGGGTACCAGTGACAGTCCCATTGACCCACGACTCGGCCCACTGCAAGACAACGGCGGCTCAACCGAGACCCACGGCCTCCTGCCTGGTAGCCCGGCCATCGACGCGGGTAGTTGTAACGGCACCACTGCTGACCAGCGTGGTAAGCCCCGGCCTATAGATGTACCTAGTATCCCCAATGTGGATGATGGTTGCGATATCGGAGCGTTTGAGCTTCAGCGAGCTACCCTCAACGTTCGGGCTTTCATTGACGGACGCAGTGACCTGATCATCCAATGTGACACCGTTCATTGGTACCATCTTGATTATGCTGCGCCCGGACGCCACTTCGATGCGCCAGGTGGAAATGTGCCCACCTTTCTCAATGGAACAGAATGGTGCCCCGGCTGGCCCGGTGATCCGGTTGGCCTTCAGGCGTGTGCTCCGGTTAACAATGAAAGCCGTTGTGGCGGCTGCCGCTCTTTAGAAGAGAGTGATTTTATAGGAGTGCCAACCCTGGCAGCCCAACCCCAAACTGTTGACCTGGATGTCATCCAGGCGCGGGCAGGTGTGACTATCATTCAGCAGCCCAATCAGAGTAACGGCTTCACCCTGATCGTTGAGTTCAATGACAACCCGCCGGGTGGCCCCGACTGGTACGAGATTAATCTGAACTACCTGGAAGACGCTACCGCCATCACCCTACTCTCCTTCACCGCCCACCCAGCCGCCGACCACATCACCCTGGCCTGGCAAACAGCCACCGAGGTGGACAACGCCGGCTTCAACCTCCACCGGGCCACGGCTGCCGCAGGCCCCTACACCAGGCTCAATGACACGCTCATCCCGGCCCAGGGCGACGCCGTCTCTGGAGCTAACTACACCTATACCGATACCGATGTGGTCAAGGGGGTAACCTACTACTACAAGCTGGAGGATGTGGACATTCACGGCGTCAGTACTTTCCACGGGCCGGTGTCGGCCACGCCCGGAGTCATCGGTTCGGTTTATTTGCCGGTTATCGTCAAGTAATGAGGTATGGGTGGAAGCTCAGGCTTTGATCAGTAGTCTGGCCACCGGCCAGGTCCGGCCATCGAGCCCACCCGAAAGGAGGTGAGATATAGATCGTATCCCGCTTTACAAAAGTGTATCGCAACCTTGTTAGAATTGCAGTAGAAGAAAGTAACAAACGCGACGAAGGCCACGCAAACGGATGGGAACCCTACGCGTGACCTTCGAGGAGCATAGTCGCAAGCCACAGAGGATGCAACGATGCGCTTTTATTTTACCTGTACTTTTGTCATTGAACAAGTACAAGGTATAAGGGGGCTCTGGTATCCTGATTGCTACCTCGTTGATCGGTGCGTATAGCATATTCTGTGGTTTGCCGACTTCAAATTTGAAAGGAGAAATTGAAGTGAAACGCAGAATTTTGTTTAAACTATTACCAATTCTAGGCCTGATGCTGGCCTTGGGGATCTTACTCACCGGCCAGCCAGGGGCCGTGGACGCTCAGGGACCGGAGACCCAAGGTGATATTGGCATTCAACAGATCCCCTTAGGTACGGCCTTTACCTACCAGGGTCGCCTGGTTCTCGACGGCAGCCCCGCCAGTGGCGATTACGATTTTAGATTCGATTTGTACGACGTTGGCTTCGGCGGCACACCTTTAGGCACAAAGCTCATCTCAATCTCCAGCTTGACCGATGGCCTCTTTAAGCTCGATCTGGACTTCGGCAGCGGCATTTTCACCGGTGACGCCCGCTTTTTAGAGATCTCCGTGAGGCAGACGGGTAGTCCTGGGGGTTATACTACCCTCATCCCACGCCAGCAGTTGAGACCTACACCGTATGCGCTGGCCTTGCCTGGCCTATGGACCCAGCCTAACGATATCAGTCCGAACGTGATTGGCGGTTTCAGCGGCAATGAAGTAATCAATGGTGTCGTGGGTGCTACGATCAGCGGTGGTGGTATCAAGGCTGCCGCTGACGAGTTCGGTAATAATACCGTGACCGATAACTATGGGACTGTCGGTGGTGGGCGAAGCAATCTGGCAGGCGATCAGGTCGGAACGACCATGGATGCAGCCTTCGCCACTGTTGGCGGGGGCCGCATGAACATCGCCAGCGGAAGAGCTGCCACCGTCAGTGGGGGCGATTTCAACTGGAACTACGGCAACAACGCCACCATTGGTGGGGGCTCCGGCAACCAAACTCACAGTAACGACTACGCCACCATCGGCGGAGGCGCGAACAACCAAACTGGCGGTGAAGCTGCTACCATCGGCGGGGGTGCCTTCAACGAAGCAATGGCTAACTATGCCACGATTGCCGGTGGCGGCTTCACCGATCCTACCGACCCTCATACTGGCAACCGCGTCACTGACAATTACGGTACCGTAGGTGGAGGTGGAAACAATCAAGCCGGTGATGGTGCTGGAACGACTGATGATACGAGCTATAATACGGTTAGTGGGGGCTATAGCAATATCGCTAGTGGTGAATACCCCACTAATGTTGTTGAACGTGGCTTCGCCACTGTGAGTGGGGGCAGGGGTAATGAGGCCAGTGGTATTGATGCAGCCATCGGCGGAGGGAAGGAGAACATCGCCAGTGGCGAAAGCGCTACTGTTGGTGGAGGTCTGGGTAACAAAGCTAGCGGTTTTCGTGCTACCATTGGCGGGGGTCTTTGGAACAAAGCCCGAAGCTATATTGTTACCATCGGCGGAGGCTATGGCAACATCGCTGGGGGCGAAGGCACTATGGACGGATGGCTCGCTACCGTCGGTGGAGGATACTACAATACCGCCAGTGGTAACAATTCCACCATCGGTGGGGGATTCTTAAACACCGCAAGTTTTACCGACACCACTATCAGTGGAGGAAGAGAAAACGAGGCCAACGGCGAGTCCGCCACTGTCCCTGGGGGCTCCGACAACACTGCCGCGGGCGACTATAGTTTCGCTGCTGGCCGCCACGCCAAGGCCAACCATAATGGCACTTTCGTCTGGGCCGACTCCACTAGCGAAGACTTTGAGTCCACTGGCCCAAATCAGTTCTTGGTGCGCGCTAATGGTGGAGCGGTCTTTACTGGCGATGTCACTCACGGATCCATGCTGGATGTTACCAATCTTTCTAACATGTATAGCTACGGTATCTACGGCCGTGGCGGTAGCACCGGCGTCGTCGGTTCCTCAGAGTACGGCATCGGCGTCAGCGGCAATGGTATAACTGGTGTCTATGGCGGGAGCGTCTATACCGACGGTATCGGCGTCCGCGCTGACAGCCTGAAAGGAAACCCCATCGAAGCATACGGTGGCACTCCTAGCGACCGCGAGTTCTATGTCTCCAACAGTGGCAACGTCTACGCAGATGGCACCTTTAACCCAGGTGGCGCTGACCTGGCCGAGATGCTCCCGGCTGTCGGGGGCCTTGAGCCAGGCGAAGTGCTGGTTGTCGGCTCAGATGGCAAGCTGACCCACAGCACGCAGGCCTACCAGCCCACCGTGGTCGGAGTTCATTCCACCCAACCCGGCTTTGTGGGCGGTGCGGGTGAGGACGCGAATCTGAGCGGCAAGGTCCCACTGGCGGTGGTCGGTGTAGTGCCGGTCAAGGCCAGTGCTGAAAACGGCTCTATCCATCCCGGCGACCTGCTCACTACCAGTGATACACCCGGCCATGCGATGAAGGCTGGTCCCAACCCACCTGTCGGGACAGTGATCGGCAAGGCACTGGAAGGGCTGGACGAAGACACTGGCATGATTCAAATGCTGGTCATCTTGCAATAGGAGGAATCCAATGAGACCTATTCAAATAAGAGGATTTCCTCACTTGGTCGTGGCGGTGACGTTGGCCATGCTGCTGCTCGTCCCCGCCACTCTGGCCCAAACCGACGGTGACTTCGAACTCTCCTGGTTCACGGTGGACGGCGGGGGCGGCACCAGTAGCGGTATTGACACTGGCAACAACGTGACCTATACGGTGAGCGGCACAATTGGCCAGCCTGATGCCGGACTGTTCAGTCGCGATCCTTACATTCTGGTAACAGGTTTTTGGGCTACCATTATCGAGAAGCCCACCGCCATCACCCTGCTCTCCTTCACCGCCCAGCCAGCCGCCGACCACATCACCCTGGCCTGGCAAACCGGCACAGAGGTGGACAACGCTGGTTTCAATCTCCACCGGGCCACGGCCGCGGAGGGCCCCTACACCAAGCTCAACGACGCGCTCATCCCAGCTAAGGGCGATCCCGTCTCCGGGGCCAGCTACATATACACCGATACGGATGTAGTCAAGGGCGTGACCTATTACTACAAGTTGGAGGATGTGGACATTCACGGGGTCAGCACCTTCCACGGACCGGTGGTGGCGGAGCCGGGGGCAATTGGTTCGATCTATTTGCCGGTTATCCTCAAGTAATGATGAAGGATGAACGATGAATGATGAATGGTCAATCAAAGAGAAGTTCATCATTCATCGTTCAATTTATACTTTCCTGGACAACCCACAGGGCAGGTGACAAACCCACAGGGCAAGTGATCAATCCATAGGGCGAGTGACCAACTCACAGGGCAAGTGTAACTAATAACCAACAACCAATAACTAATAACCAACCAATAAATATCGAAAGGAGCTAAAACAAAATGGAAGATAAAAAATTAACCCGGTATGAAGCACCCCAGGAAGTGGCCGAGCAGCCCCTGCCCGAGTATGTACCGCCAAAGGTCATTACTTACACCGATGCGGAGATCCTCGAAGAAATGGGACCGGCCCAGGCTGTGACCGACATCATCGATCCATAGCCGGGGAATCTTGACCAGAGGGAGGCCGGTGGCGTTTAGCGGCCGGTCTTCCTCGTGTTGCGTGTTGCGTGTCCTTTTTACGCAACACGCAACACGCAACATGTACTTAAAAGCAATGACGACGCAATCCTTAACCCTGCGTTTCTTTGACCTGGACGTAACCATTCGGTCCGACTCTGAAACTTATCTCGATCATTTTGTCCAACTGTATCGTCGTTTCCAGGTGAACGGGGACTTGCCGCTGGGGCAGCGGGCGGTTGAGTTTGCTGTTTTGACCCGGTCGGATAATGCCTGGGGCCGGCCGGTGCTGATCCTCGACGGGGAAGTTCATCCCCTGCCTGAGCCCCGGTTACCGGTGGGATACGTCTACCAAAGCATCCTGTGTGCCATCCTGGCCAGGGTACGCAGCCATATTCTGATCCACGCCGGGGTGGTGGCCCACCGTGGGCAAGGTATTATTCTGGCTGCCGATTCCTTCCACGGTAAGACGACGTTGGTTTTAGAACTGGTCCGGCGGGGGTTTAAGTTCCTGTCGGATGAAACGGCGGCTCTGGGACGGACGGATGGGCGGGTGCATCTTTTTCCCCGTAGTCTCAGCCTCCGGCCGGGCAGCCTGGAACTGGCCGGTTTTTCCGAAGCGATAGACGGGGCGCCGGAGTGGCTGGGTAAATTGCTGTTGGATGTGGAGCAGATCCGGCCGGGTAGCCTGGGCCAGGCAGCGGCTATCAGCTATGTCATCATCTTGCAAGACCCGGCTGAGGCCGGGGAGGGGGCTGAGTTGCCAGAATCGCCGGGTCACGGACCCAGCTTGAGCGAGGCTAGATCCGGCTTGAGCAGACCGGAGGAGGGGGCTGAGCAGCCAGAATCTTCGGGTCACGGACTCGGCTTGAGCGAGGCTAGACCCGGCTTGAGTGGAACCGGGGCGGAAAGGGCAGGTAGCTCCAACCGGGAGCTAAATGTCCTCGTTGATCGTATGGACGAGGTCCTCCTGGCGGCCATCCGGGACATCGACGGGGTGAGCGGGCTGCGGGTGGATGTCGAGCGCAGCTATCCGTGGCTCAGGTTCCGCACGGTTCGCCCGACCCGCGTCTTCTCCCAAATAGAGACCTTGTGCCAGGAGCGGCGAATCCTGGTTCTGGACGTCAACACCGGGCCGACCGGTCAGCCCGGCTTTACCGTCCCCGCCCGCCTCGAAGCCATCCCCCGCAGTCAGGCCGTGGTCGAACTCCTGCGGCGGTTCCAGGGCGGGTACAAGTCGGCCATTGTGCAGGAGGAATTGGGTGGCAACTCGACGCGCTTGTTTATGGAGTTGGCTGCCCTGACCGGCCAGGCGAATTGTTATCGGCTTGATGTGGGGCCATTGGCTGAGATGGGGGATTTAATTTGTGGCTTGTTTTCGCCAATAGACGGCGTGAAACCTGAAACGTGATGCGTGAAACGTGAAACTTAAACACCTTCTGGCAATAGTAATAACCACCTGGCTGCTGCTAGTCAGCGGAACCACCTCGCTGGTAATGGCCCAGGAACCGGCCGGCAGTCAGTTGCGATTGGTTTCATCTGACCGGGAAACGATTGTCCTGGAGTTGACCATCACCGGTTTCCAGATCGAAACGATCGAGCAGGCCGGGCAAACGTATCACCGCGTGATCATCCCCGGCACAGTGCAGACGGACACGCCGGGCGAGCCCCAGGTACCCACGCGGGGAGCACTGCTGGGTCTGCCGGGCACGGCGGGGGTTTCGATCCAGGTTTTGGAGGCCGACTACGAAATGCTGTCTGGCTACCACCTCTACCCGGCCCCGGCCCTACAGGTGGTGGCAGACAGCCTGGATGCTGCTCAGGTAGCCGGGGTTCAGCCAACCTTTGCCCTCAATCAAGATCGTTACGCCACCGATGCCTTCTACCCCGACCGGCTGGTTGAGATCGGGTACACCGGCGCTATGCGTGACCAGGCCGTGGCCCAGGTTCAATTCTACCCGGTGCAATACAACCCCGTCACCCAAGAAATACGCCTCTACCGGCGGATCCTGGCTCAGGTCACGTGGGCGGCGTTGTCCGGGATGGCTCCTGCCGAAGCGCGGGAGGCCAGCCCGGGATACGAGAATCTGTTGCGAGAGACGCTGTTGAATTACGGCGCGTTGGAACGGCCCGTTATGGCCGCCGAGCAAGCTCCCTCACCTAGTACCAGCATCGACATAGTGACCACCAGCAGCCTTACGCCCACCCTCAAAATCGGAGTCACCGAGGACGGTTTGTATGAGCTGACCTACAGCGACCTCATAGGCGCAGGGTTAGACCTGAATGGCCTGGATCCCCGCACGCTCAAGATCAGTTGTCGCGGCGTGGAGACCCCCATTTACGTACCGGGCGAGGACGACGGGGTTTTTGACCCCACAGACATCATCCTCTTTTATGGCACCGCCATCGACGACGTGTATACCACTAAGAATGTTTACTGGCTGACGCTGGGAGAAAGCTATGGCCAACGGATGGGCACTCAAAATGGTACCCTTTCGGGAGGCGCGCCGGTACCGGCCCATTTTCCGGTCACGCTCCACACCGAGGAAGACAGCTCATACTGGGTGACCATGCCCAACGGCCAGGGTCAGGACCATTGGTTTTGGGGAGACAACCTGAGCGCACCGGCGTCGCGAGATTATGATCTGACGTTGTCCAACCTTTCGACAACGGCCAGCACAGCGACCGTGCGGGTCAGAATGAAGGGACGCACCGACACAAGCACCTACCCCGACCACCACACCCGGCTCTACCTTAACGGGGTCGAGATAGATGACCAACTGTGGGACGGCTTTAGCCCCTACGATCATCAGGTCACTGTGTCTCATACTTACCTGAACGAGGGGAGCAACATCCTACGCGTGAGGGGCGTGGGGGACACCGGAGCCGCGGTGGACCAATTCTTTGTCAACTGGATCGAGATTGATTATTGGGATACCTATGTAGCCGAGAATGACGCCCTGCTTTTCGGCGTGCCGGCGACCGGCACCTTCCAATTCGAGGTCACCGGCTTCAGCGGGGCTGACGTGGACGTTTTCGACGCGACCAATCCGGCCAACGTAGAGCGAATTATAAACCCAAGTGTCGTCGCCGATGGGGGGAGTTATACCTTACAATTTGAACGTGCGGCTCAACCAGAGACGCGCTACCTGGCCCTGAGGCCAGGGCAGCGCAGATCACCGGCCAGCCTCGAGTTGGATCAACCCTCCTCATGGAAGTCCCCCAACAATGGGGCCGATTACGTCATCATCACCCCCGAGGATTTCTACACCAGTGCCCTGACCCTGGCCAACCACCGGAACGCCACGGGTCTGAGAGTGGTCACGATCAAAGTCGAGGACCTCTACGACGAGTTCAACGCTGGCCTCTTCAATCCCCAGGCTATCCGCGACTTTTTGATCTATGCTTATCAGAACTGGACTGCCCCGGCCCCCACCTACGTTTTGCTGCTGGGCGGGGCCAGCTATGACTACAGGGACCTGCTCGATTTAGACCGGGCTAACTACGTACCCACGCAAATTATCGAGACCGACTTGTTGGGACAAACGCCCTCCGATAACTGGTTTGTCCTGGTCAGTGGCGCTGACCTGCTGCCGGATATGTTTATTGGCCGCTTGACGGCCCAAGACCTCTCTGAGGCCAACGACATGGTGGACAAAATCATCCACTATGAGCAACAACCACCGGACGCCTCCTGGAATACCCGGGTACTCCTGGTGGCAGACGACAATGAGGCTTCGTTTGAGATCATCTCTGAACAGATCGCTAATCAGTTACCTTTTTACTACACGGCCAACGAGGTCTATGCCGGCGACTACCCGCCTGGAAACCCCACCGCCGACATCGTCAGCTATATCGAGGGCGGCCACGTGCTGGTCAACTATACCGGACATGGCAACGTGGACAGGTGGGGATCGTGGCGTGATGGCCAAATTTTTGACCGGGCTGACGTCACTGCCCTGAACAACACCCACAAGTTGCCAGTGGTGACCATCGCCAACTGTCTGAACGGCTATTTTGCCGGCAAGAACGTTTCTATGGCCGAAGAATTCCTGCTGCGAGACGACAAGGGCGCAGCCGCCGTCTGGGCCGCTACCGGCCTGGGCTATCCCTCCGGCCACCGGGCCCTGATGGGGGAATTCTACGACGCTATCTTTCAGGATGACCTGTATGCCCTGGGCGCAGCTACCACTGCGGCCAAGGTCGCCGTCTATACCCAGAGTAGCTTCTGGGGAGAGTTAGTGGAAACCTTTGTCCTCTTTGGCGATCCGGCTTTGTCAGTAGGCATTCCGGCCAACTATCCCTACGTGGAAAGGACCACCCCTGCCCACGGGGCCGGCGAGGTACCGCTTGGCCAGGACCTCCAAATCGTTTTCAATAAGCCGCTGGACCCGGCTACGGTCAACCTGAGCGGCGAGGGCACGACGGGCCTGACTTTTACCCCCATCTGGAACTCTGACCAGACCATCCTCAGCTACACCCACCCGAACTTTGCTTACGGCCAGACCTTAACCTTCACCGTCAGTGGCCAGGATAAGCTGGGGAACCCCCTGGGCCCCGGCCTGGCTCCGGCGACCTGGTCGTTCACCACGTACGGCTATCCCCACGTGGTCAGCACCATCCCGGCTAATGGAACCAGCCAGGTGCCGATTGACCAGGAGATCCAGATTGTTTTCAATCACCCGATGGATCCCACTACTGTCATCCTTAGCGGTCAGGGCACGACGGGGCTGGTCTTTACTCCCACTTGGCATACTCAATACACTGAGCTTAACTATACCCACCCTGACTTTGCACATGGACAAGTTTTGACCTTCACCGTCGATGGCCAGGACGACCTGGGCACTCCCCTGGACACCAGTCTCACCCCAAACACCTGGTCTTTTACGGTCACCGGCGATGCTGAGCCACCTCAGGGGGTCATTGGCCTGGAAGGTGGTCAGGTGACCGATGTGGCGGTCACCGCCACCGTCATTCTCACCTTCACCGAACCGATGCGTACCGGTGCAGTGGCCTACATTCTCGTGCCAGTCATTAGCGGCGGGCTGAACTGGGACGAGGATGAACAAGTGGCCACATTCCACCATGCCAACTTTCAGGGAGGAGAACAATACACTTTCACCGTCACAACGGCCAAAGACGTGGCCGGTAACTCTTTGCCAGAGCCTCTAAACCTGACGTTCGTGACCCGGGAAGCAGATCAGATCTACTTACCCCTGGTGGTCAAGCATGATTGAACAGCCTGAACCAATGAATACAGCCAAAACCAACCGCACCCCTCTACCGGCCCCCGTCATCGAGGCAGCTATGGATCTGTGGGGCCAGGCCGGGGGACAGCACTTTATCCCGATCACCGGCCGCAGCATGCTGCCTTTGTTCCAAGAAGGTGACCGCGTGCTGGTCGCGCATGGTCGTGCTGGCGTGCGGCGGGGTGACGTGATCATCTTCCGGCGCAAGGGCAGCCTGATCGCTCACCGGGTGCTGCGCATCTATCATCGCCAATCTGAACCCGTTTTCATCACTAAAGGGGATAACGCTGCCCACTTTGACCCCCCGCTGCACGCCGGTGAGGTTATTGGCCGGGTACTGGCCATTGAGCGAGAGGGCCGGCGAATGCCGCTAGATACTACCGCCTGGCGCATAGTAGGCTGGCTCATCGCTGCCAGTACATTAGCCTGGACACAACTGTACGGTTGGGGCCGGAGGCTTAAGCGAAGATTTTGGGGAATAATGATCTATTGAAGATGACTATGCTCAAACCATCTACCGAACACCCTGTAGTAACGACTTCTGTCGTACCCAAAGCGGCTGAAGCCGCTACTACAAACATAGCGGCGAGCACTCGCCCTGAAATTGAGTTACTTCTCTGCTGTGCCCGAACCCATATAGACCCCGCCACTGCCAAGCGGATCAAGACCCTGCTCCAGACAGACATCGACTGGACCTATCTGCTCCGGACAGCCCGCCGGCACGGGGTGATGCCGCTCCTGTACTGGAGCCTGCACACCACCTATCCCGAAACTGTGCCCCAGGCTACTCTGGCCCAACTGCGGGATCATTTCCAAACTAATACCCGGCGCAACATTTTTTTGACCAAGGAACTACTCAGGCTTCTGAATTTATTCGAGGCGCATGGAGTCCCTGCCGTTCCGCTTAAAGGACCTGTTCTGGCCGTTTCTGTCTACGGTGATTCTTCACTCCGGCAGTTCACCGACTTGGACATTCTAGTTCACCCGCAGGACGTTTCGAAAGCCAGAAATCTGCTCATCTCCCAGGGATACCGGGCGTGGCGTTACCACCAACAGACCAGTGCCCAAAAAACGGCCTCTCTGCAAGTCCAATACGAATCCAACTTTGTAAGCGATGATGGCAAGGTTGGCGTGGAGCTTCACTGGAGCCTCATCGACAGACAAGACTCTTTCCCCCTCGATCTCAGCCGCTTGTGGGAGCGCCTTGAGCCGGTCTCCCTGGCTGGTATGATGGTACCCAACTTCTCGCCAGAGGATTTACTCCTGTTCCTCTGTGTACACGGGGCCAAACCCTGGCATCGTTGGGGGCGGCTGGGTTGGCTCTGTGACGTGGCCGAGCTGATCCGCGCTCAGCAGGGATTGGATTGGGAATGGGTTATGGCCCAGGCTGGCCAGTTGGGGAGTGAGCGCCGGCTCTGGCTTGGCCTTCGCCTGGCCAGCGACCTGCTAGGAACAGCCCTGCCAGAGACAGTCCGGTCAAGGATGCAGGCCGATCCTATTGTAAAATCGCTCGCAGCGCAGGTGTGTGAACGGCTTTTTGATGAGACTGACCACCCGGCCAAAAGTTCCGACAGGTTCCGCTTCCATCTCAAGACGATGGAACGCCGGCCGGACAGAGTCCGAACCCGTTTCTATCGTGTCCTGACCCGGACCGTAATTAAGTGGGCGATTCGACCCCCAATCGGACTCCTCTCTGTGCCCTATCATCTACTTGACCGGACCCGATGTAGAAACGTATGGCTATGGCCCCTGCCGCTGTTTGCCATTCTCTCTTACTGCTATCATCTGCTCCTACCCGTTCGACGGGTGGCAAAGTATGGTCTGCATCGCAAGAAAAATTAGCCCTCCCTTCGACAGGCTCAAGACACTGCCTGAGTAGCGCGAAACATCGTGGAGCGCGTATCGCAGCCTGTCCTGAGCCAGGCCGAAGGGGGTACGGATTGGCGAAGACTCGACGCGTTCGTCGCACCCTTCGATACGACCTCCGTTACACTTCGGTCTACTCAGGGTGCTACCACTTAAATCCTGCCCAAAAAGTGAAACACACCCGTCCTCTATCCCCCACTTTCAATTTACTCCACTTCATGATACAATATAACAAAACATTTGTGCTGTTTTGAACGATGGCTAGAAAAGTAACAACGCGTACGCGACGGACGACAACTAAAAAGCAACAACAGGAAGGCCCCATCATTCGGCCGGAAATCGTGGGGACCTTTCTGCTGATTCTGGCGGGCATTACCCTGCTCAGTTTTTTTACGCCCAATCACAGTCCAATTATTGCCAGTTGGTTGGACTTTTTGCGCTTGCTGATTGGCTGGGGGCGATATATCATCTGGCTGGCCTTGCTGCTGCTGGCCTTTTGGTTCTTTAAACGGTACGGCATCGAAGACGAAGACGAAAAATGGGAGAAGCCCGTTGGCACCTTTTTGCTGTTGGGCCTGTTGCTGACCCTCTTCCATCTGATTGAGCCGGGCGAGGCCCTGGTGGAGCCAGGCGGCGGTGGGGCCATCGGCTGGGCCTTGGGCGAACTGTTCCGCTCGGCCCTGGGCACGGCCGGAACGGTGGTGGTTCTGATCGGCCTCTTCCCCCTGGCCATGATTTTAATCAGTGGTCTCTCGCTGCGAGAGCTGTATAACATGAGCTGGGACCTGTATTATCGGTTCCAGGATTGGCGACATTTCCGGCAGTTGACCATTAACCAACCCGTGGTCAGTCTGCGCCCGCCCGAGCCCAAACCCAAACTGATTGAGCGGGTTTTACCCCGTTCCAGCAAACCATCGTCAAAAACCAGGCCGGGTGAGGAGGATGTGCCCATTACGGTCATGGGCGAAGCTGAGGCACGCCCGTCGTCCAGGCTGACCAGAGGAGTGGCCTCGCCAGCGACGGCCTCACCGGGGGCCATGGTCGGCGGGGCCGGCGGCGACGGCGAGCGCAAATGGCAACTGCCGCCCCTTGACCAGATTTTTGAAGAAGGACTTGAGCGAGAAATCAGCGAGGCCGAGATTCGGCAACGGGTCAAAGTCATTGAAGAAACCCTGTTAAGTTTCGGCATTGAGGTGAAAGTACGAGAAATCAACCAGGGACCGGCGGTCACCCAGTTTAGCCTGGAACCGGGCTACATGGCGACCAAAGATGTCAAAGGCAATCCCCGCAAGGTCCGGGTGTCTCGTATTGTCAACCTGGCCAACGACCTGGCCCTGGCCCTGTCGGCGGCCCCGATTCGCATCGAAGCCCCCATTCCCGGCCGGCCTTACGTGGGCCTGGAGGTGCCCAACACCACCACCAACCTGGTCACTTTGCGCAGCTTGATGGAATCGGAGCAGTTTTTCCGGGCGCGCGGTCCGCTCAAGTTGGCCCTGGGCCAGGATGTATCGGGGCACCCGGTCATCGCCGATTTGACCTCGATGCCCCACTTACTCATTGCCGGGGCCACCGGTTCCGGTAAAAGCGTCTGTATTAATGCCATCGTCTCCTGCCTGCTCAGTACACACACCCCGGAAACGCTGCGGTTACTGATGATCGACCCCAAGATGGTCGAATTGGTCAACTACAACGGCATCCCCCATCTACTGGCGCCGGTGGTCATTGAATTGGAGAAGGTGGTGGGTGTGCTGAATTGGGCCACCCGGGAAATGGACCGGCGCTATAAACTCTTTGCCAAAGAGGGCGTTCGGAACATTGCCGGCTATAACAAAAAAATGATCAACACGGGTAAAGATATTTTACCCTTCATTATTATCATCATTGATGAATTGGCCGACCTGATGATGATGGCCCCGGATGAGGTGGAACGGGCCGTTACCCGTATTGCCCAGATGGCTCGGGCCACCGGTATCCACCTGATTATCGCCACGCAGCGTCCCTCGGTCAACGTCGTCACCGGCCTGATTAAGGCCAACTTCCCGGCCCGAATTTCCTTCGCCGTGAGCAGCCAGGTTGACTCGCGGGTCATCCTGGATTCGCCGGGCGCGGACCGTTTATTGGGTAAAGGGGATATGCTTTATATGGCCTCTGACTCGTCCAAGCTGCAACGTCTGCAAGGCGTCTTCGTTTCCGACCATGAGTTGAACCGGTTGGTTCGCTTCTGGCGAGGCTCCTCCTCTACTTTTGGCCAGGAAGAGGCGCGGGGGCCGGTAAAAGTGCCCAGCGACCTGGTGCAAAAACCTCTGTGGGAAGAATACAAAGCCATAGAAAAAGCTATGGCTGACAGCAATAAAGATGAGCTCTTAGAAAAGGCAATCGCCATTGTTCGGGAGCAGGGCAAAGCCTCGGTGTCACTCTTACAACGCCGCCTACGAGTCGGTTATGCGCGGGCCGCTCGTTTAATTGACGAAATGGAAGAACAGGGTATCATTGGTCCAGATGAAGGCGGGGGCCGGGCGCGCCCGGTTCTGGTCACGCAGGCTGATGATGACGCAGACCCAACCGCTGAGGAGGATTAAGGCATGAGCGTATCGCCACAAAACTTGACCCTTGACAAACGTGACATCCCGGAGCCGGCCACCGGTACGACCGTCCTGAAGATCGGCGTCCTGGCTTTACAGGGAGCGTTTTTAGAACATGCCAACATGCTGCGTAAGTTGGGGGCCAGGCCGGTGGAAGTTCGTTTACCGGCAGATTTAGTCGGCCTGGATGGCCTCATTATCCCCGGTGGCGAGAGTACCACCATCGGCAAATTGGCCAACCAATTTGGCCTGATCGAACCGTTGTCCCGCTTTATTGAAGAGGGGCATGCCGTCTGGGGCACCTGTGCCGGCCTCATATTTTTGGCCAGGGATATTGGGGCGACCGGCAGCGGGGGGCACGTGGTGCCGCCACGTTTGCCGGTGATGGATATCAGCGTGGATCGAAACGCTTTTGGCCGCCAGGTTGATAGTTTTGAGGCCGATTTGCAACTTACCTTTGCCGGCAACGACATGCCCTTTCGAGCCGTTTTCATTCGTGCCCCCCGTATTGAGGCCAGCGGCGAACAGGTGGAAATATTAGCCCGGCTTGAGGATGGCACCCCAGTGGCCGCTCGCCAGGATAACCTCCTGGTGACCGCTTTTCATCCAGAGTTGACCAACGACTCCCGCTTCCACCAATATTTTCTGACCATGGTCAAGCAAACCACCTCACAGTCATAAGCGTAACCCTAACCCGGATAAACCGGAATCAGAAATGAGAAATAAGAAATGAGAAATTTAGGCTAGTGGCTGACGAACAGACAACTTCTAATTTCTATTTTCTAATTTCTCAAATCGTTCAAACTTCTTGCCCAACGTGCAAGGACTCAATTTCTGAGGTACTAAAGATCACCCAAGCTGTGAGTTCGTAGTAACGACTTATGAAGATTAAAAAATTAAACGGGTAATCAATCCGCCCCAGGCGCGAGGCTAACCCACAGGGCAGGGCCATCGCGCTAAGAGGGCCAAGGACGTTATTAAAACGCCCTAAAAAAGCACGTTTTTAGCCCATTCGGGCTTTGCTCTTTCAGCACGGGGCTTGAGTCCCGTGCTCCCGTTGGCTTGTTTATTACCCGATTATTTTCTTAAAGTTCATAAGTCGTTACTACCAACAGTTGTTAAGCACTTTCAAATCAGCGAGGTGAAACATCAGCCAAGATCAAAAATCCAAAATTATAGGAAGCGATTCTGAAGCTGATAAACCGTACGCCGTTCGGGTCTTGATCGTTAAAGACCAGGAAATTCTTTTCATCCACCACCTCACCAGGAACCCGGCCTTGTTTGACAAATGGACCTTCCCCGGTGGCCGGCTTGATCCTGGCGAAACAGACCCCCTGGCCGCCTTGCATCGCGAGGTGCATGAAGAGTTGTCGCTGGATATTGAAGTTTTGGGCAGGTTGGGGTGCTTTTACAGCCGCTCAGGGTTTGATTACACCATTTTTGTCGCCCGTCCCCTGGGCCCGGTCGGTCCCCTCAACCCAGAGGAGATTCGAGAAACCACCTGGCTAACTCCCGCCGAAGCTTACGAGTGGTACCGCAAAGAAAAGTTTCAATTCGGTTTTGAAATGAAGGCGATTCTGGCCTATCTGAAGAAGTTTGCCTAAGCCTGGGTCAAGTTTTTACCGCTGGCACCGGGTACAAAAATGGGTCGAGCGTCCGCCTAAAACAAGGCGCTGGATAGGCTGGCCACAGGTCAAGCAGGGTTCGTTAGTGCGCCCGTACACTTGAAAATGATCCTGAAATTCCCCACCCCGGTAAACCTCATCCAGGCTGGCCCCCTTGTGCATAATGCCACGTTTGAGAGACTGCCGAATAGCCTGGTAGAGTTTATCTAACTCTGCCGCTGACAACGTGTCAACCTGGCGACGGGGATCAAGACCGGCCAAAAAACAGCTTTCGTCGGCATAAATATTGCCCAGGCCGGCGATAAATTCCTGGTTCAACAGGAGCGGTTTCAGTCGCCCTTTACGTCTCTGAAACAGCGCTTTGAAATCCTCGCCGGTAAAATCATCCGCCAGCGGCTCCGGCCCCAGCTTGCCGACCACTTGACCGGGATCATCCACCAGGTAAACCCGGCCAAATTTGCGCATATCCTTGAAACGCAACTGGTGATTGTTATCCAGGCCGAAAATCGTGCGCACGTGCTGATGAGTCGGCTCACTGGCCGGTTCGACCAACAAATCACCGCTCATCTTCAGATGAATGAGCAAGGTATCTCCCCCGGACAGGTGAAATTGCAAATATTTACCGCGCCGGGTAATGGCCTCAATGCGCTGGCCGGGCAACCGGCTTTGTAACTCGGCCAGAGGGGTTTTGATGGTATTGGGCCAGGTGATCACCACGTTGGTAAAGGTACGGCCCACCAGCGGCCCTCGCAGCCCCTTGACAATGGTTTCGACCTCGGGTAGTTCAGGCATTGTTCATCACCTTTTAACTGCCCCCGCTTTGACGGGATCAAAACCCCCTGGCCATCTGGTATAATCTGTGTAGGTTGCTCTGCTTAAATCAGCCCCGTTCAGGTTGGCTCCACTCAGATCAGTTCCGTCCAGGTTAGCCTGGCTGAGATTCGCGCCGCTCAGGTCGGCCCCTCTCAAGCTGGCCTGGAACAGATCAGCCTGCCTCAGGTCAGCCATGCTCAAATTGGCCTGGGTCAGGCTGGCTTCGGTCAGGATCACCCGGCGTAACTTGGCCTGAAACAGGTTGGCCTTGCTCAAATTGCTCTGGCGCAGATTGGCCTGGTTCATATCCACCTGGCTCAGATCGGCTTTAAACAATCCCATAGTACTGAGATCCATCTTATTCAGGTTTGGCCTTTGCTCCTTCTGGCGAGCGTCTTTAAGGATGTATTCAACATCTTCCCGCGTTACTCTGGATATCATTACTGTTTCTCCGGATCAAGTTTACGATTCATCATTCACCATTCGTCATTCATCATTCCCAATTGCACCACGCTAGTGCCCACGCAGATTGGAAGGTGTCACTCGAATGGCCACCGAATAACTTTCAGCAAACGTTTTGGCCGTCATTTGAATACGGGTAAACCCTGCTTGATATTTATCGGCGTATTCGGTCACCTCATTGGCCGGCGGCGCACTCGGGTCAAGCCTGGCCTGGCCGGTAAAGACCACGATATCGCCCCCCAATCCATCACCATCCAGATTGAGCGCGACCTTTGGGTTACGCGCAATATGTTCCAGCTTATGGGCATTGGGCTTGCTGTAGATCAAGAACGTTTCGCCGTCCCACCAAAACCAGACCGGCCGGGGTTGGGGGACATTATTTTGATCGACGGTGGTCAGCCAGATAATCCGCTCCTCCTCCAGTCGCCGCGCCACCCGTTGTCCAAATTCAGTGCTTGTGTCTATCATCAAAACCTCCTCTGTAAATAGACCTTGTAGGACAAACTTAAGTTTGCCCTACGGTACGGATATTTTCATCATTGGTGGTGTGTCAACACTCGTGATAACTCCTTTGTAGTTTAAATGCTTCCTGAACCAGTTGACTCCGTTTAGGGCCAGGCCGTTCATATTGGAGCTGTTTGTAAATCTCAATGTATTTTTCCCGAACCTGGCAGAATTTTGGGCTGTGATTGGTACATTTAGATTTCTCTCCGAAATGCCCTATGCAGCAGCGACTGAAACAGATGCTCCGCCTGCCGCTCCGCTTCCCGCTGCTGGGCGCGGAGTCGTTCGTATTTCTGGACGATGTGGGCGAATTTTTGTTGGAGGGGGAGAGGGGGCAAGTATATCTTGATTCTGGGCATACGCTTCAAACCCAGATCTCGATTAACAATTCCAAAAGTCAACTCTTGCGATTGGTGATAACAGTAATCGGTGTTAAGCATATTCTCTAGCCAAATAGGTACAACCCTGTCTCTACGTAATTTGAGAACTGCGATATGAACCCAAACGGCTACTTCTACATCAAAATCCACAGCTTTCGCAAGACCGGTTGTGCCCCCCTTTGTATAGAGAATATTCCCTTTTTCGGGCTTACAAGCTGGATTTCGCCAGAGTTCTTCTGCATCCTCTCGTGAGATATATTTTAAATCCTCCCAGATAATTTCGCCTCGTCTTACATTTCTCGTAGATAGAAAAGGAATACCAGAGTCCGCATATTTGGGACTTACGTGTGGGCCGTCCTTTACAGAAACGAGTACATCACCCAGAGTAGCTGTTTCCCACCCCCTCGGATTCGACACCGGATCGCCAAACATCTCCAAAAAAACGGATTGCAGATAGCCGTCGCTCAACTCGCGGGCGTAGCGACGCAGGCGGCGTAGCCGGTCGGCTTTGCTGAGGATGGCGGCAATGTGTTTTTGTTCGTCGAGGGGGGGGAGGGGAATTTCTACATCACGGAGAATATCTTGGCTAATGTTGGGTTGAGCACCGCCAAATCTGCGGTCTATCAAGTGGTCGCGTTGGTTCAGAAGATAGTAGAATAAAAAATCTCGGTCAATTCTATCGCTTGTAAAAATGGCACAAACTGCCTGATTGGTGGCAGCATCTATTCCTAAGCTCCCTAATTTTCCTACCGTTGCCCCATACAATGCAATCAGCAGGGTACCAGCGGGAAAAATCTTTGCGCTAGAATTTTCAATAGCAGATTTGGAGATTTTCTCCTCAGTCTGAAAAATTGGACCATCCTTAAGTTCACCAGATTTTACCCAAGGAATGTCCCCGTTATAGTAATCAGAAACATTGCGAGAGGGAGTCCCGCCACTTGTGGTTTTACAGATGTTCCTGAGTTTAACCACTTCAAAGGTCATCCCAGTAATTTCTCCAACTCTCGCACTTCTTCAGCCATCACCCGCTCTAACGTCAGCAGTCGTTCCATTGTCACCTCTGGCTTTTCGTAGTAGGCTTCGTCTTGCGCCACCTGGCGGTAGCGGCTGGCGGAGAGGTCGTATTTGTTGGCCTTGACTTCTTTTTTGGTCACCCAGAATTGGCGGGTCAGTTGATCGATCTGGGCTTGCAGCGGGGCCATTTGGGCTTCCAGTTCGGCCAGTTCGGCTTTGGCCTGCTCCAGGACGGCGTGGACGTCAACCTCGGTCGGGCCCCCCAAAGGGAGGGGAAGCTGGCCGTCGTTGGTTTGGCCCCCCTCTAACTCCGAGGACTCGTTTGCTTCCCCCCCTTTGGGGGGGACTGAGGGGGGGCTTTCCTCCGGCGCAATCACGCTTTGGAACGTCAGGCGGTTGATCTCGGCCAGGTGAGCCAGCCGGTCGGCCTTGAGCGGGGCTAACTCGGCTTTGAGTTGGTCCAGTTTGGCCTGGCGCTCGGCCAAAAAGTCGGGATTGTAGCGGTTACGCCAGCAGACCAAAATGTCGGGGATGTCGTTTTGCGAAGCAGGCAGCGGCTGGCGTTTGTCGTCCAGGCTAAAGCCGTCGTGGGCCATATCGTAAAACCAGATGCGGTCGGTGGTGGCCCCCCGGGTCAAGAGCAGCACCGCCGTCGAGACTCCGGCGTAGGGCTTAAACACGCCGCCGGGCATCGAAATCACCCCATCCAGCCGGTTCTCTTCGATCAGCTTCTGACGGACCTCGACGTGGGCCCGGCTGGAGCCAAACAGGACCCCGTCCGGCACGATGACCGCGCTTCGCCCGCCCATATCCAGGGCTCGCAGGATCAGGTGCACAAAGAGCAGTTCCGATTTGCGGGTGTTGCCCGGCAGGGTCTCGCTGACGTCCCCTTTATCCACTGCCCCCTTAAAGGGCGGGTTCATCAGGATCACGTCATATTCCCGGCTTTCGCTGAAGCCTTTGGACAGGGTGTCCATATAGAAGAAGCGGGGATGCTCCAGGCCGTGCAGCATCAGGTTCATCGAGCCGATGCGGAGCATGGTCATGCCGGAATCGTTGTCGTAGCCCCGAAAGGTCCGGCTCTGCAGAAACTCCCACTGCTCGCCGCTCAGTTGGTCGCCCACCAGGTTGTGGGGCTCGCCCTGGGCATCGTACTCCAAAATGTCGGGCGAGGTGTGCTGCTCCAGAATGTGCTGGTAGGCGTTGACCAGAAAGCCGCAAGTACCCGCGGCCAGGTCGCCGATGCGCTCCCCCGGTTGGGGGTCGATCATCTTGACCATCATGCGGATGATGTGGCGGGGGGTACGGAATTGGCCGTTGCGGCCGGCGGTGGTCAGCTTGCTCAACAAATATTCGTACAGGTCACCCTGCACATCCTGGTTCTGGGCCGAAATCTCCAGTTGCTCGATCATACGGCAGGCCTCGATGAGCAGGCTGGGCTTGTTGATCTTAAACTCGGCGTTCTGCATGTACCGTTCAAAGGAGCTACCGGCCTGCCCCATCGTCCGGAACCAGGGGAAGAGTTTTTCCCGAACGTGGTCGAGGGCGGGTTGGGCCTGAAAGTGGGTCCAGTGGCGCCAGCGCATCTCTTCCGGCAGGCGCGACTCAAACGGCCGGCCCCGGCGCTGGGCCTGCCGTTCCCGCCGGTCTTCTTCGTCGTCCAGTCGTTTCAGAAAAATCAGGTAGGACAACTGCTCGATGGCGTCGGCCGGGTTGGTCAGTCCGCCGGTCCACAGTTTGTCCCACAGTTGGTCGACTTGGGAGCGCAGTTTGGGGTCGGTTAGCAAGGTAAAGTCTCCTTTAAAATCATCGAATGACGTCATCGAATGATGTCATCGAATGAATTCGATACCTGAAACAGTAAACGTGTTAGAAACACGTTACCCTAAACAGTTAAACCTTCAAGGTCTCAATAAAAGTTAGCACTTCCTTTATCTCATCATCACTAAACCACCGCTCCACCGCATCCCGGCCAAACTGGGTCAGGGGCGGGTCGTACAGGTCGGCCACCTCCAACTTGCGCCGTTGTAAAAAGACATTCTGCACGGCTCGCAGAAAACGGACCTGGTCGGCGTTGAAGGGGTGCCGGGCAATATACTCGGCAAACTGGCGTTGCACAATATCATGATAATCGGGCAGCCCCTCCAGGCCAAACAGGTGGCGCAAAAAGGCCAGCAGACTATCCACCTTCAGGGCATACGCTTTGCGAATGTTGGTCTCGGTTAAGTACAGCTCCTCCCCGCCCAGTTTCTGGCGCAGCGTCCGCTCCAGTTCCAGTAGTTGAGCGTCGCTGACCGGCTCACCCCGCTCGATGGCCTCGATGATGGGATTGTCGATCACCAACTCCAACACCCGCTGGTCGACCATCTCCCGGTACTTCTCCACGTAAAGGGGTTGGCCTCGCTCGGTCAAGATGATGTAACCCTGGGTGTCGATGTAGTCCAGCAGGTCCAACTCCAAAAAGGCATTGGGCCTGGCCCGCCGGTTTTTCATCTGCTCGGCCAGAGCCTCGATAACCCGGTTCAGATCGGCCACCCTGGCCGTTTTTAATTTGGGTGACAGGCACAGTTGGGCCGGTTCCCGGCGTTGCGGGTCTTGAAAGACAAAATCCGGCAGGCGACTGACGTCCTCGGCAATCGATTGGGCCGTGGGGGTGGGATCTTGGCCGCTCAGGATTTGCAGCTTGAGCCGCTCCACCTTGCTGGTAAAGGTGGCTGCCTGCACCTCCACCCCGGACACGTAGCGCAGCAGTGGCCCGACCCGCAACTGGAGAAATTTCAGCTCCTCCACGGTCAGGTGACGCCAGAAGGAGTCCCGCCAGGCTGCTTTGATGTCGGGATAGACCTGCTTGACCGGGTAGGCGTCGAGCGGTATTTGGTTGATCTGCGCCCGCAGGTCGGCGATAACCCTGTCCATCTCCTCGAATTGGCGGTTAATTATGTGTAGAGCCAACAGTTGCAGCCGGGTATTGAAAATGGTCACCAGCACCGGCAGGCTCTGGGGCGGCTGCTGTTGGGGGTCCTTGCTAAAGTTATTCTCCCAGAAGTCGATGATCAAGAACTTCTCTTTGCAACCATTGGGCAGACGCTCCGGATAACGGCAGGTATCATTGCTACGGGTGGCCCGGCCAATCATCTGTTGCAGCTTGATCTGCGAGTGAACCGGCCGCATAAAGACCAGGTTGACCACCTCCGGCACGTTCACCCCGGTCTCCAACATATCCACCGAGATGGCGATCCGGGGCATATTTTCTTTCTTGAAGTTCTTGACCAATGTCCCTTTGTACTCTGATTTGTAGGTGATCACCTGGGCCAGGCCGGGATGCTGGGGATACATCTCCTCAAACACCTCCAGCAGGCGCAAGGCGTGCGCCTGGGTCATGGCAAAGACGATGGTCTTGCCCGGTAGTTGGCCCGATTGATCCTTCAGACAGACCTGCCAGATCTCCTCCCACTGCCTGCGCAGGGTATCCCGGTTGCTGACCTCGACCTCCAGGTCGGTACCGGAAAAGTCGATGTCGTCCGGCTCCAGGCCCTGCTCGATCAGGGCGTTTCGCTCCTCCTCGCTCAGATCGACGCCCCGGATGCCCTGGCGTTGGAAGCGGGTTTGGGCCTGGTACAGTTCGTAATCGACCAGGTAGCCCTCCTCAATCGCTTCCTCGTAAGTATACAACGAAGTGGGCAGGCCGTCGAAACATTCGAACTCCAAAAAGGTGTTGCGGTCGATGAAGTGGGCCGGGGTGGCGGTCAGGCCGATCATGCGGGCGTCAAAGTAGTGCAGGACCTCGTTCCACTTGTTGAAGATGGAGCGGTGGACCTCGTCAAAGATAATCATGTCGAAAAAGGCCGGAGTAAACCGGTCGAAAATTTTGCTCAGGGTTTGCAGGGTGACCACGTACAGCCGGTTGGCGGTGTCAATCTTGTGGCTGTAGAGGCGGGTGCTCGGTTCATAGGGAATGTGGGCCTGAAAGCCCTCGGTCAGGGCCTGCTCCACCAGCGCATCCCGGTCGGCCACAAACAAGATGCGCCGGGCCTGGTTGGTGTTCAAAAAGAGATCCACCAGCGACATGGCCACCCGCGTCTTGCCCGTGCCGGTGGCCATCACGATCAGCGCTTTGCGCTTGCCCTGCTCAAAAACTTCACTCATCCGGCGGATGGCCTGCAGTTGGTAAGCCCGGTTGGTGATGGCCGTATTGATGGGCGTCTCGGTCAGCCGCGTCTGGTTCTGCCGAATGTAGAGCCGGTTTTCCAGGTCAAGCGGCGAGAAAAAGCCCTGCACCTCCCGTGGGTTGGCCCGGCCCACGTCCCAGAAATGGATTTTATAGCCGTTGGTCATAAAGCCGAAGGGCCGGAAACTCTGCCGCTTCTCCAGTTCGGTCACGTAAAACTCGGTCTGCGCCCGCGCCAGCCGGGGATCGACGCTGGTCCGCTTGGCCTCCACCACGGCGATGATTTCGCCGTTGGGCCGGTAGAGGACGTAGTCGCTGACGCCGGCGGGCAAGTCCACGTTGTAAGACACACCGGCCTGCCTAAGGCGTTTTAATTTGGCCTCGAGTTGCTGCCAGGCCTGGGGGTCAAACTCATCCACCGGGATTTCTAGCCCGACCTGGTCAGGGTTGTCCACATCCCAGCCCACTTTTTTCAGGGCCGGGTCGATCAATTCTTTACGGGTTTGGGCTTCAGTTGGGTTAGGCAATGGCTATGCTCCTGCACGAGGCATCTCATTGCAACCGTCGAAGATGCTCTTTAGTGGATTATACCATAAGAGAGCCAAGGACGTTAAAACGCCCTAAAAAAGCAGGTTTTTAGCCCCTTCGGGCTTTGCTCTTTCAGCACGGGGCTTTAGTCCCGTGCTCCTGCTGGCTTGTTTATTACCCGATTATTTTCTTAAAGTTCATAAACAGATTGATTTGCCCCCAAATAACCTGTTTTTGTAGTGGTTCAGAATTAGTTGCAGTTCAACCCGGCCCCCCTAACCCCCCAGAGGGGGGAACTTTGGCGCTTTTCACCCCCCTTTGGAGGGCCGGGGGG
>DAOUMU010000044.1:0-9519 GCA_034409055.1 Anaerolineae bacterium
AGACAACCTAAACATTGGACGAATGGCAAAATGTCTGACATTGGAAACCTCGTTGCATATCAATTTGATTTCTCATAATATGCAACATTTTCCTTCTTTTGTCAGGTTATTTTGGCGAAGGTATTGATGAAAGGCACCTTCTATGTCAATCATACGTTGGCTTGGGCTGGGACTCCTGGGCCTTATCCTCTTGTTCGGACTCGTTCAGCTTGTGCCTTACGGGCACAACCATGCCAATCCCCCTGTCAGCCAGGAACCCAATTGGGATACGCCCCAGACCCGTGCACTGGCTGCGCGAGGCTGTTTCGACTGCCATAGTAATGAAACAATCTGCTAATTTTTGCCAACTCCGCCCTAATTGACTATTATGCTTGTTCATAAACAGCCCGCCCGCTCCAGTAGAGGCGGGCTAATTATTGGCTACATCAAACCGGAATTGGGTTTGCCGGCAAGAGAAAAAGTAACTCGCTTGATGTCGCCAGCTAGGTCGTGAACCCACAGGGCAGGTGACGTGAAGCATGAAACGTGAGGGTTTACGTTTCGCGCTGCCGCAAGTTTTGGGATGATTTAAATTTCGGAACTGTCATGGGAGGAATGTTGGACTCGAATCAAACTGAACCCAAATGGATCCGCTGGCTGGAATGGGCCGCTCTGATCGCCGTGGTGGCCCTGGCCACTTACCTGCGCTACTGGCGGCTTGAAGAGGTGCCCCCCGGCTTCAACTCCGACGAGGCCGTGGGGGCGATGGGCGCCCTGACCACCCTGCGCGAGGGTATCAAATATTCCTATGAAGGACAGGGCGGTGGGGGCGCCCTGGGCTTTTATTTTGCTGCGGCCACCTTTTACCTCTTTGGGCCCTCTATCGCCGCCATTCGGGGTCTGGCCGCCTGGGCCGGAGTGGTGGGTATCTTTGCCAATTACTGGGCCATCCGGGAGGTGTTCCGGTTAGGGGGGCTGAACCGGGCCCGCTGGATTGCCATCTTATCCACCCTGGGGCTGGCCGTCTCCTGGTGGCACCTCGCCGCCAGCCGGATCGCTTTTGCCGGCATCGGCGTCCCTTTTCTCATGCTGCCCTCGGTCTATTTTTTATGGTTGGGCCTCAACAAGCACAACCAAAATCCAAGACCGGCAAAGCCAGTATCCAAAACCCGCTCATCCCATACGGTCGAGGCAGATAAACAAAATCTAAAATCCAAAATCCAAAATCTGCAATCAATTTGGCCTTTTATCGTCAGCGGTATTTTCCTGGGCGGGCTGATGTATATTTACCTGTCCGGGGTGTTTGCCCCCCCGTTCTATGCCCTCTTTTTTGTGGCCCAGTGGCTGCTGGTCAAACTGGCTCAAAAATTCGACTGGCGACCTGTACCGCCCGAACCTTATCTGACCAGACAATTTTGGCACCTGGTTGCCACCGCTCTCACCGCCACCATCCTGCTTTTGCCCATGGTCTACGTGCTGCTGACCCGGTCCGCACTGGAACCCGGCACGACTCGCGTCGACCAGGCCTTCTTCCTCAACCCGATGATTAATCAAGGCGATCCCTGGGGGCTGCTCTGGCGCAGCTTCACAGGTAACTTTGGCGCTTACGGGGTTTCTCTATCGTGGCTGCTTGGCCGGCCACCCCGGCTGGTATTGCCGCCGGTGATGGGACTGTTCATCTTCCTGGGCTTTTTGCTCTCACTCTGGTACAGTTTGAGGGGACAGGCCGCCTACCTTTTCATCCTGCTCTGGTACGCGCTCATGCTACTGCCCAGCATCCTTTCGCCGGACACCATTCCCCACAATCTGCGTACCATCGGGGCCACTACGCCGGCCTATGTCTTTGCCGCTATCTTCGTGGTCTGGCTGTTCAAAACATTGGCAGCGATCGGACGCCGCTGGTTGCGACCTCAGGTGGGGGACAACAACTTTAACTGGCTGGCTCGTGGGGTGGGCCTGATCCTGGCCCTGGGGCTCATCTGGGTCTTTTGGCAGGCCAGCCGGACCAGTCTCTACCGGTATTTCTACCTCTTTCCTGAAACCAACGACGCCAAAGCGGCCTTCCACGTGTACGCGGTAGAGATGGCCAAAGAGATCAACCGCGAGCCTCGGGCTGACGTGGCCTTCATCTTACCCCGTAACACGGCTGCCGGCGATGTTTTCCGCAATTTCACTACCGATTTCCTGACGGAGTTGGAGCAACCACCCGCCGCCCATTACTGGGTCATTGACAACGAAGAGACCCTGGCCGATGATTTGACCAATGCGGCGGCCCAACACAGTATTATGCGCCTGGTCAGGTGGAAAGCATCCAAACATACCGGGGCTGACCCCAAGCAGATAATGCCTTACTATTTTGAGAAGTACGGTCACTACGACCATACTGACACCTTTGAATATTTTGACATCGACACTTATGTCCTGGAAACCCCTGCCCCTGATTTTTACGCCGCCGAAAATTTGCAGCCGGTCGATATTAATTTCGGGGGACAGCTCCGGCTGACCGGCTATGCCCTGGGCGACGCCGGGGATGTGACCCATATGACCAAGGCCCAGGCCGGCAGTAATGATCTGCTCTGGTTACGGCTGGCCTGGCAGAGAGTGGCTGACCAGCCTGAAAATCTCAAAGTATCTGCGCTAATTTATACGGAAGGTGGGCGGCTGGTCACCCAAATCGACAAACTGCTCTTGAGCAATATCCTCCAGGTGGGCAGTGCTGAGTGGGCGGTGGGCGCGCAAGAAGAAACCTATTTCCTTATCCCCATTCCACCGGCGACGCCACCCGGTAGCTATAGGCTCCAATTGGCCGTTTACGGTGCAGATTCGCTGGTCCGTTTACCCATTGTCGACTCAGAACCGGGGGGACTGTTAACCCTGGCCGATTTTACCGTCGTCCCGGCCAGAAATCCGGTTCAGCCTGACGCGCTAGACCTGGCTCTACCGGTCAAACAAGAACTGTTACCCGGTCTAACCCTGCTCGGCTTTGAAACCCTGCCCGGCGGAACGGTCCGCTCCGGCGATCAGGTTGGGGCCTCTGTGGTCTGGCAGGCCGGGGAGACGGCCATCCCTGTCGATCTGGCCATGTCCCTGGCCGTTAAAGCCGGGGAGGGAGAGCAGGAGTGGTTACTGTCCGAGCCGGTCGACCTGGCCGGGCCTGGCTATCCCACGTCTCACTGGCAGCCGGGTGACCTTTTACGCGGTTGGCTGGTGGCGCGCATACCGCCTTCTTTTGAGCCGGGTACCTATAAATTACGTCTGCGCCTGACTGCCGCCAACGATCCCGAAGCCGAGCCGTTTATCCTGCCGGTGGGAGATTTTCAGGTTGAAGGTTGGAGCCGGGTATTTGCCCCCCCCCAGCCTCAAATCGAAGTGGGGGCCGATTTTGCCGGATACGCCACGTTGGTTGGCCTTGATACCCAGGCCATTCAAGTTGCACCGGGCGACACTTTGAATACCCGCCTTTACTGGCGAGCCGAGGCTGAATTTGAGCAGAACCATACGGCCTTCATTCACCTGATCGGTCCGGATGGCCTGCTGTACGGCCAGGTGGATCAAATTCCCGGGGCCGGGGCTTTCCCGACCACCGGCTGGCTACCGGGCGAGTATATCGCCGACGATTACGCCATTCCAATGGCCCAAAATGCCCCGCCCGGTCACTACCAGATTGAAATTGGTATGTACGATCCCCATACCGGACAACGTTTGCCGGTCTTGAATTCGACTTGCCAGGCCGATGCCTGTAACCAGATCGACGATAAGGTACTGTTACCGGGGTTAACGGTGAAATAATGAGCCCAAGGTTGCCCCACAAGGCCCCAGGTGGCCTCATCTTCACCCCGGCTCGTTTGATCCTCATGCTCCTGATTCTGCTCAACTTCATCTATTCCGGTCTTTATGCCAATCAACGTCACCTGGCTTTTGAAACCGGGGCTTTTGACCTTGGCGTCTACGCCCAACCCTTGTGGAACTTTATCCAGGGGCGCGATTTTTCCGTTTCGCTCCAGGCTGACAACGGTCCCCTGCGTTGGGCCAATCACGTTGAGCCGATTCTTTTTCTCATTGTACCGCTTTACAAACTCTGGCCCGATCCGCGCACCCTGCTCTGGTTGCAGGTAGCTGGTTTGAGTCTGGCCGGCCTGCCCCTTTTCGCCCTGGCAGAGCGGCGCTTGCAAAACGAGTGGGTAGCCCTGGTGATTGTCCTGGCCTATTTTCTGATGCCGACTACGCAGGCCGTGACCCTATTTGATTTCCACGCTGTGGCCTTGGCGCCGCTATTTCTGCTTTCGGCCATCTATTTTTTGGATCGAGCCCTGGCGGCGCAGGGGAAAAGTCTGTGGCTGTGGCCGGAGGGGAATGGCGAATGGCGAACCCACAGGGCCGATGTGCTGAATGATGAAGGGCGAAGGGCGAAGGGCGAGGCTGTATCTGTGGGACAAGTTGGCAACTTGTCCTACAAGGGGGCTTATGTACTCTCTGCACTTTTTTTTCTGTTGGCGCTCTCGACTAAAGAGGACATCTCTTTGCACGTTTTTATGATTGGTCTTTATCTGCTTCTGCTGCGCCGCTGCTGGTGGGAAGGGGGGAGTCTGATGATGGTTGGGCTGGCCTGGTTTTATGTCACGTTCCAGGTCATTATTCCGGCCTTTCGGACGGCCGGGGGACAATCGATTTTCGTGGCCTGGTTTGAAACGCTGGGCAGTACCCCCCTGGAAATTGCCCTCTCGCCGCTGACGACCCCGGATAAGGTCCTGGCCCTCATCTTCCGGCCTGGCAACATCCCGGCCCTGGGCATGATTACTGTCCCCCTGGCCCTATTGCCCCTGCCGGGCTTGCCTTTTTCGGCCATGGCCGCCCCGTCTATTGCCTTCAGCCTCTTAAGCCAAAATCCAACCACCCGCCAATTTGAAACCTGGCACTATGCCGCCCCGATGCTGGCCTTCGTCATGCTGGGCACCATCGACGGTCTGGCCCGGATGTCCTATTATGGGTCGAGGGTCGGGGGTCGGGGATCAGGGATCAGGGGTCAGGGGTCACGTATCACGCATCACGCATCACGCACCACGCACCACGCCTTCCTGACCACCTTCCTGGCTATCATTCTTTTGATGACCGCCCTCATCTACCACCACCTGCGTGGCTACTCCCCCTTGTCTCGATTGTCGGAGTGGCCGGAGATAACCGCGCATCACCGACTGGGGCACGAATTAGCGGCGACCATTCCGGCTGAGGCCAGTGTGCTGGCCCAGGCCCAACTGGTACCCCACGTGTCCCATCGCTATGAACTGCGTATTTGGGACGGCCCCCTGTATACCGATTACGATTACATCTGGCTCGATCTTAGCCACCCTAAATTTCCGAATCGATTCAACGCCCATGGCGAATTGTTGACCGGCCTGATCATCGAACACGGCTTTGGTCCCGTCGTAGCCAGGGATGGTTATCTCCTGCTCAAAAAAGGGGCCGAGCGCGTCCCCATTTCCGACGAACTTTTTACCTTTACCCGGTTTGACCAACTGCCGGTCGAGGCCCAACCATTCGAGGCCATGTTTGGTGATGACCTCAAACTGGTCGGGGTGAAGCCGGAGGTGCGCCGTCTGGCCACTTCGGAAACTGAGCCCCAGGTCATCCTTTTCTTTGAAGTGCTCCAGAAGCCAACGGCAGATTATCAGATGTTCATCTATCGCCTTAATCAAAAGGGGGAGATCAAAGGGGCCACCGATTACCCCCAGCCAGCCATCTATTGGTGGCCTACGTCCCGTTGGGAAGCCGGCGACCGGCACCAGGTGCGCGTCAACACCATTCCCTGGTGGACAGGTGAGCAGCCGGTCTCTGTCTTTGGTTATGCCCTGGGTTTTACCCGCAGTGATGATCCCTGGGATCGATCCGCCCGTCTGCCCGTAACCCTGGCCGACGAAAGTGCTAACCCGCCGGGCAGCCAGCCGGTTGACAATGACACCCTATTACCCATTGTCGCCTTCCGCCGCCTGGCCGGTCTTTCCTATCCTAAACCGCTCACGATTTTGCAGGTAGCAGAGTGAGGGAAGAAACACTCGATAGCCCACGCAATACGCAACACGCAATACGCAATGCGTTTCACGTTTCACGCATTAGCCCCGATACCGCCATCGGTCTCCTCCTTTTCTTAGCCGGCTTTTATGCCTACACCGCTACCCTGGCCCCGACTGTCTTGGAGGGGGACGCGGCGCTTTTTCAATATACGCCCTACGTGCTGGGAGTCACCTATCCCACCGGCTATCCGCTCTACATTTTGCTGGGAAAAATCTGGCTAACCCTTTTCCCTTTTGGGGAGATTGCCTGGCGCATGAACCTCTTCTCGGCTCTCTGCTCGGCCGTCGCTTTACCCCTGATCTACGGCGCAGCCCGGCGTTTGCTTACCCTCCCTGACTCCTCCAGACAGCCAGAAGGAGCAGGAGGAAGTGAACGTTGGGCAGCTTTGGCCACCGTCCTAATCTTCGCTACGCTGCCCACCTTCTGGCGCTGGTCCACCGAGGCCAAAATATACGCCCTCAATATCTTGCTTTTCAGCGGCGTCCTTTACACCCTGGCCCTGGCCCTGGAGAAACAAAAGCGGAGTCTGGCTAACGCCCATCCCTCACCTCCCAACACGCAATACGCCGCCAGGGGCACGCCACCAGGGACACGCAAGCAAGCCACCCGCTCCCCACTCCCCACTCTCCCCCTGGCCCTCCCCACCCTTCTCCTCGGCCTCCAAATCAGCGTGCACAGCACCACGGTTCTGCTCATCCCCGGCCTGCTGCTCTTGATCTGGTTTCATTTTCGCCGGCATGTCTTCAATAAAAAGTTTTTTATCATTTATAGCGCGCTGCTGATTGCCCCCGGTCTGCTTTACTTTTACATCCCCTTGCGGGCAGAATGGCTGATCGCCAATTACGGCCAATTTGAGGCGATTAGCCGAGGCCTGCTGGCCGATTTTTACCACTCCGGCCTGGCCGGTTGGGTGCGCTACTTCACCGCCGCCGATTTTACCGGCGGCGTGGTGACCAATTGGGGCCTGGTTCCGCAACAGTTTTTGACGGTTTACCTGCCCCTGCTTACCGACGATCTGACTTACCTGGGGGCGGGCCTGGGATTGGTTGGCGGACTGACCCTGGCCGTCATGCAGCCGCGCCTTTTCTGGCCGCTCTTTCTCCTTTACGTCACCCCCATTCCCTTTGTATTGACCTACGGTCAAGGCGAGCAATCAGCCTTCCTGCTGCCATCCTTCCTCATCTTTTCCCTCTTCACCGGCAACGTGTTCATACTTACTGATCGGTTATTGGCTACACCCGCCAAACTATTCGTTTCAGGGGGCATCACCCATCACGTTTCACGTTTCACGTTTCACGTTTCACGTTTCACTTCGCTCCTCCTCCTCTTCCTCATCCTCATCCCTATTCTCTTCCTGCCCCAAACCCGTTACAACGTTAACTGGCTCGATGCCAAGTGGAGTCGAGCCAGTTACGAGGAGTGGGCCGATGCCCTTGACCATCCTATGGAACCGGGAGCAGTGGTATTGGCCCATTGGGGTGACTTAACCTCGTTTTGGTATATGCAGTACGCCGAACAACGCCGGCCTGATTTGCGTGGTCTCTACCCACCGACCGAGGAAATGGTCATAGATTATTTACAGGCTGGCCGGGATTTATATATTGCCGGGCCGCTCCAGGGGTGGGTCGCTGGCGTCGAGGAGCGCTACCAATTAATCCCCTGGGGACGACTGGTCCGCATCGCTCCCCGTCAGGTTGATCCTCCGAGCTTACTGCCGAGCTTATCCCAACCGGTTGAAGCCATTTTTGATCACAAGCTGCGTTTGGTGGCGGTTGATTATTCGCCTCAGGCTATGGGAGACAGCCAGTACCCGGTGACTCTGACCTGGCAAACCCTGGCCGAATTACCACCGGAGACTACCATCTCCGTCCGTCTCAGCCAGGGAGAAGTCATTGCGGCCCAACTGGATGATACTTTGCTCAGCGGCTGGTTCCCTCGCGAAACCTTGCCGGAGGGGCAATATGTGCTGAGCTATGTCCCCCTTTATATTCCCCTGGGCACCCTGCCCGGACCGTATCGGCTACAAGTGGTGGCTTACACCAGCTACAAACATCCCTGGCTTCTGGCTGATGGGACGACCGAGCTTGACCTGGGAGAAGTAGAGATAACCTTACCGCCCGTTGATTACCAGCCCGACCCTGAACAGTTCCACGCCAACGCCGGTTATGATTTTAACGGCGAGATTGAATTGGTTGACCACGAATATAATGCCTATCGAATCGGCCAGGGCAAGGGGTTTGCCGTCAAACTTATGTGGCGGGCCAAAGCCAGGCCGGTTGATAATTACACTTTGCTGGTTGAAGCCGTGGATGCCGCCGGCAACGTGCTGCGTTCTGTCGAACATCAGCCCGTGGGGGGACGCGCCCCAACGGCCAGTTGGCAGCCCGGCCAATTTGTCCGTGACCAAGTCGACCTGGTCTTGCCGGCCAGTGCGCCGGTCGGGCCCAGGGCCCTGCGGGTGCGTTTGAGTTGGCAGCGCCCCAACGGCTCCAAATTGACGGTCCGCCGGTGGCTGTTACCGATTGGAGACGGTCTTAATTTAGAGGGGTTGGAAGTGGTTGAAAAAGAGGGGCGTGTTTTTGAGGTGCCAGAGGTTCAGCATCTGGTTAAGGCTAATCTGGAAAACAAGGCCCGTTTAATCGGCTACAACAGCCCCTGGTTGGCCGAACCCGATTCCACTGGTCGTATCCAGTTCAGCCGGGCTGATTGTGCCGCCGATGTCGCCGCTTGCCAGATCCACTTTGATTTTTATTGGCAAGGGCTGAGCGAGATGGATTTGCTTTACTTTGTTTTTCTGCACGTGGTCGATGCTCAAGGCCAAATCGTGGCTCAACACGATTTGGGGCCGGGCAAACGGGGCAAGCAACCAACCACAAGCTGGCTACCCGGCGAAGTGGTAACCGATCCGGTTGATCTTAACCTGCCGGCCAACATCGCCCCTGGCCAATACAGTATGCGCCTCGGCATGTACCTGCCTCCAGACGGGCCGCGTTTGCTTGTTTTAAACGACGAGGGTCAGGCAGTAGCGGACTTCGTTGAGATTGGGATGATTGAAGTGAGGCCGTGATGGGCTTAAGCAGCCCGATGATTGCCCGCATCGGCTGATATTGAAAAGCACGTTAAAACGTGCTAAATGTTGCACTCTAACCTGTTTTAACAGGTTTCGTATTAGCAGCGCGGCATTTCAATGCTGCGCCTATAGCCGAAAAGATGACTACAGTCCCAGGGCAATCGTAGTTGTTATGTCAAACTAGTCAGGATTTCGAGCAAATATTTGTTATCCCAGCCGGCTCTGAGACGTTTGGTTTGAGTGCCCCGTTTATCGGTTTCTTCGTGGCGGAGTTGGTTGAGAGCAAAATGGCGTAAGATGGCAAAATTCTCAGCAGCATGACCTTGCCGAACCCGACTGTCATCTTCTCGAAAAACAACATCAAGAACCCAATGGACTTTGTTTTCGATACCCCAATGGAG
>DAOUMU010000045.1:0-4832 GCA_034409055.1 Anaerolineae bacterium
ACAAAAATCAGCAAAATCTTCTATAATCATTGTAAGTTCTCCTGTCTGGTTTAGTTTGGTTGATAACTTACTTTTACCACACAGGAGAACTTTTTATCAAATTTTAACTAGCATTAGGCCCTATTAGTTAAGTTTATTTTACCCTACCGCCCCCTGCAAAGCAATCAAGATAAAAACTAAAATTATTTTGGCTCATTACCATTCTCCATGTTACAATAAATATAGATATCAACGATAAACTTATGCTCACATCTATAAGACAAATTTACCCTTGACGGCATCACTACCGCTTGTTAAATTAAAAATATAGAATTGTAGAGGAACAGTTATGTCACGCAAGCGCGAAATAATTTCCACTAAAAACGCTCCTGCGGCAATAGGTCCGTACTCTCAGGCCGTGCGGATAGGTGATTTTATTTATACCGCCGGACAAATAGCCTTGGTACCAGAAACCGGGAAATTAATCGAAGGTGGTATTGAGGAACAAACCGGTCAAGTCATGCAAAACCTGGCCCGTATCTTAGAGGCCGCCGGAAGCAGTCTGGCCAATATTGTCAAAACGACCATATTTGTTACAAATCTGGATGATTTTGCTACCATCAACCAAGTTTATGGTAGCTTTTTTACAGATAAGCCACCGGCCAGAAGTACGGTACAGGTAGTTGCGTTACCATTGGGAGCCAAGGTAGAAATCGAAGCGATAGCAGTTTCCGCATAAATCTAATGTCTGGTTTCAGTAAAGACAGATTTCTAGCTTGAGATATTGTTTGATTTTTGTTTAGAATCCAAGTATAATGTTTTTGCATTCTAAGCCATCCACAAGAGGAGACCAAGAGGTTTATGGCTGAGGATAATATCCAACAAAATGGAGACAGTAATTTGGCTAGCTCACAAGACGATCAAATGACAATGGCCGAACTTTTGGCCCAGGAAGAAAGCTTGTTTCGGGTTATTAAACCCGGAGATATTATAAAAGGTGTTGTAGCTAGCAAGCGCTCAACTGAGATATTGATTGACGTTGGCGCAAAATCCGAAGGCATTGTAGATCCGAGAGACCTGGAGAACCTCAGCCCGGAAGAAATTGCTGAAATCAAAGTCGGTGATAAGGTTCCGGTTTACGTGTTAAGCGCGGGAGGGAATGAAGAAGACTACAGGATCACGCTCTCTCTTAGCCAGGCCAGAATAGAGCGAGACTGGGATGAAGCCCACCGTCTTTTTGAAGCTGGGGAGATCATTGAAAGCCAAGTTATAGGCCATAACAAAGGTGGCCTGATTGTTAATTTCGGCCAGGTTAGAGGATTTGTACCGGGGTCACAATTGGCAAATGCCCAATTTGGTGGTCCCAATCGACCAGATCGCTGGAGCCAATTAACGGGTGAAACACTCCAGCTCAAGATTATTGAAGTAGATCGCGATCGAAACCGTTTAATTCTTTCCGAACGGGCGGCCGCAGAAGAAGCCCGCCAGGAAAAAGAAAAAGAAAAAGCAGAATTTCTGGAACAGTTGGTTGAGGGTGATGTTTGTATCGGGCGTGTCACCAGTTTAGCCAATTTTGGTGCTTTTGTTGACATTGGGGGGGTAGATGGTCTTATCCACCTTTCAGAGTTGGCCTGGACTCACATCTCGCATCCCCGCGAGGTATTAAAAGTAGGCGACGAAATTGAGGTTTACATTCTTAGCGTCGATCGCGAGCAACAACGCGTTGCCTTAAGCTTGAAGCGTTTGGAACCGGAACCCTGGAGCCGGGTTTTTGATTACTATGAGATTAACCAGCTTGTAGACGCCGTTATCACCAAATTAACCAACTTCGGTGCTTTTGCTCGCATTGACGACCGCATCGAGGGGCTCATTCACATCTCCGAAATCACAGACAAAAATATAACTCATCCTCGCCAAGTCGTATCTGAAGGACAAAAAGTCAAGGTACGCATCATTCACATTGACCCCGAGAGACGACGAATGGGCTTGAGTATGAAAGAAATCGAAGGACAGGAAGATTGGGCCTCCTACCAGGAAGAGGTAACCGAGATCAAAGAAGACGCCGATGACGCTGATAAACCTGATATTGCAGAGGAAGAAACAACCGTAGAAACATAGAGTCAAGAAGTACCTCTCAAGCCTCACCCCCTAAATTTCTCAAATATAGGGGACTATTAAAAATTTAATTCATCTCATTAAAGAATCTATCCAGATATTTTTGTTGTGAATCACATAAGGGTTTGACGAATGGCTGATAAATTTGATCGTTTTACAAAACGCGCCCGCCGGGTTTTAACCCTCGCTCAAGAAGAGGCGCAACGTCTTAATCATAATTACATTGGTACAGAACATCTTTTATTAGGATTGGTACGTGAAGAAAATGGTGTAGCCGTAAGAGTATTACGTGATTTAGGTGTAGACCCTAGACAAATACGTGAGCGAGTAGAGCGCACAGTTGGCCGTGGCCAGCGCGCAGCGTTCGGCAAGTTAAGTCTGACCCCACGCACTAAGCGGGTAATTGAATTGGCTGTGGACGAGGCCCGGCGGTTGGGACATCATTACATTGGGACAGAACATTTGCTACTGGGTCTGGTTAGAGCCGGGGAAGGAGTAGCCGTAGATGTCCTGAGAGGACTGGGAGTGGGCCTGGATAAAGTTCGCTCTCAAACGGCCCGAGTGATGATGGAGAGTTCCTCCCAATCATCCTCTAGCCAGGGTAAAGAATCGAAAGGTACGCCTTTGGTTGATCAGTTAGGCACAGACTTGACTGCCCAGGCTCGAGCAGATCAATTAGACCCGGTTGTAGGACGCCAGGTAGAAATTGAACGGGTTATCCAAATTCTCTCCCGACGTACTAAAAATAATCCGGCCTTGATCGGTGAGCCGGGTGTAGGCAAAACAGCTATTGTTGAGGGTCTGGCCCAACGCATTGTTAATAACGAAGCACCGGACACTCTTTTGGGTAAGCGCGTCGTTATGTTGGACGTTGGCTCGTTGGTGGCCGGAACCATGTATCGGGGTCAGTTTGAAGAGCGTTTAAAGCGGGTGATCGAAGAGATTAAAGAATCGGGAGCGATTCTCTTTATCGATGAATTGCACATGCTGGTTGGCGCCGGTTCTGCTGGCAGTTCCGTAGATGCGGCCAACATCCTCAAACCGGCTTTGGCCCGGGGAGAATTGCAATGTATTGGTGCGACTACCCTTGACGAATATCGCAAAAACATTGAAGGAGACGCCGCCCTGGAGCGTCGTTTCCAGTCGGTGATGGTAGAAGAGCCAACCATAGAAGAGACCATTGAAATTCTCAATGGTATCCGTGGCCGTTACGAGGCTCATCACAACTTGGAGATTACTGACGATGCTCTCTCTACGGCAGCTCACTTGGCTGCCCGCTACGTTACCGACCGGTTTATGCCAGATAAAGCCATAGACCTGATTGATGAAGCGGCCGCCAGAGTACGTCTTTACAAAATCCCCTTTGCTTCTGAGTTGGCCGATAAAATGGTCGATACAAGCGACATACACCCGGAAGGGATCGACGATATCGATCTGGACTTCGAATCCACCACAGAAAAACCAAAGGTAACCGAAGAAGATATATCAGAAGTGGTTTCTATGTGGACCGGTATCCCGGTGCGCCGGCTGGCGACTGAGGAAAAAGAGCGTCTGTTGCAGATGGAAAAGGAGCTACATAAGCGGATTGTAGGCCAAGATGAAGCCATCGAAGCGATCTCTAAGGCAGTCCGTCGCGCCCGGGCTGGCTTGAAAGACCCCAAACGTCCTATTGGCACCTTCATCTTCCTGGGACCAACCGGTGTTGGTAAAACCGAGTTGGCTAAAACCCTGGCTGAATTCATGTTTGGCAGTGAAGAGGCCCTGATCAAGCTGGACATGAGCGAATTTATGGAACGACACAACGTGGCTCGGTTAGTTGGCTCACCCCCCGGTTATGTAGGCTTTGAAGAAGGGGGACAATTAACCGAAGCTGTCCGCCGTCGTCCTTATAGCGTCATTTTGTTTGACGAGATTGAAAAAGCGCACCCCGAGGCTTTTAATACCCTACTGCAAATTATGGAAGATGGTCATTTGAGTGATGCCAAAGGCAAGCGCGTTGACTTTCGCAACACCATTCTCATTCTGACTTCTAATGTTGGGGCGGATTTGATTAAACGCGAAACCAGTCTTGGCTTTGGTGTGAAGAGAGACGAACAAGAGACTGAAGAACAGGCCTACCAGGCAATGCGCAAAAAAGTTTTGGGCGAAATGGAGCGCATGTTCCGGCCCGAATTTCGTAACCGGCTGGATGGTGTCGTTATCTTCCGGGCTTTGAGTCGGGAGGAAATCACCCAAATTGTCGATTTACTACTCAATCAAGTCCAAGAGCGGTTGAAAGAGCAAGAATTATCCCTTATTGTCGCCGATGCCGTCAAAAAGCTGATTGCCGAGGAAGGTTACGACCCTGATTTTGGCGCTCGGCCATTACGCCGGGTTATTCAAAACAAAATCGAGGATGCCCTCTCTGAAGGTATTTTAGCCGGCAATTTTGCCCTCGGTGATACTATCCAAGCCGATGTTGACGATGGTGAAATTGTATTCAAACCCGTCCAAGCGGCTCAAAAAGAAGTAGAAGCAATGCCGGAAATAATGATGTAGAACTGTAATTGCCTACTTCTATTTAGAGAACAGATAAAAAAAGCCCTGCAGTGAGCAGGGCTTTTTCTTTTCTACTAGACCTCCATTTCAAAAGTTTTTAGGGTAAAGGCTGGTAACTCTGCCCTGCTCGTAGCGGGTCCGTCCCACAGGGAGGCTTCGCACTGACCCGCGTATTTACCGGGGCAAAGCCGTCTGGTCAC
>DAOUMU010000046.1:0-7894 GCA_034409055.1 Anaerolineae bacterium
AGCTCCGAAATTGGAAAGAGAACTTTCGAGACAAAGTGATGGAAACTTGCTGTGGGTTGCACAATTTCAGGTTAAACTTTAGACCTTGGCACTATGAAGCCATTTAATCTCTATAATGTCTAATGTCTAACTGCTGAAGAGATTGTCGGGGCTCTCTTTACCATAGATCACATCATTCCCGAATCGTTGGGTGGAACCACAACACCAGATAATCTTTGCCTGGCTTGCTGGAGTTGTAACCTCATCAAAGGCAACCGGATTGCGGCCTTGGACCCACAAACAGGAGAGACTGTTCGTCTTTTTCACCCACGCACCCAGAACTGGTCAGAACATTTCGCTTGGTATGCAGATGGCCTACTCATTGTTGGCCTGACACCAACTGGGCGAGCCACTGTCAATGCCCTAAAATTGAATCGACCCACTCTAATTAATGCACGCCGGTTGTGGATTAAAGCTGGCTGGCACCCACCGCAAGACTAAAAGAGATTTGAGAGAGAAAACACGCGCGCCTCGCAACCGAACGATGATCCTCACCGACGAGGAAAAACCCCCCTATCAAAGGCGATTGATCCGGCTCGACTCCCCGACGCCGGTCGAGGCCATCCTGAACAAGACCATCTGCCAAAACCTGTTTGATATTTTAGACTACCTGCCAGTCCAATTTGTTGACCTACTTTTTGTTGACCCGCCCTACAATCTGGATAAAACCTTCAACCAACGCAATTTCAGCCAGAGGTCCCTGGCCGAGTATGAAGCATGGCTAGAGTCCTGGCTGGCTCCCCTGGTCAGAACCCTCAAACCAACCGCCTCCATCTACATCTGCGGCGATTGGCAATCGTCGGCGGCCATCCACCCGGTGGCCCAAAAATATTTTGTGGTCCGTAATCGCATCACCTGGGAACGGGAAAAGGGACGCGGGGCCAAAAGTAACTGGAAAAATACCTCGGAGGACATCTGGTTTTGTACAATGTCCAGGGATTACACCTTTAATGTGGACGCTGTTAAGCTCAAACGTAGGGTTATTGCCCCTTATACCGAGGACGGTATACCTAAAGATTGGGAAGAGGCAAACACCGGGCGTTTTCGCCTGACTCATCCCTCTAATCTGTGGACTGACCTGACCATCCCCTTTTGGTCCATGCCGGAGAACACCGACCATCCCACCCAAAAGCCGGAAAAACTGTTGGCTAAAATCATCCTGGCCAGTTCCAATCCCGGTGACGTGGTGCTTGATCCGTTTCTGGGGTCAGGTACAACCTCGGTGGTAGCTAAAAAATTGGGACGGTCCTACGTTGGTATCGAAATTGACGAAACCTATTGTTGCTTAGCAGAGAAACGTCTGGAGAGGACCGAGGTAGATAAGAGAATTCAAGGGTATGAGGAGGACGTGTTTTGGGAGAGAAACAGCAAATGATTTACGATTTTGGATTTACGATTTACGATTAATCCCCAAATCGTAAATTGATTAGAGAGTCTATGAACGAACAAGAATTCAAAGATAGAACAAAGCAGTTAGGGTTGCGCGTCATTCGGCTGGTAGAGGCATTGCCCAAAAGTCAGAGTTCTCAAGTAATTGGCAAACAATTGTTGCGTTCGGCGACCTCGGTTGGGGCTAATTACCGTGCCGCGTGTCGAGCTAAATCAACAGCCGATATTCTCAACAAACTCAAAATCGTGGAAGAAGAGGCAGACGAAACACTTTACTGGCTGGAATTACTGGTTGAAGCCGAACTCATACCCGAAACTCGTCTAAAAAATTTGATGCAAGAAACCAACGAAATCATTGCGATGGCAGTCGCATCTATCAAAACGCTTCGTAAAAGACAAAACAATCGTAAATCGTAAATCCAAAATCGTAAATTGACAGGGGAAAAACTATGATCGTCTTAAAGATCGGTGGTAACGAAGGCATCAACTACGACTTCATTACCGATGATGTGGCCACTTTAGTTAAAGAAAGACAACCACTCATTGTCATTCACGGCGGCTCAGCCCTGACCAACAAAGTGGCCGAGCAGTTGGGTCATCCGCCTCAGTTTGTCACTTCGATCAGTGGTTTTACTTCCCGCCGCACCGACCGGCGTACCCTGGAAATTTTTGAGATGGTTTATTGTGGCCAGGTAAACAAGGACCTGGTTGAAAAGCTGCAAAGGCGGGGGGTCAATGCCGTCGGCCTGAGCGGATTGGATGGCCGAATTTGGGAAGGGCCACGCAAGAGTGCGATCAAGGTCATTCAAAACGGGCGCAAATGGGTCATTCGGGACGATTACACCGGCAAAGTGGAAAAGGTCAACATAGCCCTGCTGCAGATGCTGCTCGATGCCGGGACCCTGCCCGTCCTGACCCCCCCTGCCGCCAGCTACGAGGGCGAGGCCATCAATGTCGATGGGGATCGGGCCGCCGCAGCCACGGCGGCCGCCTTCCAGGCCGAGGCCCTGATTATCCTCAGCAACGTGCCCGGCCTGCTGGAAAAGTTCCCCGACGAGTCGAGCCTGATTCAGCACATTCCTTCGGCCAAGCTGGACCAATTTATGAGCGTGGCCGAAGACCGGATGAAAAAGAAAGTGATGGGCGCCCAGGAAGCCCTGGCTCAGGGCATTGGCCGGGTCGTATTTGCCGATGGTCGGATCGAGCAGCCGGTGCGGCGGGCGCTGGCGGGTGAAGGCACGGTGATTGGGGAATGAGCAAATGAGCGAATGGCGAATGATGAATGATGAATGGCAAATGCTATGAACTACCAACAAATTTACGACTTAGAGTCTACCTACAACTCTGGGGCCGTCGGGCGGCGGCCCGTGGCCCTGGTTCGGGCCAGGGGGAGCCGGTTGTGGGACAGCGAGGGCAGGGAATACATTGATTGTGCTGCGGCACAGGGTTGGGCCAACGTGGGCCATAGCCATCCGGCGGTTACGGTCGCTATTCAAGCCCAGGCGGAGCGGCTGGTGGCGGCCCAGGAGTCATCTTACAACGATGTACGGGCTCAATGGATGGGGGACCTGGCCCAGGTCCTGCAAGCCAGTCTCAACTGGTCTGATTGTCATATTCATCCCTCCAATTCCGGGGCAGAGGCCATTGAGGCAGCCCTCAAACTGGCCCGGTTGAGTACCGGTCGCACCGGAATTGTGGCTACTATGCGCGGCTTCCACGGGCGCACAATGGGTGCCCTCAGCCTGACCTGGAACAAAAAATATCGCCAGCCCTTCGAGCCGCTCATCCCTGGCACCAACCACGTCCCTTATAATAACATCGAGGCCATGGTCGGAGCGATTGATGACAACACCGCGGCGGTGGTGGTCGAAATTGTGCAAGGCGAAGGTGGCGTTTATCCCGGTTCCAGAGTATACTTTCAATCACTACGCGAAATATGCACCGAACGTGGAGCACTGCTGATCGTCGACGAAATCCAGACCGGGGTCGGTCGCACCGGTCGTTGGCTGGCCTGTGAGCATCACCAACTTTCGCCGGACATCATTACTATGGGCAAATCGATTGGCGGTGGCCTGCCGCTGGGCGTGACGGCCTGGCGGCAGGAAGTGGGTCGATTCAAGCCAGGCACGCACGGCAGCACCTTTGGCGGTAATCCCCTGGTCTGCGCGGCCAGCCGGGCAGTCATAAAGGTGATAGCCGAGGAGCGCCTGCCGGAACGAGCCGCTCAACTGGGGGAATGGCTGCTGGCCGAACTGCGAGCCATCCCCTCCAACCAGATTCGAGAGGTGCGTGGTCTGGGCCTGATGATTGGAGTGGAGTTACGAAGGAAAGTCACTCCGGTGTTGCAGCAGTTGATGAAGCGCGGCGTGTGGGCGCTGTCGGCCGGGCTGAATGTGTTACGTTTGCTGCCACCGCTGGTCGTTGAGCAATCGGATTTGGAACGGGTAGTTGAGGTGATAGGAGAGGTATTGGCATCGAATTGCTAAACCGTGAACAATTAAAAGTGCCTAAAGAAACTAAAACCATCGATCTCCTCACCAACCTCGTTTCCATCCCCTCCCCCTCTGAACACGAAACCAAGGCAGCCACCTACCTGGTCGAGTGGATGCATACTCACGGTCTAACCGCTCACGTGGACGAGGCAGGCAATGCCGTCGGCGTTAAAGGGGAGGGACCGCAGGAAATTTTGCTCCTGGGCCACATCGACACCTTCCCGGGCGAAGTCCCTGTCCGCCGCGAGGGTGACATGCTGTACGGGCGTGGGGCCGTGGATGCCAAGGGACCGCTGTCCGCCTTTGCCGCCGCTACCGCCCAGGTGACAGTCCCAGATGACTGGCGCATTACCGTCGTGGGGGCGGTCGAGGAGGAGTGTGCCACCAGTAAGGGCGCCCGGTATATCCTGGCCCAGAGGCTCGCAGGTGAGCAGAGGAGCAGAGGAACAGAGGAGCAGGAGAGACAAATCCCCCCCGCTCCCCACTCCCCACTCTCCGCTCTCCGCTCCCCGCTCCCCGCTCCCCGTCCCCCTACTTTTTGTATTATCGGAGAACCAAGCAGTTGGGATCGCATAACGTTGGGCTACAAGGGTCGCTTGCTGATGGATGTCATCTTGCAAGCACCGTTTAGCCACTCAGCGGGAGAAGGACGGTTGCCGGCGGAGCAGGCCGTCGATTTTTGGCGGCGGGTGGAGGATTTTTGCACGAAGATCAACGCAGAACGACAGGCCACCACCCCTTTCAACCGGCTCGATCCCTCCCTGCGCCATATTGCCAATCGAGATGAAGGGATATTTGGCCGGGTCGAACTGAGTCTCGGCTTCCGGCTGCCGATGGGCATCAGTCCGGCAGATTTAGAACAGCAACTGCGTCACCTGGCCCAAACCCTGCCCAATGACACCACGGCGGAACTACAATTTTCCGGGGCAGAGGCAGCTTACAAGGGGCACAAGTCGAATCCGCTGGTGCGGGCTTTTCTGCAAGCCATTCGAGCCACCGGAGGCCAACCCCGCTTTGTAGTCAAAACCGGCACGGCCGATATGAACGTGGTTGGCCCCCACTGGCCCGATACGCCAATTGTGGCCTATGGCCCCGGTGATAGCCGCCTGGACCACACCCCTGACGAGCACATCGACCTGAAGGAGTATCTGCGAGCGATTGAGGTGCTGGCCGAGGTATTAGTAAATTTATCTCTTTCGCAGAAAGAGCATCCCTATGCCCGGCCCCCGCATAGGGATGCGGGGCCTCTTTCGTAGAGAGGGCATCCCTATGCCTAGCCCCGGCTTGCCCGTAGCCCTATTGACAAGTTAGCAACAACGGGATATCATTTTTTGAATATTTCAGGAAAGACGGCTTGCCAAAAATTGGGGTTAGGATAATAATAAAATTATGAGCAACATGATTGCTATTCGCCGCGAAGACAAAAATAAATGGGAACGACGTGCGCCGCTCACCCCGGCCCACGTGTCAACGCTGATCCAGGAGCACAACCTCAAGCTGCTGGTTCAACCTTCGCCGATCCGGACTTTTACCGATGCCGATTACGCCGCAGCCGGAGCCACGGTCCAAGAAGATCTCTCGCCGGCCGAGGTGGTGTTGGCCATCAAAGAAATTCCTGTCGAACTGCTACAGCCCGAAAAAACTTATCTTTTCTTCTCCCACACGATTAAGGGCCAACCGCATAACATGCCCCTCCTGCGGCGACTGCTCGAGCTTGGCGGCCAGTTGATCGACTACGAGCGCGTGGTAGACGCACAGAACCGGCGGCTGATTCTCTTTGGGGAACACGCCGGACTGGCCGGGATGATCGACACGCTGTGGGTCCTGGGCCAGCGCCTGGCCTGGGAAGGCATTGCCACCCCGCTGGCCGATCTCCGGCTGACCTATGAATACGGCGACTTACCCACCGCTCAGAGCGCCATACGGACCGTGGGCCAGCGCATTGTTGAGGAGGGCTTTCCGCTTGAGTTGACCCCGCTGGTGATCGGCATTGCCGGCTACGGCAACGTCTCACGGGGGGCACAGGCCATTCTCGATCTCCTACCCACCCGCCAGATCACCCCGGCCGAACTAATCTCGCTGTTCGACAGCGATGATATTGCCCGTAACATCATCTACAAAGTGGTTTTTCGAGAAGAGGATACGGTGGAACCGGTCGCCGAGGATCAACCGTTCAACTTGCCGGAGTTCTTCCAACATCCAGAACAATACCGCTCCAAATTTGAGACCTATCTACCCTACCTGTCCGTACTGGTCAACTGTATTTATTGGGATACCCCCTACCCCCGCCTGGTGACCAAAGAAGCAGCCCGCCAACTCTATAGTGGCCAGACCCCACCTCGCCTGCGGGTCATCGGCGACATCAGTTGCGACATCGAAGGGACCATCGAACCAACCATCAAGGCCACCAATCCAGACACGCCCGCCTTTGTCTGGAATGCCAGCACAGATACGGCCATCGACGGGGTAGCCGACCGCGGTCCGGTCATCATGGCCGTCGACAACCTGCCCTGCGAGCTACCGATCGAGTCCTCGACCGTTTTTAGCCAGGCTCTCCTGCCCTTTATCCCGGCCCTGGCCGCTTGTGATTTCAGCCTCGATTTTGAGGCCTGCGCCCTGCCTCCAGAATTAAAACAAGCCACCATCGTTTACCAGGGCAAGTTGACGCCGGAGTACCGGTACCTGGAGCAGTTCCTGTTCAAACCTTAAAAAAATCGCCTTGGGGGTTGACACAACCCCCTAACATATGATATGCTATCCAAACAATTTGTTAATTATCTTAAAGAAAGGAGCGCTGACGTGCAACGTTATATCTATATCGTAACCGCAGTTACCCTCACCGTTTCCGGTGATGGATTTCCCCTGCCTAATTGTAGTGCGTCTGCTTACTCCGGAGGTTTAGGTTGATTTCGTAGCATAAGCCGACAGAGCCGCAGACCACTACCGTCTGCGGCTTTTTTTGTTGGGGTGATCAGACAAGATAGTATCCTGTCTTACAAAATCCCACAGGCCGCAGACAACCAGTCTGCGGCTTTTTGTTTTGGGGTAACTACCTACCATGTCATTCTGAACGAGCGCAGCGAGTGAAGAATCCCCAAGGTTTTGGTAAAGTAGACCGCTTTTGGGCCAACGTTTCGGAGATTCCTCGTCGTTTATGCCCTTTGGGTACTCCGCTCCTCGGAATGACATGAGGGTAGGCAGTTACGTTTTGGGAAAGATTAAAGAAACGTATATTGAGGAAAGGAGGGGATAAGTATATGACCAACCAGAATTTCTTATCACATTTCTGTCTTAACTCGAGGTTATATTATCTTATTACTGAGCAGAACTTAGGAGGCTCTAAAAATGTTTTCGCCAGAAATTAACTTGCTAGTTCAGCAAGAAAAATGCAAAGATCGCTTACGCGACATAGAACATCAGCAATTGCTCCAGGCCGCCGGGGTGCAACGGGTTGCCAACTTGCAGTCGCACCGGAAAGCCGCCGGTTGGCTTGGTAAGCAGATGGTCAAGTGGGGTTCAAAATTGCAAAACTACGACACCACCTTGCCATCAAACACGATGATTGTAGAAACACGACGAGGCTAGTCCTCAGTGCGAAACGTCGGCCGGGGCATTCCGATGCCCCGCCGACACATTACGCGAAGTTGCGGAGTTTTGCACTGGAGACAAGGATAAGGCAGTTCCAGAATTTAAATCTCCCAAAACTGTATCGTCCGCGTGTTACGTGTTGCGTGTTGCGTGAGGGTTTTCGGCCAAATTTAACACGCAACACGCAGCACGATTTTGAGAGCATTACCCGCCTGTACCCACAGGGCACAGGCGGGCACAGGTATTTTTCTGGAACTCCCTAATAGGGCCTAATGCTAGTTAAAATTTGATAAAAAGTTCTCCTGTGTGGTAAAAGTAAGTTATCAACCAAACTAAACCAGACAGGAGAACTTACAATGATTATAGAAGATTTTGCTGATTTTTGT
>DAOUMU010000047.1:0-3138 GCA_034409055.1 Anaerolineae bacterium
CCGAACAAAGTGACATAACAACTACTGAAGGATTTCCGCCGAGCTGTAGTAGAGCCTTGCACCCAACAATCGGAGCATTCACACTCCGGTAAGGTGGTAGCCAGGGATAGTTTCCAGACAGAAACTAGCTAATCGGGTTGTTGCTTGGCTAAAAACCGTTGGTACCTGGATTAATGAGATCGTTAATTGGCTGGCAAACACCCTTTCCCGGATTCAAGCGTTCCTCTTGCTGGCCGCTATTATAAGCGGTATCATCTTCTTCCTTTGGTGTTTGATACGGAGCGCCCAACCCGACCAGCAACTAAACTTACTTACGTGTCTCCAGCAAATTTGGCAAATCATTCGTCAGTATCTACCAGGTGGTTCGTAATGCCCAATACATCATTTTCCAGCACTAACCAAACCGAAACCAGCCTTAAGCGCTGGTTGGCTAGAAAGGGCCTCCTGGCGAATCCATTCGAGCGATGGAATGCCGAACACGATCAGGATCTGCCGAATTACTTTGTCGATATCGGTGGCTTTGATGATCTCCTTTACTTGACTGAACCATGCCTCGTCTTTGCTAAACGCGGTTGTGGCAAAACGGCTCAACGCCAGATGCTAGCGGCTCATTACCGCCCCTTCAAGTCAGACAGTGCGTGGTTGGCGGTGAACTACACCTATGCAGGGTTTGAGCAAGTATTCGCACAGGCGAATGATGACGTCAATCAGGTCCGTTCCATACACCACATCAGTGCAATCTTACAACTTGGTGTGATAGCCCTTGTAAACGAGATGTCACCTGACCCGGCAAGCCAACTCTTGAGCAATCCAGAGGCCAAGTCACGTCTGGATGCCTATGTGGCCCGATTTGCGCCCAATCTGGTAACAACTTCGACCGCCAAAACGCCAAGCTTCTTGGATAAGCTGGGGCCACTGGCGCTCCTACAAGGATTTGCCAGGTTAGTCAAGGACGCTGGTTTAGAAGCCTGTGTCGTACTCGTAGATGGTCTGGATGAGTTTCCACTGACGGCCGGTGATCCAGCTCAAATCGCTATGTTCTTGACCCACTTACTCGGCACCCTACCTTTGATCGAATGTTCAGGATTGGCCTTCAAATTCTTCTTGCCCCAAGAATTAGAACCGTTTCTACGCACCCGTGAGTGGTTTCGGCCAGATAGACTGCACTTCTTTCGCCTGGCCTGGGAGGAGCGGACTTTGTTGGTCCTAATCAAACAGAGACTGACTTACTTTAGCCAGAGGCAACCCGCCTATGAAGGATTAGCCCAGTTGTGTGACGATGAGTTAGCCCAGGTGATTGACAACGAATTGGTGTCCCTCGCTCAAGGGCTGCCACGGGCCACGCTGATCCTGGCTGGAAGGCTTCTACAATGTCATTGCGAGCAGCTTGATCCACCGGAATTGATCTCACTGAAAACTTGGGAGCAGGTCAAGGCCTGGTGGTCAATACATCGTACAGACTTTTTCACAGAGAAACAACCCGTCCTTATGCAGTCTGAACGAGTTGAAATTACTGCTACTTTAGCATCAGTCGTGCCTGGTGATCGTGGCTTGCGGGTAGAGCAAGAAATGGGCCTAGTCTGGCTGGATGACCGTGATATTACGAGCGAGATCAATCCGAGAGAGTATGAAGTGTTAGCGTGTCTCTATCGGCACCGAGATCGTGTATGCACCAAGGACATCTTGATACAAGAAGCATGGCCCGAATACGAAGAGTGGGCAGGGAGTGATCAAGCCATCACTCAATCTATCAAACGCTTGCGTGACGTACTTAGAAAATATTCATCAGATATGGAGTATATTGAGACAATCAGAGGCCGAGGGTACCGGCTCTATCCTGGTGGTTTCAAGACACGAAAGATCAATTCATCAAAAGACGCCTTTCATCAAGCGAGTTGATGTTACGCAGATTGTGATTTCGGGGGGTAGATAACAGTGGCACGATACCCTACATCTCGAGTGATGAGCATGTCGCTCGATGCGCTGAAACACGGAATGACTCAACAGACCAATCACCCAAGAAGACACGTCCGTCCGGCTGTCTTCGTTGATCGCGACGGTACGATCAACGTTGAGCGAGGCTACCTCTGCAATCTAGACGAGATAGCTCTGTTACCTAGAACAGGGGAGGCGTTGCGCTTACTCAATAGGCTGGATATTCCTGTGATTGTCATTACAAACCAATCCGCCCTTGGGTGCGGCTTAATGAAGTTAGAGCAGTTAGAAGCGGTGAACGCAACCCTTTGGCAGGCATTGCAGCAAGCCCAAGCCCACTACGATGCGCTATATTACTGTCCCCACAACCCTGATCAGGCCCCCCCCTGTACCTGTCGTAAGCCACAACCAGGGCTTTTGCTGCAAGCGGCTTTCGATCTGGGTCTTGACTTGCATCAATGCTTTATGGTAGGTGATAAGTATTCAGATCTAGAAGCGGGGCGGGCTTGCGGGTGTCAGACGGTCCTCGTTCGCACTGGCTGGGGGGAACGCACATATCGCGAAATGACGTTGCAAGGATGTGAATCTGATTATGTCGCCTCTACTCTGCTGGAGGCATCACAATGGATAGCAGTACAGCTTGGTTTTTCTACTCCTGCAGCTTGACACCGTATAAAGCTGCATCAAGGTTCCTGCTAAGTTGGTTTACTAACAAATCGACATCGTCATGAATTATGTACTTGCACACATGTTCTGTTGCTAAAGTTCTCGAATCTAGTGGACCATTTCAAAAGTTTTTAGGGTAAAGTTAAATAGACATAAAGTTTTCAAGCGTCTTAAGCCGCTTCTTTAAGTCATCGGCCGTGAACTTCCAACTGAAGGGCTTGGCAGTTTCCATATAGTAATCCTGAAAATCTAACAAACGGCAGGACAAGGTCTCTTTGTCAACCACATCCATCGGGGTCAGCACTTTGCGCTGAACAATGGAGAAATAGATTTCAATTTGGTTCAGCCAACTGGAATGGGTCGGCAGATGGACGGCCACAGCATTGGCATACATACTCTGGAGGCGAGCGGGGAAGGTACTGCGATGGTGAGCGCAACCACTATCGACAATCCAGAAGGTGCGGGCCGAATCTTGATAAGGAGGTTGGGACATGACCGCGTGAACCAGGGGATTAAAGGTCTTGATGCAGGTGTTGG